>JAQUNZ010000019.1:0-13927 GCA_028717345.1 Candidatus Methanoperedens sp.
ATATAGTCAGGATGCCCCAACCCTTTTCTTTCCACAACTTCTACTTTCCGTTCAGTTATCGGAGTTGCTCCCAGTTCCTCTATCTGGATATTTCGCATAATCATCCTTTCATTTTAAGGTATTCCTCAGTCAGTTTCCTGTAATTTCTCAAAGTGCTCTCTATTATCTCAATATCTTCTTCATTCGTTTTCCTTACCTCTTTGCAGGGAACTCCCATTACCACTGTGTTCGAAGGGATCTTTTTGTTGGGAGGCACAAGCGCGCCCGCCCCCACTATTGCGTATTCCCCAATTTCAGCGCCATGAAGTATCGTTGCGTTCATCCCGATAAGCGTATTGTCCCTGATCTCCTTTCCATGAACGATGCTTCCGTGCCCGATTATCACCTTGTCACCAATAATTACATCGTTCTCGTCAGAGTGGATGACTGCATTATCCTGGATACTGCACCCTTTTCCTATACTGATACATGCCCTATCGCCGCGGATCACGGAATTGAACCAGACGCTTGATCCTTCACCTATTGATACATCTCCTATGATGCATGCGGTTTCTGCAACAAAAGCGCTTTTTGATATGAATGGCTTCTTATTTCCGAAATTAATTATCATTTGTATCCCTGCTTCCTTACTACTTCCCATTAATACAGGGACTTACTAAGATAAATAAGTATTTAAGAAAAATATTTTGTATAAGTTCAACGTATATTACAAACAATGTCAGGTGTGTTTTTTCTCGGAACAGGCGGAGGAAGGATGGTTGTGCTGAACCAGATACGCCACAGCGGAGGATTCTGGCTGAGACTTGGCGACGTGAATATATTGCAGGATCCGGGCCCCGGAAGTCTTGTAATGGCGCATAAGCACTTGTTTAAACCATCATCTCTTGATGCAATTTTGCTCTCCCACAGGCATATTGACCATAGCAATGACATCAATGTCATGATAGAAGCAATGACCGGAGGTGGTTTCCAGCCGCGAGGACGTGTGATAGTTCCCCCGGATTGCCTGAATGAAGACCCGGTAGTGCTTCAGTATGTAAGACCATTCACTGAAATAGTTGAGATAAAAGAAGGCATGGAATTATCTATTCGCGACATTAAAATATCATTTCCAATTAGAACTATGCACCCTGTGGAAACTTACGGGGTGATATATGAATTCAATTCCAGTCGACTTGGTTACATCCCCGATACTGAATATTTCCCGGAGCTTGCCCAGGCTTTTTATGGAGTTGATTTCCTTATTATCAACGTTGTAAGAATGACCACGGATAAAAGGATCAGGCATCTGAATATAAGCGAGGCTGCAGATCTGATCGGATCAATAAAGCCGAAGATAGCTATACTTACTCACTTCGGGCTGCAGGTTCTCAGAGCATCTCCAGACCACCAGGCAATGCTTATCTCTGAAAGAACAGGTGTCAGGGTCATTGCAGCAAACGATGGCTTGAACATAAGTTTTGAAGAAAAAAAGGTTTTAAATAGTAACAGATTAGAATAATAGCGGAGGCTGATTATGTCTAGAGAAGATTTACTTCAAAAAGCTAAGACTTCACGCCCCGCTGTGACCGTTTTCGGTCTTGGTGGTGCGGGTTGTAACATCGCAACATGGATTGCGGATAAGAAACTTACCGGTGGCAGGATAGTGGCTGCCAACACCGATGCCAATCATCTCGTTTCGATGACGAGAGCTGATAAGATAATGCTGCTCGGTGAGAAGCTGTGCAAAGGACACGGTTGTGGTGGATACGCTGAGAGAGGCGCTGAAGCTGCAAAAGAGAACCTGGCAGAGATCAAGCAGGAATTGGAAGGCACAAATCTCCTGTTCCTTGTTGCTGGTCTCGGAGGAGGCTCAGGTACAGGCGCCATGCCTGTAGTTGCAGCAGCGGGAAGGGAAGCTGGTGCTCTTACAATTGCCTGTGTGACTATACCATTCACCATTGAAATGTCAAGGCGGGAAAAAGCCCGCGAAGCAATAAGATCACTTGCAGAATCATGTGATTCGATCGTTGTCATTGATAACTCCAAGTTAAGGGAAGTTGCTGGTAATCTCCCGCTTAAGGATGCGCTTGCCGTGGCAAATGCACTTGTGGGTTCTTTTGTTAAGAACCTGACAGATACCATTACACAGCCAAGTCTTGTCAATCTTGATTATGCAGACCTTCGTGCAGTAATGGAACGTGGAGGTATTGCTTCCATAGGAATAGGAGAAGGCGATGGTGTGAACCGCGTTGAAAAAGCAGTTTCTCAGGCACTGGCTACTCCGCTCCTTGATATAACGGATATTTCCTCTGCCTACGGTGTTCTCATACACATTGTGGGCGGCGAGGACATGACGCTTGATGAAGTTGCGATCGCGGGTGAGCAGATAATGGATAAGGTGCCCAACACAAAGCGAGTGATATGGGGGGCAAAGGTTGATCAGAATCTCACAGGCGCGGTTCGCGTAATGGCTGTGCTCACAGGAGTAACATGTCCCTTCATAGGCGAGGTCACGACAAGAAAAGAACCCGCCAGGATCCCGAAGGAAGTTGTAAAACCACTTCGAGAAGCAATGGAACAGATGGCACAGGCGCAGGAAACTGACGATAAACAATCAAGAATGGAAATAATTAAAAAGGCTGCAGTGTTCAGCAAGGAAAGGTAGGAGAAAAACTCCTGCTTTTTTTTCAGTCACTCACCCCATAATTAACAAACCAGTCATATATAAAAACCAAATCCTCAATCCCCAACTATCGGTACCCCCTCCCCGCACCTCGCGCACTTCCCATCCTTCACCCTCACCTCACCCACTCTATACCCTTCACTGTCAATCAGCCGTTCTATCAGCAGCGCATCGCACCACGGGCAGTAGGTATTCTCATACTTGTGCCCACCAACATTCCCCAGATAGACGAACCTTATCCCCTCCTTCTTTGCGATGCCATGCGCCATCTCAAGAGTGGACAGCGGCGTGGGCACCACATGATCCATTTTATGCATGGGATGGAACCTCGTAAAGTGCATGGGCGTATCCTCTCCCAGGTTTTCCTTCACCCATTTTGCTATCTGCGTCAGCTCCTCCTTCGAATCGTTGCGCCCAGGTATGACAAGCGTTATTGTCTCCACATGCATCCCAAGTTCCTTTGCAAGTTTCGTTGACTCAAGCACAGGAGCAAGCCTTGCGCCGCATACTTTTTTATAGAACTCATCAGAGAATGATTTGATATCCACACGGTATGCATCAAGATACGGCGCCATCCTTCGCAGAGCTTCGGGAGTGATGTAGCCGTTCGTTACATATACAGTCTTAAGCCCTGCTTTCTTTGCAAGCACAGCGCTATCATAGGTATATTCATGCCATATCGCAGGCTCGTTGTAAGTCCATGAGATCGACTTACTTCCCGATGCGACCGCCCTTCTTACCGCCTCTTCAGGTGTTATCTCCCTTGTATAAGCCTCATCAAGCGACACCTGCGAGATATTCCAGTTCTGGCAGTGCAGGCACCTGAAATTGCATCCGATAGTGCCAAGTGAATACGATAACGTGCCGGGAAGGAAATGATACAGTGGCTTTTTCTCGATAGGGTCAACTGCTTCTCTTGAAACGGTATTATAAATGAGCGTGTTTATCCTGCCCTTAATATTCTTGCGGGTACCGCATATCCCAACTTTGCTTTCAGCAATGGTGCACCTGTGAGAGCACACATTGCATTTTACCTTATTGCCGGGCAGCTCATCGTAAAGAACCCCTTCTTTTATCATTATGCATACATCTCTGGTCTTGTTTCGATCTGTTTCGATCTCTTCTTTCGCAGTTCCCCTTTAAGTTTCTCATAGTAATCCATAGTTTCAGGTGTGACAGACGGACCTGTATCCTCTATCGCAGAAAGGAAATGTGACTGCTTTACGTTTTTTGCATTAATATCTTCCCGCATCGCGAACCTTCCGGCTTTTTTACAAACTGATGCGATATCAGCGCCTGTAAATTCTTCTGTCAGTCTGACAAGTTCATTAAGGTTAACATTATTTGCAAGAGCCATTTTCTTTGTGTGTACCTTAAAAATCTCAAGCCTTGTCTTTGCATCAGGCACAGGTACTAATATCATCTCATCGAACCTGCCAGGACGCAACAATGCAGGGTCAATAATATCTGGTCGGTTCGTAGCACCGATGATCACAACGCCCCTTAATTCCTCAAGCCCGTCAAGCTCTGACAGAAGCTGGTTAACGATACGCTCTGTCACATGAGGTTCACCAAGTGCGCTTCCTCTCATCGGAGCAAGCGCGTCAAGCTCATCCAGAAATATTATGGATGGCGCCACCTGACGCGCTTTCTTGAAGATCTCGGCAATGTGCTTTTCGGATTCGCCGTACCATTTCGATAATATATCGCTTCCCTTGACAGTGATGAAATTCGCCTCGCTCTCATTGGCAATGGCTTTTGCAAGCAGCGTCTTTCCAGTGCCCGGCGGTCCGTAAAGGAGCACGCCTTTTGGCGCATCCACGCCAATTTTCCTGAATGATTCGCTGTACCGCAGCGGCCATTCCACTGCCTCGGAAAGCAGGGATTTCACCTTTTCAAGCCCGCCGATATCCTCCCATGTCACGTTCGGCACTTCGAACAATATTTCGCGAAGCGCAGACGGCTGCACCTCTTTCATGACACTGTCAAAATCAGAACGCATCACTATCAATTTATCAAGAGTCTCCTTGGGTATCTCCTTGAGATCAAGATTTATTTCAGGAAGCACCCTTCTCAGGGCATTCATGGCAGCCTCACGGCACACGGCAGCGATGTCAGCGCCCACAAAACCGTATGTGCGCGTGGCAAGGTCATCAAGCTTCACATCTTCAGCCAGCGGCATCCCGCGCGTGTGTATCTGGAATATCTCGCGCCTTCCTTCGCGGTCGGGCACCCGCAGTTCTATCTCGCGGTCAAACCTGCCAGGTCTGCGAAGCGCCATATCCAGAGCCTCTGGTCGGTTCGTGGCTGCGATAACGATAACGTTCTTCCTGGATTTCAGTCCATCCATGAGAGCAAGCAACTGAGCCACCACGCGGCGCTCCACCTCGCCAGTAACCTCTGCGCGTTTGGGGGCTATACTGTCAATTTCATCGATGAAGATGATCGCTGGAGTATTTTTTTCTGCCTCCTCGAATGCCTCACGAAGCTTGTGCTCGCTTTCCCCGTAATACTTCGACATTATCTCAGGACCGTTTATGATCTTGAAATATGCATCGCTCTCGTTAGCCACGGCTTTTGCCAGCATGGTCTTTCCAGTTCCAGGAGGACCGTGCAGAAGCACTCCCTTTGGCGCATCTATGCCAAGGCGGTTGAACAGCTCTGGGTGCTTAAGGGGCAGCTCGATTATCTCGCGTATCTTTGTAATCGCTGGTTTTATGCCTCCAAGGTCTTCATACATGACCTCGGGGATCTCCTGCTCAAGCGCAACTGCTTCAGGTAACAGCTCAACTTCCGTGATATCGGTGATCTTGACAATCCCCGACGGGGGCGTCGTTGCGACCACCTGAAGTTTTATCTCCCCAAGACCGAAGGAGGGGAACATCCCCTGGAATATCTGCTCGAACATAACGTCACTGCCTAAGGTTTCTCTGGGTTTTCTTACGCTTGTGGTCGAGATGATATCCCCTTTTGAGACAGTCCTGTTGTGAAATATAGCCCGCAGGCTCTCGCTTGGCGCATATATGTGGATGTTCTGTATCACAGGTGAAAGAGTGACCTTTTTCGCTTCTTTCCACTCCGCTTTCCTGACTTCAACAAATTCTCCTATGCTTGTCTTTGCATTTGTGCGTATCAACCCATCCATCCTGATAACATCCAGCCCTTCATCCTGCGGATATGCCCTGCCTACCATAGCAGATGTAAGTCGTTCTCCTTTTACCTCGACCACATCGAATATATTGATCCCGATGGCGTTCCTGAACTTCTCATCTATCCTTACGATGCCCTTCCCGACATCCCTCTGATCTGCTTCAGATACCTTTAATCGAACATTCTGTTCCATGATTTGTCCCAATTAAATATATTTAATTCATTTAATAAACGTTTGCTTTCTTCCAGGTCCAACTGAGATATATTCAATATGTACTTCCATCAATTTTTCAAGCAATTCAATATATTCCTTTGCATTATCTGGAAGCCCATCAAGAGTTTCAACTCCTGATATGTCTTCGTCCCAGCCTTTAACTTCTGTATATACGGGTTTGCACCTGGCAAGATCATCAGACGACTCAGGCGGATAATCTATTATTTTTCCATCCAGTTCATATCCAGTGCAAATCTTTAACATCGGAAGTCTGCCAAGAACATCAAGCTTGGTAAGAGCAAAACCAGTATATCCATTAAGGTTTATGGATTTTTTCGCAAGCGGCAGATCGAACCATCCGCATCTTCTCGGACGCCCTGTGGTCGTTCCGAATTCCCCGCCTTTCTCTCGCAGGTGCTCTCCCACATCGTTTTTTTGTTCGGTTGGAAGCGGTCCTTCTCCCACGCGCGTGATGTAAGCTTTGATGACGCCGATTACATTATCCACTTTCGTTGGACCCACACCAAGTCCTGCACATGCTGATCCTGCCACTGTGCTTGAGGAAGTGACGAACTTTTGTGTGCCGTGAATGATGTCAAGATGTGTCCCCTGCGCGCCTTCAGCCAGCACTTTTTTTTCGTCTTTTAATGCAAGGTTTATTTCCCGTGATACGTCTGTAATATAAGGTTTTAATTTCCTGCCTGTTTCGATATATTCATCAATCTTCGATCTCACGATATTCGGATCGCCGCCCATTTCTTTTATCGCATTTTCCTTCTGGGGGGCGATCTCCTCAAGCCGCTTAACAAATCGCTTTTTATCTGCGATGTCAGCCATCTGTATCTCGTCGCGCCCTACTTTATCAATGTATGCAAAACCTATCCCCCTGTTCGTGGTTCCTATTTTCACAGCGCGCTTTGATTCGCGAAGCGTGTCAAGGGCTATGTGATATGGCATTATGATACTTGTCTTTGCATCAATGCCAAGCTTTGCTGGCGTTACCTTGACTCCATTATCAGCAAGCATTGAGAGCTCTTTCATCAGTATCTCAGGATTCATGACCGTGCCAGGACCTATAAGCAGCCGTGAATCAAAGAGTACGCCTGAAGGGACAAGGTGCAGCTTGTATGTCTTTCCATCTGCTACAACGGTATGACCTGCGTTATCACCGCCCTGGAAGCGCGCAACAATATCGTATTGTTCCGCCATCATATCTACGATCTTGCCTTTTCCTTCGTCCCCGAACTGTGCGCCTGTGATTATTGTGAACATATTGTAAATCACATTATTTTTGACGTGAAAGACGATAAGGTTATTTCTTTACTAAAAAAGCGACCTGAGTTCCCAGAGCAATTTCGGATTTTTCTTGAAGAGAACTGCCAGAAACTTTGGCAGTTCCATCGTTCTTGCATCCACTCCATCAAGCGAATGTGCAAGCTGGTTCAACTGCTCATCTGAAAGCCTGATAAAAAGGTTCTTCACTTTCAGCGACCTTGATATCTCTTTCCCTATGGTCGCACGCCATCCATCCTCATATTCCTTTAAAGTCTTAACAGAATAATCCCCTCTTTCTTTTGCCTTGATGCAAACTTCTCCTGCCATCTTACCAGCATCCATTGCATTGGTGATACCGCCTCCCGTCAGGGGATCTGACTGTCTTGCAGCATCTCCAACAAGTATAAGGCCATTAGTCACTGTTTGTTTTATCGGCCCGCTAACAGGAACGCCTCCAACTACCATTTCTATGATCTTAGCCTGGGGCATATTTATTTCTAAAAATCTATGAAGTAAGGATATTGCCCTGATATTGCCTGATTTACTCCCCAGGATACCGAGTCCAACATTTGCCGTATGTTCGCCTTTAGGGAATATCCACTGGTACCCTCCAGGAGCATATTTTTCTCCTAAATAGAACGTATTATATTCACCAGGATCGATATTTGATACCAAAAATTGAACGCCGGTCTCGATATCACCAGGTTTTAATGATGTGTCTATGCCGCCCCATCGTCCCACTTTTGATTCAATACCATCCGCTCCTATCACTATATCAGCTTTGATCTCATGAGTTTCCCCCATGTACATGGCATTGATCCCCGTAACCATTCCATTTGATCTCAATAATCCAGTCGCCCTTGTCTTTACCATTACTTCAGCCCCTGCCATAGCAGCTTTCTGGGCAAGTGTCCGATCAAAAATTTTTCTTTCAAGAACGTAACCCACTTTCATGTTGGACGACGCATCTTCAGACATTTTAATCTCTGTTCCATCCGGAGCAATCAACACGGAACCCTTTACTTCTGTCGCTATCCATTTAGTATCAGGCTCTATGTGCTTCAGCAGCGCATCCTTTCCCACGCCTTCAGCGCATCTCACAGGGTCGCCTATCTCCTGCCTCTTTTCTATCATGAGTACATCAAGCCCGCCCTCTGCACAGGTTTTTGCAGCTATTGAGCCTCCGGGTCCTGCCCCAACTACGATGACATCGTACCTGTCTTTCATTTAGTCCTTACCTCCAATGCGCCAACTGGACAGATCTTTGCACAGATGCCGCATTGTGTGCATGAGCTGTCAACTTCAATCCATGTCTCAATAAGTTCCAGCGCTCCTTTCGGGCAAACGCCCACACAGGCGCCGCAATATCCGCATTTAAAACGATTCACTTCGACACTCATAAATCTTATTTGCTAATGCAGTCTCTACATATATATTTTATCAGGTTCGCTAATGGTCAAATATTATTACTACTGGTTATCTACCGATAGGGCAAATATTATATAGGGTAATGTTGTATTATGCAGAGGAGAAGATTAAATGAGTCACGTCATTGGATTGAAATGCAGGGAATGCGGAGCTGAATACCCTGCTGTTATCCAGAATACATGTTATGAATGTTTCGGGCCCCTTGAGGTCAATTACGACTGGGATGTTATTTCAGAACGCATCAGCAAAGAAAAAATAGCATCAGGACCAAAATCAATATGGAGATATGCAGACCTTCTGCCGCTTGAATCCGGGAAACGCATTGACCTTGGCGCAGGATTTAACAAACTTCACCATGCGCATCGTCTTGGTGCGGCTCTGGGACTTGATGAACTCTACATCCTTGACGAATCCGTGAACCCGACCAACTCTTTCAAAGACAGGGTCACATCAGTTGCAATCTCAAAAGCCATCGAATTCGATGTGAAAGCAGTGGGATGCGCAAGCACAGGCAACCTTGCAGCCGCTGTGGGAGCGCATGCGGCAAAAGCCGGACTTCCGGCTTATATTTTCATCCCTGCGACAATTGAGCTTGGCAAGATCGTGCAGATGCTTATATATGGTCCAAATGTCATCGCTGTGGAAGGCACATACGATGACGCCAACCGGCTTGCAAGCGAAGTGGCAGATTCCCACCCGGACTGGGCTTTTGTAAATATCAATATCCGTCCCTATTATACCGAAGGTTCAAAGACGCTTGCTTACGAAACTGCTGAGCAGCTTAACTGGACTGCACCGGATCACATCGTTGCTCCGATGGCAAGCGGCGCACTTCTTTGCGCCATATCCCGCGGATATAAGGAACTGGAACGCGTGGGTCTTGTGGACAGCGCGGATGTCAGGATTTCAGGTTCGCAACCTCTGAATTGTTCCCCCATTTCATGTGCTGTTCAGAACAACAGCGAGGTCGTACCTGTACGGAAATTCGAGACCGTGGCTCACAGCCTTGCAATTGGAAATCCTGCTGACGGCTACTATGCAAAGAAGACCATACTTGATTCAGGCGGGTTTGCAGCCACACCAACAGATGATGAGATCATCGCGGCTATCCATCTTCTTGCAAGGACTGAAGGAATATTCACAGAACCTGCAGGCGGTACCACTGTGGCTGGCTTGATGAAACTGGTAGAGAGCGGTCATATAAAGCGCGATGAGCGCGTTGTGGTCTATGTCACAGGCAATGGTCTTAAGGCGCAGGATACGCTTCTTAAGTCGCTGCAGCGTCCTCCGGTCATCAAGCCCATGCTTAGCGAATTCGAGCAGCTCACTATGCCGAAGATCGATATTCATGAACATAAAGAGCCTTTACTGGCTCGTACATAAAGGTGATATAAATGGTTAAAATAAGATTTTCATCTGCATTGAGCAATGTGACACATGCTCGCGAAACGACTCTTGACATTGGAGATACGACTGTAAAAGTTGTTCTTGATAAGCTTATTCAGCAGTTCGGCGCTGATTTTGAGAAGCGCATCCTTGATAAAGGCGAAGTCAGGCGTTTTGTCAACCTGTATGTGAACGGAGAAGACATCAGACACCTTAAAGGGCTTGACAGCTCGGTGAAGGGCACTGACGAAATATCGATATTACCTGCCGTGAGCGGCGGATAACACTTATAAAAATGAGTTGAAAAGACGTTATCATAAGAAACAATATTCTTTTTTTCTTCAACAGGATTGTCGGGAATTGAACCCGTTTTATAGATGATGTTTATTTTAAATTTGATAAACTATTTATGTTATAATAACATCATCATAATTATAATAAATGCATTGTTAAAACAATAACTGGATCCCTTAATTATCCATAAATATTGCGGCACGATAACGGCAGGCAGGATTTAAATTACAATGACAAAATATGAAACATCACTTAAAGAGAAAGATTCAATTATTCAGATATTGATTTTTTTCATAATTACAATATTCATTGCGGAATTTAGTATAATGGTTTTGTTTGATTTTTTACAGTCCAATCCCTTTGATTTTTTCAATAGTTTATTGGACAGCTTACTGCTCGTTCTTATTCTTTTTCCTTTAATGTATATCTATCTTTACCGCCCTCTGTTGTTGGAAATCAAGGAGCATAAAATAAGGGAAGCTAGGCTGCAGCAAAGTGAAGAGTGCTTCCATAATTTGATGCAATCAGCTTATGATTCGATTATTGTAGTTGATGGAAAAGGCGACATCATTACCTGGAATAATGGCGCAAAAAATATGTTCGGTTATTCTGAAGAAGAAGCGCTTGGCAAGCCATTAATGATGCTCATGCCAGAAAAATTCAGGCACGTTCATAAAACAAAATTAGATATGGTAACATCAACAGGAAAAGCAAATCTAATGGGAAAAGTCCTGGAATTACAGGGACTCAAGAAAGATGGTGTTGAATTCCCGATAGAACTTACACTTGCCACATGGGAGGTCGGAAAAGAAAGATTCTATTCAGGAATAATCCGTGACATCTCAGAGCGAAAGGCTGCGCAAGAGGTAATAATAGAATCGGAAGAAAAATTCCGCACGCTGTATGATAGTTCATCAGATGCGATCATGCTGTTTGATGAAAAAGGATTTTTTGACTGTAACAATGCAACTCTGAAGATATTTGGATTATCAACAAAAGAAGATATCCTGAAAATGCATCCTACGCAAGTTTCACCGCCATATCAGCCAGATGGTGTTGATTCACAAACAGCAGTGAACAATAAGATCGCGCAGGTTTTCAGTAAAGGAACGAACCATTTTGAATGGGTACATAGAAAAAAGAGCGGAGAAGATTTCTCTGCTGATGTGCTGCTGACAGCGTTTAAATTCAAAGGAAAACCGGTTCTTCAGGCTACAGTAAGGGATATTACAGAGCGCAAGAAGATGGAAGCTCTCAGACTTGAGAATGAACGCCTTGTTCAGGCAAACCAGGTAAAGGCTGAATTCTTAGCTGTTATGAGCCATGAACTCCGAACTCCTATGAATGCAATCCTAGGTTTTTCAACACTATTAAAGCAGAAAATTGTTGGTGGATTGAATGAGAAACAGGAAAAATATGTGGACAATATTATTACAGGTGGCAAGCACCAGATCAACCTTATTGACATGATCCTTGATATGACTAAACTTGAAGCTGGAAAATTAGAATTGACAACAAAAAAGATATTTGTGCCTGATGCCATAAAAGATGTTCTAATTCTTGTAAAACAACAGGCAGAAGAGCATAAAGTGATCATAAAAACCGAAATCGATCCAGCTCTTGATAATATTTATGCGGACGAGCAGAGGTTCAAGATTATTTTATTCAACCTGCTTGATAATGCAGTGAAATTCAGCAAACCGGAAGGGGGGGAGGTTATTATAAGCTCTAAAAAAGAGGGTAATATGGCGAAGTTTTCGGTATTTGACACCGGTATAGGGATCAGTGAAGAGAAAGTGGGGAGTATATTCAGATCGTTCCAGCAGGTTGATACGGGATTATCACGAAAATATGGAGGTGTGGGGCTTGGGCTTGCTATTACAAAGCAACTCATAGAGCTTCATGGAGGCACGATAACGGTAGAGAGCAAATTAGGAATAGGCAGTACGTTTACGTTTATCTTGCCGGTTAATTTATGAGTACATCGGATTATAGCTTGCCTTCAGCGCCATGTTTATCTGCTCGATAAAGACCTCAGGCGGCTGTGCTCCAACGAACGATGTATCCTCGTTTATTACGATATGGGGTGTGCTCATTACACTATATCTCTGCACAAGATACGGGAATTCTGTCATCTCGATAACATCAGCCCGTATGAACTCGTTTTCAATTGCGAACTGGTGGGCTATCCTGGCTGCCTTCGGGCAATATGGGCATGTGGGTGAAACGAACACCTGCAGATGAACCGGCTTTTTTATATCAGCCAGTTTCTTTTTCATATCCTCAGAAAGAGACGTTGTGCCTTTTGAAACATCGATAATATCGTCCACAAAAGCTGCGAACTCGTAGCCTCCAGGAACACCATAATACCTTATACCGTAATCGTTTTTTCCGATAATTGCTATTGCAGGTATTTTCTTTATGTTGTATTTGATGTCTTCATCCCCGTTCTTGACAAAATCATAGATTTTCGTCTTTATCCTGGGGGAAATGGCGGCAAGTTCAAGAGCCAGTTCCCTTGTTTCTTTGCAGAACTGGCACTCAGTCTCCTGCGTGAATATCGCAAGTTCCACATCATTCACGAGCCCGGTAAATTTTTTCTTTAAGACGTCTTTTTCCATATCCGAAAGCAAGGTCTTACTCCACGGTTTTCAGGACTTTTTCCATTCTCTCGATAGCTTTTCTTGTTTCTTTGAGTTCTGTTAGCATCATGTAGCCCAGAAAAACTGATATGAGACCGAATATTATCACTACGATCACCAGGGTATCCGTTGATGCCCCTGTAACAAAATCCATCATACTCATTATTTTTCCTCCAATTTTACTATCTCCTTGATACTATTCAATGATAGTTTTAATTCAAAGTTCTTTGCTCTGTAAAATTTTTTAGTATATGGTGGCTCTTCAAAGTGGCGTATCTCACTCTCCACAATGCCAGCATTCTCAAGTTTCTTAAGATGAAGGTACAGCAGCGGGCGGGATATTCCGACCATCTTTGCAAGTTCTGATACAAAACATTCGCCGCTGGCAAGGATAGACATTATCTTCAGGCTGTGTTCGTTACCAAGTGAATCAAGTATCTGTACCAGGGATTTTTTGTCCACCGTTTCACCAGGTAACTAAAAGATGCACAATGTATTTAAAATAAAAGGAGACGAAATACCGGAAGATCATTCGACTTCCAGTATTTTTACGAAAGTCCCGTGCCAGTTATGGTACCAGACTGCGCCGGTGTTGGCGTTCACGCTGAGCATCCCGTAGATCTTCCCGTCCTTATTGACTTCAAGCGTGTAGTATCCATAGAATGCATCAGCATCTTTAACTTCGGTTCCAGGCTGCGCAGAATCAAGATATTTTTGCGCAATTTCGATCGCCTGCTTCTCTGTCACTGTGTTGCTTTCCTGCGTATTCAATGTCATGTGACCATATTTTGTGTTCCACATCATGTTAGGTCCCATTTCAGGCACAACAGCGCCAGTATATTTGTTGACCAGAAGCTCGAAAGCATGAGTTCC
>JAQUNZ010000019.1:14027-36730 GCA_028717345.1 Candidatus Methanoperedens sp.
CTGTGTTGCTTTCCTGCGTATTCAATGTCATGTGACCATATTTTGTGTTCCACATCATGTTAGGTCCCATTTCAGGCACAACAGCGCCAGTATATTTGTTGACCAGAAGCTCGAAAGCATGAGTTCCTGTGCTCTTTTCTTTGACGCCTGCATAGAAGTTGTTATCGAATTCCAGAACTTCGGTTAGAGCAAGGTCAGAATTGCCAGTTGTCGTAAGATATTTCTCCACTGATCCCTTTGCCTGCTCGATGGTTATAGGTGCAGCGCCGGTGGCAGCATCCGCAGTTCCATAACTGCCGCATCCACCCATTGTTCCGTTACCCTGCCCCATCATACCGGCATAGCCATTGCCCTGACCCATCATACCTCCATAGCCGTTACCCTGTCCCATCATGCCGCCATAGCCGTTACCCTGTCCCATCATGCCGCCAAAGCCCATCATACTTTTTATTCCATTGTTCATGCCGCCCATCATGCTGTTCCAGAAGTTACTCTCAGCATTGGGTCTTGCCATTGCGATTCCTGCCCCAAGTATGACAAGAATTGCTGCTATTGTTGCGATCGTTTTTATGTTCATAGATTTTTCACCTTTTATTATTTGTTTCATGTGTAAGTTTTTCTTACATATGATAATGTGACTTACTATGGTATAAAGGTTTCGGGACTATAAAGGATGGAAGGGAATGTGATAAAATTATAATTGGCACTTTTTCCTTCACTCCCTTCCCAGTTCCCTGTGCAGCTTTACCACATCGCCAATTACTGTTATCGCAGGCGCTCCTACTTTTCGCTTTTTGCATATCCCAACAATATCAGCAAGCGTTCCCACAGTAACTCTCTGGTCAGGACGCGTTCCGCGCTCGATCACAGCAACAGGGGTATCGATGGATTTACCATGCTTTGTAAGCTCTTTCACGTTGCGCTCAAGCATGCTCACGCCCATCAGTATAACAAGCGTACCCTCAAAGCGCGCAAGAAGCTCCCAGTCAAGACCAGTCTCTTCCTTTGTAGGATCCTCGTGACCTGTGATAAATGTCACCATTGAAGCATAATCGCGATGAGTGACTGGAATGCCTGCATATGCCGGAACAGCTATTGCCGAAGTTATCCCTGGAACTACCTCGACTTCAATCCCATCCTTTACAAGCACCTGCGCCTCTTCGCCCCCGCGACCGAAAAGGTATGGATCACCACCCTTTAGCCTAACGACAAGCTTGCCTTCCCTGGCTCTTTTCACCAGCAGTTCATTTATCTGCCACTGGGAAAGTTTATGGTTCCCCGCATATTTCCCAACGTCTATTTTTTCAGCTGACCCGGGCAGCATGTCAAGGATAGCCTTACCTGGAAGCTGGTCAAACAGGATGACCTCAGCGCTCTCTATCAGCCGCTTTGCTTTGATCGTCAACAGTTCAGGGTCACCAGGACCTGAGCCCACAAGATATACTTTACCTGTCATTATTTTCCTCGTTTTGCAGTGAACATTTTTACCGCCTCGTCAACAAGCCTGCCCCCCCCTTTCTTTTTTAACTCGTTCCCGATACGTTCTGCTTCTCGTTCATAATCTGCAGGGTTTATAAATTCATCTATTTTTACGCAGCGTTTTCCATCCACTGAAAGCACTTCGGTGCGTACATGTATCTTATTTCCCTCAGTCTTCGCAAAAGCTCCTATAGGCACAAGACATCCGCCTCCAAGGATACCTATGATGATCCTTTCGATCCTGGTCTCGATACGCGTTCTTTCATCGTCTAAGATTTTTACAGCTTTCTCTGCTTCCGAATCCTTTTTTGTAACTATTACTACCGTTCCCTGGTTCGCTGACGGGACAAAGTGGTCAGGATCGAGGCGTTCACCTGGTAAGTCCCATTTCATGCGCTCAAGTCCTGCCTCTGCCATGAATATGCCGTCGTACTGCCCCTCCTTGAGTTTTCGAAGGCGCGTGTCTATGTTACCCCTCAGTTCTTTTATTTGAAGATCTGATCGAAAGCGCAATAGCTGTGCGCGCCGCCTGAGGCTTGTGGTGCCTATGTTAGCGCCCTCTGGAAGGTCGATCAGTTTCGTGTTGTCGCGCGTTAGCACATAATCATATGGCGAATCACGCTTCATCACTGCTGCGATCGTAAGTTCAGACGGTCGCTCTGTTGGGACATCCTTCATACTGTGGACTGCGATATCGATTTTTCCCGCAAGCATCGAATCATCTATCTCACGCACGAATACGCCAAAACCCTGAACTTCATGGAGAGGTCTGTCAGTAAAGGTATCGCCGCTTGTTTTGATTATAATTATTTCAGCATTTATGCCATTTTTTGCAAGCAGATCTTTCACAAGGTTAGCCTGCGTAAGTGCAAGTTTGCTGCCTCGTGTTCCTATCCTGAATGGCGCGTTTTTCATTTCAGATTCCTTTGATAAGCTTCAACTGTCTTATTTATATCGTCCTGTGAATGGGCAAGAGACAGGAAGTTCGTCTCAAACTGCGACGGAGGGAGAAAAATGCCGTCGGAGAGCATTTTCCTGAAAAAAACATTGAACTTTTCTTTATCACATTTCAGGGCTTCCTGGTAATTATACGGCATATCACCAAAGAACACCTTGAACATGCTTGAGACGCCGCTAACGTTATAATCAAGCCCAAGGTCGCTAATAACATCGGTTAGCGCCTTTCGCATGGCATCTCCTTTTCTGTTAACGATCTCATGGACTTTTTCTTTCTTAAGCGCGCTGATCATGGCAAGCCCTGCCGTCATCGAGACCGGACTGCCGTTGAAGGTGCCTGCCTGATATACCGGTCCTGCAGGAGAAATGTTCTCCATTATCTCGCGCCTGCCGCCGATAACTCCGATATGGAATCCGCCGCCCAGTATCTTGCCCAGCGTTGTCATGTCAGGTGTTATGCCATAATACTCCTGCGCACCGCCCATGGCAAGCCTGAAACCTGTAATGACCTCGTCGAAGATGAGAACAACGTCATTTTCTTCTGTAACCTTTCGGACATCTTCAAGATATCCTTTTTTTGGGAGAATGGGTCCAATATTACCGAGAACAGGTTCAATAATAACCGCTGCAACATCATCCTTATATGTCGTTATGGCATCAGTCATTGCCTCAATATCATTATAGGGCACCTGGAGAGTATTTTTCGTGAAATCCGCAGGTACTCCGGCTGAGTCAGGCGTCCCAAGTGTCGTCGCACCGGAGCCTGCTTTTACAAGAGCCGCATCATGCGCGCCGTGGAATCCACCTTCGATCTTAATGAACTTGTTTTTTCTGGTGAATCCTCTTGCAGCCCGCAGAGCACCCATCGTGGCTTCTGTTCCGGTTGATACAAATCTCGTCATCCCTATGCCGGGATACAGTGCGATTATTTCCCTGGCAAGTCTGACTTCAAGTTCTGTCGGCGTTCCGTATAACCAGCCATCTGAAAGCTGTTTTATTACAGCTTCCTTAATTGCAGGATGGTTGTGACCAAGTAGCAGTGGTCCGTATCCCATGACGTAATCAATATATTCGTTGCCATCAATGTCGGTTATCTTTGACCCGTTAGCTTTTTTAGTGTAAAATGGATATGGTTTTATCGCTCTTACCGGACTGCTCACGCCGCCTGGAAGTAATTTTTTTGCTTCCTCGAATAATTTTTTTGATCTTTCAGTGCTCATGTGATACTGAAATTAGAGGATGAAGTAATATAATTTGTGATTCTGCCATGCGGGATGAAAACGAAAGAATAATATACACTGTTGAATATTACAAATATAAAAACGGGGTACATGGTATGAAAAAATTAAGAATCATTATTTTATTGATTATCATGGCAGTATTTGCCACGATGGTAGCGAATGCGGCAGAGGAAAATTTCCAGGCATCTTCCCTTACTGCCAAAGATGTCGATTGCAAGAAATGTCATGCAGGCACTCCGCACATCATACATGCCAAAAAGCCTGTGGATTGTGCGAATTGCCACGGGAACAAGGAATCAGTATCGATCCCGGTGTGCACAAAATGCCATGATGGTCCGATCCATCAGGTGCATAGCGGGAAAGTTGCAACACAGACATGTGCCTACTGCCATAAGACCATAACCCAGGTACACAATAATATTATGAGCGATGCGGTTTGCTCCCACTGCCACACTGACCTTGTGGAAGTACATGGGAAGGACGCTTCATGCACAAAATGCCATAAGACCCCGCCAGCCATCGTTAAACCCATAAAATCACCCGAAATGACACTTATATGCCAGAACTGCCATCCCGCTTCGAGTATTGCGACGATCCACGGTGCCGTGGATAATAAGACAGGATGTTACAACTGCCATAAAGGGACATCTAAAGCCGTTGGAGCAGAAGTTGCTCACGTAATACATTCCACAAAGGTGGACTGCAAGGGATGTCATGAGGATAAAGGGAAAGTAGTGGTGCCACAGTGCACAAGATGCCACGATATAGATAATCTTCATGCCTTTAGTAAGATCGGGAAGCTTACATCAACGAGTGGATTGAAGTGTGCAGTATGCCACGCAGATGAGACAAAGCTCTCAGGCACAAAGGCAATCCCGGTTCAAACCCAGGTACAAACCCCTGTAAAGACTGTGACACCAGCAGAAACGGTTAGTGCGGAATCTACTGAGAAAACACCTGGATTTACAGCAGCAATGGTTATTGGGATATTGTTCGCCGGATATATGATTGTGAGAAGAAGAGAATAATGATGGATACTTTCCATCACATCTCTTTTTAATGAGTATTATTTATATCAATAAAACCAAATTGGTATAGTCTATATGGCAGAACTTGGTTTCCTGAGGGATTTTGTAATTATTTTTGGTGTTGCTATTGGTATTACTTTTTTGTTTTATCATCTTCGCATAGCGCCTATCGTGGGTTACCTGATAGCAGGTGTGCTGCTGGGTCCATCTGTGCTTGGGGCTGCTAAGGATGTTGCGTCTATCGAGGTGCTGGCTGAGGTCGGAATAATATTGTTGTTGTTCCTGATCGGGGTAGAATTCTCGCTTAATGAGCTTCTCAGGATGAATCGAAAAATATTCCTGGTCGGTTTTCTTCAGGTTTTATTGACTACTGCTTTTGTATCGTTGATAGGAATTGGTTTTGGAGCATCCGTATCCCAGGGTGTGTTCGTGGGTTTACTTGTAGCGATGAGCAGTACCGTCATTGTAATGAAGGTGCTCTCTGACCGTGGAGAGATAGATTCTCCCCAGGGCAGGCTTACCACAGCTATACTGATCTTCCAGGACCTGAGCGTTGTTGTTATAGTGCTGCTTATGCCGGTGCTTGGTGGAAAATCCGACTTTTCTGCCCTTGAGATCGTGTTGAATGTTTTTATGGTTTTTGCATTTATGGTCCTTGTCATCGTGACATCCCGTTCATTAGTTCCCTTTATTCTGTACCGGGTTGTCCAGACGCATAACAGGGAACTGTTCCTGTTAAGCATAGTCTTGATATGCTTCGGGACTGCCTATCTTACCTCACTTGTTGGTCTTTCACTTGCTCTGGGGGCGTTTCTTGCAGGACTTATCATCTCAGAATCCGAGTACGGGCATCAGGCTTTCAGTGAGATCCTGCCGCTAAAAGATATATTCAGCATACTTTTTTTTGTTTCTATAGGGATGCTTCTTGATGTTGGTTCCGTACTTCGCAACCCATGGATAGTACTTATCGGGGTGGCAGGGATACTGGTGATCAAGTTCGCAGTAGGAACGGTTGTTCCTGTTGTTATAGGCTATCCTTTGAGGATCGGGGTGCTTGTAGGTGTAGCACTGGCACAGATCGGCGAGTTCTCTTTTGTGCTGTCAAAAGAGGGGTTGAATTATGGTCTGATTTCAGGCTATGATTACCAGGTGTTCCTTGCATCAGCCATAATAACAATGGTGTTCACACCATTCATGATAAAGGGAAGCGGGAAAATTTCAGAAGCTATTGAACGATTGCCTTTACCACATAATATCAAGTTAGGGCGATTTAATGAAGAAAAAGCAGAGAGAACGAATTTAACGAATCACGTGGTAGTTGTGGGTTTTGGACTTAATGGAAAGAATGTTTCAAAAGTGCTCTCTAAGTCCCAGATCCCTTTTATCGTGCTTGAATTGAACCCTGAAACCGTGCGAGGAGAAAAAAAACGCGGTATCCCTATTATGTATGGTGATGCCACCAAAGAGTCCGTACTTTTGCATGTCAATATCAGGACTGCCCGCACAGTGGCAATAGCTATTTCAGACGCTTCGGCTACTAGAAGGATAGTAGAACTTGCAAGAAGGATGAACCCGTCCGTTTATATCATTGCCAGGACGCGTTATACTAGCGAAATAAATCCCCTGTATTCCCTTGGTGCGAACGATGTGATACCTGAAGAGTTCGAAACATCCATAGAGATAATTTCACGAGTGCTGCATCATTATTTTATCCCGGTCAATGAGATAGAAAAACATATCGGTGATATCAGAAAGGATGGTTATGATATGCTGCGTAACCTGCAGCAAAAATATGATATATTCCCGGATCTAAAGCTTCATCTGCCTGATATCGAGATCGAGACATTCAGGATAATGGATGGCTCCCGGATCGCAGGAAAGACACTGGCTGATGTAGGTTTCAGGCGAAAGTATGGCGTTACAGTGCTGGCGGTCATGCGGGGCAAAGAAACTGTCACAAATCCTTCCGGTGATACTGCAATACTTGCGAAGGATATTGTAATCCTGATGGGAAAAAGGGAAAGTATTGCCGGTGTATCTGCGCTGCTATTTTGATCTCAATTCCTCATACTCGTTATCGGGCTTGGCATCCTTCCTCCCCGGAGTATGAAGTCGCGTGAACTGAACTTACTTATGTCCATCACATAGGTCTCACCCAGCAGCCCCCCGAAATTCACGTAATCCCCTGCAATCTTACCTGGCACCGGAATAAGCCTCACGCCAGTGGTCTTCCCATTCACAACACCTATGGAAAGCTCGTCTGCGATTATGGCTGAAATGGTCTCAGCAGGCGTATCGCCCGGGATGGCGATCATATCGAGCCCCACGGAGCATACCGCGGTCAGCGCCTCGAGTTTCTCGATAGAAAGTGCGCCTGATCTTACTGCTTCGTTCATCCCGGAATCTTCACTCACAGGGATGAACGTGCCGCTCAATCCGCCGACGTTCCCTGATGCCATGGCTCCGCCTTTTTTCACGGCATCGATGAGAAGCGCAAGCGCCGCAGTACTCCCCGGAGCGCCCATCTTTTCGATGCCCATCATTTCCACTATCCCTGCCACAGAATCGCCAACTTTCGTGGTGGATGCAAGCGATATGTCAACGATGCCAAAGGGCACGTTCATATTTGATGCAAGTTCCCTGCCTATGAGTTCCCCTGCTCTTGTTATCTTGAACGCTGTTCTTTTTATAACCTCGGAAAGCCCTGTCAGGTCACAATCCCTGTTCTTCTCTACAACGCTTCTCACAACACCCGGACCGCTGATGCCTATGTTGAGCGAGAAGTCTGGCTCTCCAACACCGTGGAACGCTCCAGCCATAAAAGGATTGTCTTCCGGGGCGTTTGAGAATACGGCAAATTTCGTACATCCGATGCCGTTATCTGTCTTGCCTGCGATGTCCTTCAGGATGTTCCCCAGCTTAATTACCGCATCCATGTTCATACCTGACACGGTCGAGCCGACATTGAGGAAAGCGCACACCCGTTCCGTGCCTGAAAGCATCTCAGGAAGCGAATCAATGAGCCGGGAATCAGCCCGCGTCATCCCTTTTTGCACAAGCGCCCCGTATCCTCCGATGAAATCGATATTTGCATCACGGGCTGCCATGTCAAGCGTTTTTGCTATTTCAATAGGCGCATCCTCTTTGCAGGATTCAACTATCAGTGACACTGGCGTCACTGAAATTCTTTTGTTTATTATTGGAATGCCGTATTTGTCCTCGATCTTCCCGGCTTCATTGACAAGCCTTTTCCCGTATTCTGTGACCTTATCATATACATTTGACTTGAAGCTCTCAATGTCAGGATCGATGCAGTCCTTAAGATTGATGCCAAGCGTTACTGTCCTGATATCAAAATTATGATAAAGGGTCATGCGTACAGTTTCTATGACCTCATCGAGTGAATATTCCATGCCTACACCCTGTGCATCGCCTTGAAGATGTTCTCATGCTGGACCTGAATTTTTAAGTCCATCTGCTTTTCTATCTCTGTGAACTCCTTTTTTATATCTCCTATTGATGCCCTGGAATCCGCCATGTCAGCAAGCATGGTCATCACGAAATAACCGTCCATGACTTTCTGGTTCAGGTCTTCGATATTGATATTATGCTTGAATACCGCGTTTGAGATGCTGGCTATTATTCCTTTCTGGTCTTTTCCGATTACTGTTATGAATACAAGGTCTTTGGGCATGTGGTCCTCTTATTATTTGTTCCACTTTTTTAGTTCATTGTTTGTCGGGGAGGGAGTTAAATATTATCATGGATGCTTTAAAAAAGTCTCATCTCAGCATCTCCCAGGTCTGCCGTAGTGGATGGTTATTTATTAACATACAGGGATATTAGAAAAGGTGAACATGTGAATGGATTTCTTTTCAATTAATAAAAGGACGAATAAACGAGGTAGGGCTTGAGCAGTGTTGACTTTTTGTTCCAGGGAATTATAAGAGCGTTTGAATTGATATTCAGTTTGAACCCTTATATCCTGAGCATAACCGGAGTATCCATAAAGGTTTCAGGCACTGCAACGATCCTTGGTACTCTGACCGCGATACCTCTGGCATGTGCAATAACCTTCCTGAATTTCAGGGGGAGACAGGTACTTATCACTCTAATAAATACAGGTATGGGTCTTCCTTCTGTTTTTGTGGGACTCTTTATTTTCCTGATGATCGTGCCTGCCGGTCCATTCGGATTCCTGAAATTGTATTATACGCAGGAAGCCATGATTCTGGCTCAGTATATCCTTATCACGCCTGTAATATGCGGGATCTCGCTTGCTGCAATAAAAGCAGTCCCGCAACCGGTCATCGATACCGTCTATACGCTCGGGGGAAGCCGGAAAGATGCCGTTATCGCGATGTTAAGAGAAGCAAGATTCGGTCTTATCACATCAGTTCTTGCAGGGCTCGGAAGAGCCCTGGCTGAGGTAGGGGCGATACTCATTGTCGGAGGTAACATTGCTTATACAGGCAGTATTGGAGGGATAGGCGAAGGGCTGTCTTATACCCGATCTCTTACAACAGCAATAACTCTGGAAACAAGCAAAGGTGAGATATCAACATCTATTGCGCTCGGGATAATCCTCATCTCCCTTGTTCTCTCGGTCAATATACTGGCAAACTTTTTCCAGAGGAGGGAATGAGATGCACAGTGAATTAATGAGGGTGTATGACCTTACCAAATCTTTTGGGAACAGGGAAGTATTGAAAAAGATCAATATGTCCATCAATGAAGGAGAAATATTTGCTTTGATGGGACCAAGCGGTGTAGGGAAGACCACACTTTTCAGGATATTGAACCTGCTGGAAAAGCCATCTGAAGGAAAGCTGTTTTTCAGGGGTATCGAATTAACCGTATGTACGATGCGCGAAAAGATCAATGCCAGGCGCAGCATGTCAATGCTTTTCCAGACACCGTGCGTTCTTAACACAACGGTCTTTAATAATGTGGCATACGGGCTGGTGATCCGTAAAGTTGATAAGAATGCCATAAGGGAAAAAGTCATGAACGCATTAAGTATCGTCGGGCTTGAGGGAAAAGAACAACAAAAAGCCCGCACTCTCTCAGGCGGTGAGGCGCAGCGCATGGCGTTTGCCCGGGCTATAGTTTATGACCCTGATATACTTCTCCTTGATGAGCCTACATCGAGCCTTGACCCTGCGAACGTGGCTATGATAGAGGAACTAATCAAGCGGATACGGCGCGAACTGGGGACGACCATTATTATTGCCACGCATAATATCTACCAGGTGAAGCGCATTGCTGACAGGGTGGGTATTTTGTTAAATGGTGAACTGATCGAGGTGAATAGCATTGGGAGGATATTCGAGGCGCCGGAGGATGCAAGGACGAAGGCGTTTATAAATGGGGAGATGATATATTGAAAATAGAGCTAAATAATGTCAATAAGAGAACTTGAAGAGGAAATCCTAGAAATTGAAAAGGTCAAGGAACATTTCAAATCAGGTAGCTTAGAATGGAACAACATCGAAGCCATAATCAATGATAAGAAAAAGGAACTCAGAAGGCTGAAAACACAAGTTGATGGTGAAGAAGATAATGTGGTTATCGGCTGCGGAGGAGATTGTGGTGGTTGTGGCGGGGGTAGGTGATCCTATTCTGAATTTTTAAATCCCCGTGTGATTTTATATCTCTGCTTGATTCGCTCACCCGGGAATAATCTCGACTCCACAGGAGAATCATCCATCGGGAAACTTTTACTCCACGATGTGTTCTTTTTTAAAACGCCTTCTTAAAAATCCATCATTCAGGGAAAATTTTGAACCACAATTTTTACATTTTCTCAATCTCTTTTTCCCGGATTCATTGTACCTGTAACCTCACCAAACACTATCGTTACTTCCACATTTCGGACATTTGTACTAATTGGGCGCAGTCCATTGTTTACCTCTACCATTAATTTTAAGTTCATTCAGGAAGTCTTGAAGCATAGTATTACCAATAAATAAGAAGGATAACAATGTATACAAAAGTTCCTTTACGAATATTAAGAGAGATCGAATCACGTAAGAGCTAAGCATGGACACTAAAAAATACAAGAATGTCACTCGCGGCGTTTCAGAGACATACGTGAACGTGCATCCAATACAGCGCGGCGGCGTGCTGACAGCAGAAGCAAGAAAAGCCCTGCTGGAGTTCGGGGATGGTTATTCTGTTTGTGATTACTGCTTTGAGTCAAGGGTTGATCTTGTGGAAAACCCCCCTGTCCATGACCTGACGCAGGACGTTGCAGAGTTTTTGAACATGGACGATGTCAGGTTCACAGCCGGATGCAGGCACGCAAAATGGGCTGCCATGCACATGGTATGCGAACCCGGCGATACAGTAGTGCTTGATGCCCTTGCGCATTACACTTCATATCTTGCGGCAGAAGCGAACAGGCTTAACGTGGTCGAAGTGCCGCACAACGGCTACCCCACATTTGAGATAGATATCGAAGGATATGCCAGAAAATTCGAGGAAGTTGAGAAAAAAACAGGAAAACTTCCATCCATGGCAGTTCTTACTCATGTGGATTACAGGTATGGCAATGTGGCTGATGCTGAAAAAGTCGGGCGCATATGCAAGGAATACGGCGTCCCTTTCCTGTTAAATACTGCATATTCATCGGGCATCATGCCTGTTGATGGCAAGAAATTACATGTTGATTTCCTGTGCGGCTCAGGTCATAAGAGCTGGGCGTCATCCGCGCCGATGGGAATACTTGCGACCACATTCGAATGGACCAACAAGGTATTTAACAAATCAACCGTTCGCGGCGACTGGAGCGGCAGGGGATTCACAAAAAAAGAAGTCGCCCTGTTCGGATGCTCACCTGTTTTCGGCGCGCCTGTTGCAACGCTCATGGCTTCGTTCCCTGCTGTTGTGGAACGGGTAAAGCACTGGGACGAAGAGGTGAAAAAGGCGCAGTACTTCGTTAATGAGCTTGAAAAGATAGACGGTTTCCACCAGATGGGAGTCAAGCCCAAACAGCATACTCTCATGAATTTTGAAAGCCTGCCCCTGCATGAACTTGCTGAAAAAGATAAACGCAGGGGATATTTCCTGTACCATGAATTGAAGAAGCGCAAGATCGTTGGACTGCATCCCGGAATGAGCAAGAATTTCAAGATAAATACATATGGTCTTAAAATTGAACAGATAAAATATGTGGCTGATGCTTTCAAGGATATCGCTCGCACAAATGGAATAAAAGTTGAAGATTAGAGGATTCACAATGAAATATTCAGAAAACTCCGCTAAATTCAGGAAGTTTTTCGAGCTGCCCTCATCACCTGTGGCAGTGAGAATACTCCATGACAGCTCTGAACAAAAAACAACCCCAAAACCCATGCGTTTCTGTGAAATGGTAAGAAGAAGCGCAATGTACGGTGAAAGCTTTGTTTTCGGTGTTGAGGAACTCACATGCACAAGCGGAGAGCTTGCATTGGGATTTACTGAACCGTCATATGGGGACGTATATCCAAGGATAAAGCCGGCAAACACAAAACTTGTAAGCGTTTCCCCGCTTGAGAAGACCGAGAAAAAACCCGATGTGGTAGTGATTGTCGGCACGCCGAGAAAATTGATGAAAGTATCCACCATCCTTGCGCAGCTGCATGAAAAACAGCCGGTTGAAGCTAAATTCAAAGGAGAGTTTGCAGTGTGCGGCGAGTGTACCGCGATACCGTACATGGAGAAAAAGGTGAACCTGTCCCTACTGTGTAACGGCGCTCGCATGTTCTCAGGATACAGGGACGATGAGATGGTAATGGGATTCCCGCTTGATGATTTTATCCGCATTTCAGACAGCACGGAAGAAAAAGAGATCACAAATGCGCTTTGCGGCTGCATAATGGATGACATCCCTGCAGGCGCGGTTGCAGCGATAGAAAAGATAGGCTTTGGTAAAGGCACCGACCAGTTCTTCGGAAGGTTCGGTGAAGAAATCGTGCGGCTATATACTCCAAAAAGCAAGGATGGGAAAATCACATCGCTTACTCTGCATGTTCCGGTTAAATTCAAGGACAGCGAGACCGCTTCAAAGATAAATGAAAACGCGCGGGAGATTCTTCAGTCGCCTGTACTTCACAGGGCTCGCGACAACTGGATCGATATAGCGATTCCTCTTGAGCTTGGAGAGAGTCTTAACAGGGCATGTATGAGAGGGGAAAAGTTCGATGCGATCATCAAAGGCGGCATTGATACTATTTTAAAAGAAGTGGAGAAAGTAAAACGAAAGTCTGGTTGAATAACTATTTATTTGAAAATGCATCTCTGAATCTTAAATTATTTGATATCCCAGATGTGTTTAAGAATTCAACCAATTTTATACCTTATTGCTCCTATATGAATAACTGCTAATAAACTATTCCAAAACTTTCACAAATCATTAAATATCTCGCTGTTCATTGTAACGTCTGTTTTATGTCCCCGATAAAAGAAATTACACTAACCAACAACGAAAAGAAAGTCCTGCTAATCCTCATTAAAAAACTAAAATTCACCCCGGAAGAGCTTTCTTCCGCTTCATCTCTCCCCATCGAAGCAGCCATGCAGTCCGCTTTCCTGCTTGCAGAAAAAGGGCTCTGCGAAGTAAAAGAGACAATAACGACCATCTACAACCTCACAAAAGAAGGCGAAACTTATGCACAGATATCACTTCCTGAGCGACAGATAATAAGCTCGCTGACATCGCCCATTTCTCTTGACGAACTGAAGAAGAAATTCCCGCCCCAGATGGTCGGCATTGCACTGGGATGGCTTCGAAAGAAGAACTGGGCAAGGATAGAAGGGGATAAGATCATACCATCTGGAAAAGTTGATCAAGGTGAAGACGAGAAGATCCTTGAAAAACTCAAAGCGGGCTCGCTTTCAGAGCCTGGAGAGGCTGTAAAGGACTTAATAAAAAGGAACCTTGTTGAAAAGACTGAGAAAAAGTCAAGGCTCATCACGATCACAGAGTCGGGAAAAGCCCTCGAGGCGTCAGGATTAATTATAGAAGAAGAGATCGCCCAGCTCACACCCACCATTATCACAAG
Organism: Candidatus Methanoperedens sp.; assembly: GCA_028717345.1. Taxonomy (GTDB): domain Archaea; phylum Halobacteriota; class Methanosarcinia; order Methanosarcinales; family Methanoperedenaceae; genus Methanoperedens. The sequence goes on from JAQUNZ010000019.1 coordinate 27,777, forward strand.
CGGCTCATGGAAAACAGCACGAATACGCCCATATAACATCAATACCACTGTAAAACCGGTTTACGGCGCGAAAATCCACCCATACCAGCGCCTTATAAACGAGATGCGCCAGATATTCCTTGAGATGGGATTCACCGAGATAAAAGGCGATGTTGTTCAGAGTTCGTTCTGGAACTTCGATGCGCTCTTCCAGCCGCAGGACCACCCTGCGCGAGAAATGCAGGATACCTTCCACCTTGCCACAGAGTGCGACCTGCCAGAAGAATATATAGCGCCTGTAAAGGAGATGCATGAAAAAGGAGGCGGCATATCCAGGGGCTGGGGAGGCAGGTGGAGCGAGGATGTTGCACGAAAGCAGGTGCTAAGGACTCACACAACAGCGGTCACGATAAAATACCTTGCAGACCATCCCGACCCGCCAGTGAAAGCCTTTTGCATCGACCGCGCATACCGCCGTGAGGCTATAGACCCCACGCATACGCCAGAGTTCGAGCAGCTTGAGGGTGTGGTTATGGATAAGGGCGTCAGTTTCAAGAACCTTCTGGGCTGCCTGACAGAGTTCTATCACAGGATGGGTTTTGAAGAAGTCAGATTCAGACCCGGTTATTTCCCATACACAGAGCCAAGCGTTGAACCTGAGGTATATATAGAGAGCAGGGGCAAGTGGGTGGAACTTGGCGGTGCAGGGATATTCAGGAAAGAAGTTACACTTCCGCTTGGCATCAAGTACCCGGTTCTTGCCTGGGGGCTTGGCGTTAGCAGGGTTGCAATGCTAAGGCTCGGTTTAAAAGATCTGAGGGAGTTGTATCAGAGCGACATTGACTGGCTTAGAAAGAGTACTGTTCTATAAATTCGCTACCTTTATCCCGTTCATTCACTATTATCTTCAAACGAGTTTGTAATGTGCCTTGAAAACATAGAAAGCCACATTGAGTACTTTCCACATGCCAGCAATCCGCTGTTAGGAAATGAATCTTTATTTATATAACTCGAATCCTGTCCCAGTTCTGCTGTATCTCCACAATATAATCCGATCTTTCCAGTTTCATCAAAACCAAGAGAGATATTCATTTGCTCTGTTTCCGGGTTCCTGACTGGAATAGATGCGATATAACGGGGAACATCCTTCACAATTCCTCGTTCTTACAGTTCAGATAATGGTAAACTGCCTTTGAAATTGCCTCTTTGATTGAGGATTCTCCAGCCTTTTCCTTTAATGCGACTACATCTTCCTGTGGTAGTACAGATTGAACGTGGACTATCTTCATCTTGTTATCTCCTGCGTGAGTCGTTAGGTTAATCATAGTCATCATACTCATTATAATAGTTATAATGTATATAGTTTTCTATTGTACCCTGGTAATAAAATACATAAAATTGAATAAAATCTAATAATAACACGCTAAAACCAGAATAAGAGAAAAATAGAAAATAATATGGGTTTATATTATTTTTATTCAAATATAAGGGTTAATTTTTGTTTTTAATTGATTATAAATTGTTTTTATTTACATAAGTACATTATTAATGTAACAAAGTCAAGTGTATCAGCGCCCTTACCCGGAATGAATCCAGTTTTTCTCCCTGTAAATATCACTATGTACGAGCCAGAGCCAAGGGAATATTAATGCTCATAAACTTTATGTACCATAACATTATATTCTGACGAAACGAGAGAAAAAATGGTGGACACTATTGCACGATGTGGTATAGCATGCAATGTATGCAAATATTTTGAACAGGATTGTCCTGGCTGCGAAATGCAAAATAAATTCAATAACAGATGCCTGATCTATAATTGTTCTTTTGAAAAGAACATAAGATACTGTCCGCAATGTATGGAGTATCCCTGCAAACTTATGGTTGGTTTGTCAAGAGCATACTGTCCGGTTTATTCGGAAATAAGATTAAAAAAAACCTTGTTCTTGAGATCGGAGCAAACAATAACTGTTTAAGCAAGCCCAATACATTAAAATAGAATCCCTGCCAACTAAATATCAGGGTGAAGTGTTTTGCAGGAATACAAACTTTTCATAAACGGTGAATGGGTAGATTCAGAAACAGGCGAAATGTTCCAAGATGTAAATCCAGCCACTCTTGAAACAATAGCACATCTCCAGAAGGCATCTGCCGGCGACGTACAGAGCGCGGTGGACAGCGCAGAGGAAGCATTTGATTCATGGAGCGGCACCCCGGCACCGCTTCGCGCAAAGATCCTTTTCAGGGCTGCACGCATGCTTGAGGAACGAAAGGAGGAACTTTCACGCCTCATGACACAGGAGATGGGAAAGATATTGAAAGAGGCAAGGGGAGACGTTCAGGAAGCCATTGATATGACCTATTACGCAGCAGGTGAGGGCAGGCGGCTTTTGGGTGAGACAACGCCTTCGGAACTACCTAACAAGTTCTGCCTGACCGTGCGAAGACCAATAGGCGTTGTTGGACTCATCACACCCTGGAACTTCCCGCTCGCAATCCCTGCGTGGAAGATAATGCCGGCGCTCATCTCAGGGAATACCATCGTGTTCAAGCCGGCAAGCGACACGCCGCTTCTCTCCATCGAGCTTGTGAAGATACTTACAGAGGCGGGGCTTCCGAAAGGCGTCCTGAACCTGGTGATGGGCGAGGGAAGCACTGTGGGCAGCGAAATCGTGCACAATAAAAGCATCAGGGCGATTTCCTTTACTGGCTCTGTGGAAACTGGAAAATGGATACTCGGAGAAGCTGGAAAGGACATGAAGAGAGTCTCTCTTGAACTTGGCGGGAAAAACCCCATAATTGTGATGGACGATGCTGACATGGAGCTTGCGATAGACGGCGTGCTGTGGGGTGCTTTCGGAACTACTGGTCAGAGATGTACAGCCGCAAGCCGTGTTATAGTGCATGAGAAGATACTGCCTGCATTCCAGAAGAAGCTGATCGACAGAACTAAAAAACTTAAACTCGGAAACGGTCTTGATGAAAACACAGATATGGGTCCTGTCATCAATAATTCACAACTCCAGAAAGTTTCAAAATATGTAGAAATTGGAAAAGAGGAAGGCGCAAAACTGGCGCTTGGCGGAAAGCCTGCCCAACCCCTGCCTGGATACTTCTTTCTACCCACAATATTTACTGATGTATCTTCAGATATGCGAATAGCCCGGGAGGAGATATTCGGTCCGGTTCTCTCTATAATAAGTACAGGCAGCCTCGATGAGGCTATCGATATTGCCAACTCTGTGGTGTACGGGCTGTCGTCTTCCATTTATACAGAAAATATAAAAAATGCCTTCAAGGCTATTGAAAAGCTTGATTCGGGAATAACATACATCAATGCCCCCACGATAGGAGCTGAAATTCACCTTCCTTTTGGCGGCGTGAAAGCCACAGGGAACGGAACGCGTGAGGCTGGCACTACTTCAATAGATGAGTTCACAGAAATAAAAACCGTCTATTTCGATTACAGTGGACGGCTTCAGAAAGCCCAGATAGATGTGGAGTAAATATGAGAAAAATAACAAATATTTCCAGGGATATAATAGACCGGGATAATAAAGTTGTATGCTCGCTAACGCGACCATATGATCTTGTGGTAGATCATGCTGACGGCTCAACGATATATGATGTTGAGGGTAACAGCTACATCGATTTTGCAGCAAGCGTGGCTGTCATGAACATAGGGTATAACTGCAAAGCAGTCAAAAAGGCTGTTTGTTCCCAGCTTGAAAAGATGGTGCACTGTGGTTTTTCGGATTTTTATGCTGAAATGCCAGTAAGACTCGCTGAAAAACTCTGCGGGATGACAGGGTACGATAAGGTCTTTCTTTCAAACTCTGGAGCTGAAGCCGTAGAAGCTGCAATGAAGCTTGCTTTCTGGTACACAAAAAGAAGCAATATGATCGCATTCTACCGGGCTTTCCACGGCAGGACGCTTGGCGCTCTCTCTCTTTCAGGTTCAAAGAGGCGGCATAAAGAGCATTTTCCATCTCTGGGGGTCGTGCACTCACATTATGCTTACTGCTACCGCTGTCCTTTCAATCTTGAGTATCCCGGATGCGGGGTTTATTGTGTTGAGGAGATCGAACGAACGATCTTTAAAAGAGAGCTTTCACCAGAAGATACCGCAGCCATCGCTGTGGAACCCATACAGGGAGAGGGCGGGTTCATCGTCCCGCCTGTTGAGTTCCATAAAGAGCTTCGAAGGATATGCGATGAAAACGACGTTCTTCTTATCGCGGATGAGATCCAGAGCGGTGGATTCCGCACTGGGAAGTTCATGGCTATGGAGAACTTCGGGGTAAGGGCTGACATCGTGTGCATGTCAAAATCAATTGGCGGCGGAATACCTCTTGGAGCTACGCTTTCTGCGGATAAAATAATGAGCTGGCAGCCCGGAGCCCATGCCAATACTTTTGGCGGGAACCTCCTTGCAGCAGCCGGCGGGCTTGCAACACTTGAATTCATGGAAAAAAGCAGTCTTGGGGAAAAGGCAGTTGAGAAGGGGAATTATATCATGAAGCGCCTGAACGAACTAAAAGACAAATATCCTCTGATAGGGGATGTTCGGGGGATAGGTCTCATGATTGGTGCGGAACTTGTTGAGAAGAATAAGATACCAGCGGTGCAAAAGCGTGATATCATAGTTCAAAAGGCACTTGACGGTGGATTGGTACTTCTGCCTGCTGGTGACTCTGTTATCAGGTTCGTTCCGCCGCTTATTATTTCAATGAATGAGATTGATAAAGGGCTTGAGATATTTGAGAGGGCGTTAAGTTTAAATATATCACCCTAACTAATTGTCCACTCGAAGGGGCGCAGTCCAACCGAGTGGATTAATCGCCCGGCACAGCACGAATAGCTTTTCGAGCAGGCTCATATTTCTGTCTTCCTGCACACGCGAATTTTTAAAATAAATCTTTGGATACGTTTATTTATTAAAAGTACTTAAGTTTTTATTCACAGCATTATATCTTTAAATACATACAACTTACTGTTATATTACACTAACTTGCCTATTAATAGTCAAGTTTAAGTATTTAGACGTTGTATTAAAGATTAAGGTCAATCGATCGAAAGACCTTAACAAAATCAGGAGGATCAATATGAGTGAAGAGTTGGGATATGTTAGAGTAAGAATGCTTATTTCAAGCATGATGGATGGTCTTCTAACTGGAAACAGGATGGTGGACTTCTATCAGGTTAAAAGAATAATCAAATACAGCAGTAAATTTGAGATCCGTGATATGGGAAGTGGAGTCATTTTGATAAAAGAACCTTCAATCGAACTGATGACAGATGAAGACCTCACCAGTATGGGATTCGGATGTTGAACAGATCAGCAGGCATATTCATGCTCTCTGGCACGGCAAGCGCTGCTCTTGAGATAACAGACTTCTTTTCAGATTACACAAGCAGCGAGGCCACGATAAGAGCCAGCCAGGATCATCATGGGAAAGCGGTTTTTCAGCTTCTTGATGGAACGAGGGTGGTAGAATCACAGGAAGTTCCATTTAAAGCCAGTGCAGGAGAAGAGGTTTCCAAAGTAATATTATGGCAGAATAAGCCTAAGAACGATTATTATACTGCAAAAGTCAGCATATATAATGACACAAAACTTCATGATAACAAAACCTATCAGGTATCATACGGCACTGTTGCCATGCCGAGTTTCCATGTCGTTGATTTCTCGCCTTCCAATAAAGGCGTGCAATTGCTTCTGCGACCTTTCAATCCCAGTGCGGTTGATATCAAAATTGATCTGTTAGATAGCAATGACATAGTGTATTCAGAAACAAAAGAGGACATATCCCTCACCTCAAATACAGAGTTGAAGATTGACTGGCCTTTTCTTTTGAGCAATAACGAGAAATATACTGTTCGTACAAAGATACTTACGCACAGGCTTTATGCAGAACCTCTTATCAATACATACATCGCGTCTTTCACAGCAGGTGACGATGTTGAGATAATGCCTGATGATGTTGAAGTGGACGAATACGGCGCAAGTGTAACACTGCGCGGTAATTCTCAGGTGCCTTTCGATGGATTCATTGATGTATCCGCAACCAGCAGGGAGACGAACGAGAAAAAAACATACAGGCAGCAGGTCGAAGAGATACTCGTCACAGGAAAAGAAGATACATCAGGAGTGGTATGGAAAGAACTCGGATCAGGAACGTATGATGTCAGCATCCGCGCTGTAAATAAAGACAATATCGCACTTGATAAATATGAAACTGTCCTTCGAATTCCTGAAGAGCAAGTCGAATCCGGAACATCTGCGGTATCGAGCGCTCCTGCATTGGCAGGATTAACAGGATCGACGGGATTCGCAGCAATTGTGATTGTTATAGTCGTACTTGTGGCAGTAAAGAGAAAAAGAGGAGGATAGTATGTTCGATCTGATCATCAGGAGTCTTACTCAAAGAAAAATGAGAACAGGGCTTACCATTTTCGGGATCGCCCTGGGGATATTTGCAGTTGTGGTGATGGGCGGTATGTCCGAGCATATGAACCTCGTTGTTGATAAGTCATTAAAGTTGTTAGCGAATAATATCCAGATAGAACCTGACGGAACATATGGTGGAGTCGGTACGCTTGATGAATCAAAGATCAGACAGATTAAAAGAATACCAGGAGTTTCAGATGCATACGGGGTATTATTCACTATGCTTGATCCGGAAAGTGGAGGTGGAGGATTAACCGGGGGTGATATGGTTTTTGGAGTTCGTCCTGAAAAACAGATGATAGATGCAAAGCTTACCTCTGGCAGATATCTTGTTCCCGGAGATGGTTATAAAGCAGTTGTCGGGAGCAGCATTGCCAGGAAATTCAATCTTAAGGTGGGAGATGAACTTGAGATGAAAAGCAAGAGAATGCAGCGCACATCATCCATAACCAATACAAGAAATGTCAGTGTCGTGGGAATACTGGAATATACGGGTTCTTTTTTTGATGGTTCGGTTCAGATCCCTCTTGACAATGCACAAAAATTCTATAAAATGGAAAACACAGTTTCATTTATTTATGCTGAACCCGCTCCTGGTGTCGATACTTCTGAACTTGCCCGAAGGATAGACCTGAGTGTAGATAAAGTAAAAAGCACATCCCCTGAACAGTTAAGAAAAGATATCGAAGGAAATCTAATGATTTTCAGTTTGATAACAATAAGTGCGGCAGTGCTTGCAGCGATAATCGGTGGTTTGAGCGTCATGAATACGATGCTAATGTCAGTATCTGAGAGAACAAAAGAATTCGGGCTTCTAAAAGCGCTTGGCGCTGAGCGGAAAACTATTCTTCTCATGACCATGGGTGAAGCTGCGCTCATGGGAGTGATTGGAGGAATTATAGGCATAGCAGCAGGAGGAGTGCTCACGCATTTTCTTAACAAATCATTCGAAGCCCAGGGTTCAGCGCTTTTTGCGATAACACCGAGACTTGTTATGATCGGGTTATTATTCGCAATATCACTTGGAATAATCTGCGGCACATACCCTGCGTATCGAGCTACTAAAATGAGTCCTATGGAGGCGTTGCGTTATGAATAATAATGAACCAGTCCTTCGCATCAGGGATCTCAGGAAGACCTATATGCAAGGCAAGATTCCTGTCCATGCTCTTGATGGCGTCAGTTTCGACGTTAATAAAGGAGAACTCCTGAGCATTGTAGGTCCTTCAGGGAGCGGAAAATCCACTCTCCTCTCAATGATCGGACTGCTTGACAGACCAACAGATGGCAGTGTCTTTATCGATGATGTGGAGATCACGAAAGCAAAAGAGAGCGAAGCTCCACGCATACGGCGGGAGAAGATAGGGTTTGTATTCCAGCATTTCAATCTGCTGTCCACGCTTACTGCAATGGAGAACGTGGATATTGCGATGCGGTTTAACGGAACTTCGAAAAACAGGCGCAAAGAACGGGCGTTCCAGCTTCTTACAAAGGTTGGGCTTGGCGACAGGGTGAAACATAAACCCTCTGAATTATCAGGAGGTCAGCAGCAGCGCGTTGCTATTGCCCGAGCGCTTGCAAATGAACCTGCAATACTGCTGGCTGATGAACCCACAGGGGCGGTTGATACAAAGACGCGTGAAGTGATAGTCGAACTCCTCAAGAGGCTGAGTGAAAAAGGTCAGACCATCATTGTTGTGACGCATGATATGGATGTGGCGCAGCAGACTGACAGGATAATTACGATGCGCGATGGCATGATCGCAAGCGACACAGGAGTGGCTGGAAATGAGGAGCAAGGGTTATAAATCCAATTTACCTTGGCTTAGCTATAATTACGCAGGGGAAAAATGAAGGCACAAATGAAACCTGTATTCGGTTATAAAATATGCCCGTTTTGCAGTGGAAATGTTGAATACGCTGGAATCAGTAGCGGTCATATATTCCCTGCCATAAACACAGGACAAATGTATGTGTGCAGGGAATGTGGCTACCAGGGAGGATTCATAATGGAGGTCGATGATCTTGATGATGTAAGGAAAATCAGGGGAGAACTAAAGATCAATAGCGAAGGGATTACAACACCTGCCTTCAAACTTCCTGAGAAATGGATGTGGTTATGGAAGATTTGGTTGATTATTATGGTTGTTGTTTTCATATCTGAAATTTTTGCTGTGATATCTCGAATTATTTGACATACATAAAGATCATAACAGACACTCCTGAGAAGCATGGATTTCCGCTGCTTTTGCCCCCGTGGGCGCCGACGAATCGATGATCGAACCTTGCGCAAAAATTAAGAAAATTATTTACACGGTCTTTATCTCATTCTTATCAGGGAATTCATTATATATCGTGTCATTGAGCGCTAATGAAGCAGCCTGCCTGTCTATGTTTGTAAATTCAGAAGCGTATCTTATTACCTTTTCCCGGTTTAACGGGTCGTTGATGAACCTTGTCCCTTTTAATTGTGCCCATACAAGAGCCCGGATCATATTATCATCAGTAATGAATTCAGATTTTA
>JAQUNZ010000020.1 GCA_028717345.1 Candidatus Methanoperedens sp.
GTGCCTGAAACAACCAGTACCCTGTCCTCCTGCATAGTTGTTGTAGTTAAGCTGCTGCTTGAGTCACTTTTACCTTTTGAGATTATATGGACGTGAAAATCGTATTCTCCTTCCACAGCGCTTTTATCTACATGTATTTTGAACTTCGCAGTGCGCATCTCATTCCAGTCCTCTATATTGCCGATAACCACTGAATCGTCAAGAACATGCACCGCTTTCTCAGTGGCGTTATTTGCGGGGACAAGCTTCACTACCGTATCGCTCATCCATGTACCGTAACCAGTGTTCTTGATCGGCACCCATACAAAGACCGTATCGCCGGGAGACACAGGTTCATGCTCGGTCACAAGATATATTTTTGCTGCGGATACGCTCTGCAAGAAAAGCAGTGAAACCAGCAAAACCATAATAAATTTTCTTAATTTCATACATTTTACCTCCATTATGCCGCATGTCTTCCGTCGATCATTCTCATGACCCTGTTGGCTCTTGCGGCGATTTTTTCATCGTGAGTTATCATAACAATAGTAACGCCCTGAATGTTTAGATTTGAAAAAATATCCAGCACCTCTTTTCCGGCTTCCGTATCCAGATTACCTGTCGGTTCATCTGCTAAAAGGAGAGCCGGACCTGTGGACAGGGCTCTTGCGATAGCTACTCTCTGGCTCTGACCGCCTGAAAGCTGTGAAGGGTAATGATGGGCGCGGGCTGAAAGCCCCACAAGCTGCAGCAGTTCCTCTGATTTATCCCATATTTCTTCTTCTTCGAACTCATGTATCCTCATGGGAAGCTGGACATTTTCAAGGGCTGTTAATGTCGGATAGAGGTTATGGTACTGGAACACGAACCCGATCCTTTTGCCCCTTATCCTTGAGAGTTCCATTTCGTTCAGGTTAGCGATATCCTGTCCTTCAAGGAGCACCCTGCCTTTTGTGGGGATATCCAGGCACCCTACCATGTTCATGGCTGTGGATTTACCGCTCCCGCTCGGTCCCATGATCGCCAGGAATTCCCCTTGTTCTACCTTTAAGCTTAAACCCCGAAGAGCCTGGACCTCTACTTCACCTATATTATAGACTTTCCAGACATCCTCAAGTTCAATTATATTCATAAAAATTTTATTAAGGCAATATTATCCAGTTCTCAACTTTACAGCCGATGTAAACTTAAATAATTTGCGGTTGTAATATTTAAAGTTTTAAGCTTTTTTTCTTGCTGATATTTAAAGCACAAACAGGATAAATATCGAAAGAAAATGAAATTACGTGATGATCAGGAGAAACTAACGATGTCAATAATCGAATTAATGATATTGGTATTCCTGATAAATTTACCATTCGTGGTTATATTGAGAATATTTTCAGGGTTCGGGTGGAAGATCGTGCCATTGCTTATGTTATCCTTTGCTGCAGGGCAATTCGCTGGTGGAAAGTTTAGAAGTTTGATAAGCACCAGATGGTCAGAAACCTTCCAAATTTAAAGCAAAAAGACCATAAATAGAGACTTTACATAACAGATAACATAATAAATTCAATACGGAGATAAAAAAAATGGATTGTTGCGGATCAAGTAAACCCAAAGAGAACGATAAAGAGGCAAAAACTGGCAAGCTAAGCGGTGAAAATAATCCCCAGAAAGAGCAAGCCCATGCTGGCGGCGGTTGCTGCGGCGGTGGCGGAGCCAATGGTATGTGGCTGCATTTAGTACTGATGATTATTCTAGTTATTGCAATATCGTACTTTACAAAAGGATGAGACTATGAAAAAGAAGACAATGTTAATAATCGGAATTCTCGGAATAATCCTGATTTTAGGAGCTGCTGTGGCACTGGCGCAGAATGCAAGCAGCGAGAAAACAAAGGACGCGGAAAATCATGAATGTACTCCGGAGATGATGGAGGATATGTCAAAAAATTGCCCTGAGCAGATGATGCAATCATCCGAATGCGAAAATATGATGGATGGTGAAATAGGCCACAGTGGAATGATGGAGGGCAGCACTACTTCAGGCAATGCAGAAGCAGGTGAGGGAGAGCATTGCGGAGATATGGGATCCGACATGGATTCAATGATGGGCTCGAAAGATATTGACAAGAAAGGCATGATGTAAATTTTCTTAAGAAAAACTCTTTTTTAATTTGCATTCTTAAACCACAACCCACTTATAAAGGTAGATTCTTATTTGATTTAGTTTACACCTGTTGTAAAGTTGAGGTTGAATTAATGAAAATGAGAGGAACCTGAATGAACAGAAAACTCAAAAACATGTTTGGTATCGGGATCGTGGCTGTATTATTAATTTATCTTGGTGCCCAGAGCTTCAGCAACGCACTCTCATTTTACTATGAAGTCGGTGAGTTTGTACAGAAGTCGGATTCATTGAACGGAAAAGTAGTGAACGTGAATGGCAGCATAGTAAAAGGTTCCACTATATGGGAACCTGAGAAAGCCAGGCTGACGTTCAAGCTTGCAGATAACAATGGCTCGATCACTGTGGTATCGAACGAGGGAATGCCAGGCAATTACAAAGAAGGCATCCCCGCGGTCGTTACAGGATTTTACATAAACAACACATTTCAAGCGACCCAGGTCGTCACGAAATGCCCCTCAAAATATGGAGGAGACCTTGATCATGGAGACCATAACGAAACATAAAGGAGAATTTTCATGGAATTAGGAGAAACGATATTAACAATCGCTCTGTTATTGACCGTTTATGCGCTCGCAGCGCACATAATCGGGATATGGAAAAAGAAAAACGAGCTCTTCGACAGCGGAAGGATAGCAATTATCGGCATCGCCATTCTGACCACTATCGCTTCAATATGGCTTTTCAATCTTTTCATCACCCGCAATTTCCAGTATGAATATGTTGCGATATATAGCAGCCTTGACCTGTCCATGGTATATACCATCTCCGCATTCTGGGCAGGCGCTGACGGGTCGCTTCTGCTCTGGGCATGGCTGATATCCATTTATATTGCAGTGATCGCAGCGCGGGGAAAATCCTATGACAACCTGATAAAGCATGCGATGCCCGTAATTCTCGTCACTCTTGCTTATTTCTTCTATATGCTTCTCACAGAATCCCGTCCTGTCAGGATGCTTGATTTCATGCCAGCTGACGGGAACGGGCTAAATCCACTGCTTCAGGACCCTGGAATGCTGTTCCATCCCACCACGCTTTTCTGGGGTTATGCCGGGGTAATAATCCCATTCGCCCTTATGGTCGCCGGCATTTACCTTTCAGACGATACATGGATATACCGCGCGCGACGCTGGGCGCTATGGGCATGGCTTGGGCTGGCTCTGGGCAATATGTTCGGCAGCTACTGGGCATATACGGTACTGAACTGGGGCGGCTTCTGGGGCTGGGACCCTGTGGAGAACGCCTCATTCCTTCCCTGGCTCACAATGACCGCATTCTACCACAGCACCATGATACAGGAACGAAAAGGTGGCATGAAGTTCTGGAATATACTGCTCATACTTTTCACCTGGGAACTCACGGTCTATGGGACACTGCTCACCCGCAGCGGGATAATCGCCTCAGTCCATACTTTCGGTCAGTCGGTAACTGCGCCGTATTATATCAATTACATGGCAGTAGTGCTTGCTGCAACTCTCATACTCGTAGTATGGAAGTACAAATCGATCCAGAGCAAAAAGGTCTTTGAGTCCTTTGTATCGCGGGAAGCAAGTTTCCTATATAATAACTGGATATTCATGGCTGCTACTGCATCCGTGCTGTGGGGAACCACATATCCCCTTCTTTCGGAAGCCTTCCGCGGCTACAAGGTCATGGTAGGTCCGAGTTTCTATAACCAGGTAAATGTCCCGCTTGGCATAGCGCTCCTGTTCCTTATGGCGATATGTCCCCTAATTGCCTGGAGGAAAGCCTCGGTTCCCCATCTTAAGAGGAACTTTACCAGACCATTGGCAGTAGCATTAATTGCCATAGTCATCGCCTTTGCGGTCGGCATCCGGGATTTCTATGCTCTTGTTGCTGTTGCAGGCACAGTACTAGTCACATCCACCCATTTTATGGATGTTTCAAGGATCGTGAATAAACAGAAAAAGCTTGAGGATGCAGGAGCCCTGAAGAATATCGGAAGGGCGTTCTGGAATAACCGCAGGACTTTTGGCGGATACATGTGCCATATTGCAATTCTCATGATCATCGTAGCCGCAGCCGGGGCTGTGGTGTATGAGCAGGCGCAGACCTTCAATATGAGGATCGGTGGCACATACAGCGTCGGCGATTATGACTTCAAGCTTACGAGCATTGACGAGTATGCCAAAGGCAATAAAGATGTCCAGGCTGCTTATTTTGATGTTTATAAGAACGGTCAGAAGGTATTGACAAAAGGTGAAGCGCGCATGTACCATTATGTGAAACAGGAAAGTACAAATGTCAAACCCATGGCTTATACTGTGGGCATAGACGACCTGTATTTCTCAGCCCAGGCTATCACTGCTGACAGCGCTACAGTCAAGATCAAGGTAATGCCCTGGATGTTCCTGATGTGGATAGGGGGGTTCTACGTGCTCATAGCAGGGATCCTGATATGCGTATCGACAGTTGTGCCCATAAGACAGAAGAGAGCATTCGATGATATAAATATAAATCAAAACAATAAAATAATTGCCGAGGAGAGTATATGAAAAATAAACTAGTTGCGATCTGGTTCTTCCTGCTTGTATTTACTGTGCCTGTACTGGCTGTTACCGAGGAAGAAATAACTTCAAACCTGAACTGCCCTGACCAGGGAGGATGTATCATGATAGTGGTTGATTGCACCTGCCCTAGTTCGCTTGAAATAAAGGATAAGGTAAGGGCAATGCTTGACCAGGGTTTTTCTGAAAAAAAGATATATGATAAACTGACGGCAGAATATGGAAAAGAGGTTCTTGCAACGCCGCCCAAAGAAGGATTTGACTGGATAGTATGGCTTGCCCTGCCTGCCGGATTAATAGTGGGCGGTGTTGTGGTCTATAAGATCAGCAGGAAGAGAATGGATGAGAACGAGGAATTTGAATTAGAATATGAAAAATTCTTGCAGGAGAGAGAAAAACATGAATAAAATATTTTCAATATTTCTGATAATGGTAATTTTCGCAAATGCCGCTTCAGCGGCAGAGATCAGCGGCAATGCGGCATCCCTCGGGAAAAAGCTTGCCGACCAGAAAGTAACACTGAGCAGTGTTAAAAGTACGCAGAGCCAGGAAGGAGGCACAGTATATAATTTTACACAACTTTCGGAAACATCGACAGATCAGAACGGTGATTATGCCTTTAGCAATATTAACGATGGCATGTATCGCATCAATGTGACCTACAACGGCATAACATACGGGGAGAATACAGGTGTTAAGGGGAAAACAGTTGTTGATTTCAATCTCTCGGAAAATATCGGGGGATACGTACTGAAAGTCAATAATACTCTTGCTGATATTCCTATCCGCCTCATGGATGCAGCCGGGATCGAGGTAATGAGCACATTTACAAATAAAAGCGGGAAGTATTCGTTCAACAGGATCAATGCCGGAAAGAGTTACATTGTCGAAGCTACATATGCAGATGTTCCGTACACGAAACATGTCAACGCATCAGAAAATGCTGATTTCATAGTGTATGAATCAACAAAAGAAGGAAACGCGCTTAGCGTTAATGTTGACCACATTATCCTGTCTCAGGCATCGAACGGGATAAAAGTGGAAGAATACGTTGTATTCATGAATACCGGCGATAAGGTTTTCTTCAGTAAAGACAGGGCGTTTGTGGGCATTTCCACACCAGAAGGTATAACCAGGTTTACGACCGATGCGATGGAGTGCTGCCTGCAAAGAGAGAAAGATTCAGCCTGGATAGACCCGATGAACCCTATCCTGCCAGGGGAAACATATACAGCCCAGATATCATATGTTTTCAATCCAGAATCCTCGAAGAACCTGTTTTCCAAAGCTATGATCTACAACACCTCATACATGACGGTGCTATCTGACAAAAAGAACGGTTTCAGTATCGATAGCCAGTTTGCCAAGAAGGAAACAGTTCCGAACGAAGGGAAAGAATTCGAAGTCTTAAGCTTCATGAGCGTTCCAAAAGACCAGAGACTGGATATCCAGATAACAGGGTATGTCCCGTCAAAAACAGGAAGCTCTGAAGATTTTAATTATCTTATACCTGTGGTGGCGTTAATATTGATCGGAGCAGTATCATATCCGTTGCTTAAAAACAAGATCGGCAAAAAGCAAAAAAGACGTTTTATTAAAAAAACGCCTGTGACGAATGTATCTGTGGACGAGCCGCATGAACCAGTCGAAACAATTTCACAGCCCGATGTTGCTACAGAGATTGCCGCTGCCGGGAAAGACATAACTGAAATGTCATTCGACGAGCTGCTGGAGCAAAAGAATGCTGCGTTCGAATCAATTCTGGCTCTTGAAAATAAATTCAACGCAGGAGAGCTTACAGAAAAAGAGTACAAGGAGCATAAAAAAGAATACAAAGAAAATGCAACGCTCGTTATGAAACAGTTAAAAGAAGCAGCGTTAAACCTTGATCTTGGTCAGCCTGTGCCAGTACTTGAAAAAATGATAGCGCACATAGGCGACATAGATATTCTGGAAGAGCTGCTGGAACGGGAAAAAGAAGGAGAGAACAGGGTAGAATTAAAAGAGGCTGTTGAACAGAGGATAGATGATATCGAACGCAATGAATAAATATGGGTGAGATTGCGGGGAAACCCGCTTCTCTGTTCAAAACGTCTCCCGATGATGAGGAAAAAAAATATAGAACCTTTTTCAAAGGGTTCATCAAACCTGGAGGAAAAGTGATAATCGCTTCGAGGATATCCATTTCAATGTTCATAGTATTTTTTTATTTCACAGGAATAGCCTCTGCACAGACCGATGAGAATAATTCAATTAGTGGACACGACCTGACCAATAAGAGCTACGATATAAAAGTCGCTCTCGACCATATTTTCATATCAAAGAAAAACAATTCTCTTGAGATATCTGAGACAGTTGTATTCAGGAATGAAGGTCAGGAGATATATTACAGCAAGGATAACCATACATTCTTTGCCATATCAACTCCGCCTGATGCAAAAAATCTGAAAACCCAGGCAATGGAATGCTGCCTGGTACAGGAAGAAGGAATCGTTTATATGGACCCTATGCAGTCCATCAAGCCCGGGGAAACCTTCGAGATGCAGATATCCTATACAATAATTCCTCAGGGTAAAGAATATGTCTTCAATAAGAGCTCAATATACAATACAACTTCCCTGTCAATGTTCGTTGATAAAAAAAGTGGGATGAGCCTGGAAGGGTCATATGATGCTATCACACTTTCAGGAATTGAATACAATGTTGCCGCTTTTAATGATCTCAGGGCAGGAGAGAGAGCCAGTATTCCAGTTAAAATGACGCAGGAGACAGGTTATCTGTATATGGGAATTGGATTATTCTTTTTATTTTCAACAGGTTTAGTTTATCTTTTCAGGGGAAAGATCAAAAGGGAAAGAACAAAAGAGCATACGCTGGAAGAACTTGAACTTGAGAAAATAAAGATATTCCAGACCATTTATGGATTTGAAAAACATGCAGAACCTGAAAGGTCTGAAGAGTACAGGAAATTGATGGAAGAATACAGGCAGAAGGCAATCCAGATTTTTATTAAAATAGATAACTTAAAAGATAAAGGTCAGAAGGAGTAATAATGTCAAGATCAAAAAAACACAAACAAATGTTGAAAGATAATCCAGAAAAAAAGCCACCCTACAAGAGTATTTTGTTCATGGTAATCGTTATTGCGATATTCGGGACTGCAATTTTTTTAGTCATGAGCAAATCAGCAGCTCTTGAGCCTGTTAATAAAGACGCCATTAAAATGACCATCACCATGGCAGGGTTTGAGCCTAATATAATCAGGGCAAAAACAGGGCAGCCTGTCACCATTAATCTTATCAACCCGGACAATTCGCATCACACGGACGGCGGCGGGGTTCACAACTTTGTTCTTACAGCAGGTTTAGCGAACATGAACATCACAGTTCAGCCTGAAAACCAGACGGTTTTCACGTTCACACCTACACAGAAAGGAGAATATCACTGGTACTGTGATTCGTGCTGCGGAGGGAGAGAAAATCCCGGCATGCATGGAACGCTCATAGTGGCTTGAGGCATCATGAAAAACTTTAGGAACCCTTTATGACAATCGACCCCCAAACATTAACGCTTCCGCTTGTAATAACAGCAGGCTTAATTGACGGCTTCAATCCCTGCGCTTTCGCAGTTCTTCTGCTTTTTATAACTTTTACAATGGGCATGCTCCAGATGCAGACAAATTACAGGTATGGGTTAATGAAGGTGGGATTCATATACATCAGCGGGATATTTGTAACCTATGTGTTGATAGGCGTTGGTTTGCTGAGCACCATATCATTTATTTCCACAACTCATGCGGTGGGAAAAGCTGCTGCATTTATTTCAATGATACTTGGCGTGGTTGTTATGAAGGATTACTTTATTCCTGGCAGCTCTTTTCTGGTAATACCTGAGAGAATGCATACATCTATAAATAAATGGATAAGGCGCACCACATCTCCCGGAGTATTCGGAGCCGGGGTCCTTGTCGGTCTTTGCACGGTGCCATGCAGCGGAGGCATCTATCTTGCAGTAATAGGTTTGTTGTCAGTACAGACCAGCCTTGCTCAGGGAATACTGTATCTTCTGCTTTATAATATGATGCTCATAGTGCCGCTTGTGATAATCCTTCTTGCTTCTTCAAACAGGGCTGTAGTTGATAGGATGATGGCGTGGCAATCCAGGAATAAGACAAGGGTAAAACTGGTTATGGGGTCATTTATGGTGGCTATGGGCTTCGTGATACTATTGATAATATAATGAGGATATATGAAATCAAAAATTATTCTCAGTGTAATTGCGATCGCGGCAATCTTAATGATCGCTTACATCCTGTCCGGTGGCGGGCAAACATTGAATAAAATACCTGTTGAAAAGCCAGCGATCTGGGAGGTTAATAAATCAGCTAAACCTGAACTTCCTGAATTTGCCCAGAAAACAGGGCGGGTGGCAGAAGCCTACATTTTCGCAGTCCAGAACCAGGATAAGGTCATGTATCTTGCCTGTTACTGCGGCTGCTCTGGCATGCAGCATTCTGACAAGCTCCTGTCACATAAGAGCCTGAAGGATTGTTATATCAAGCCTGATGGCAGCTATGAGCCGCATGCATCGGAATGCAAACTGTGTAATGACATAACACTTGAAGCGAGGGACATGTTGATGACGGGATATTCGCTGAAAGATGTCAGAAAAAAGATTGATGACGAGTATTCAGGCAGAGGTGTAGGGACAAATACATCGCTGCCGCCATAGGATACTTACTTTACACTAAACGTAAAGTAGATATATAAATAAAATAATAAGGAGAAATGAGAAATATGCAAATAGACCCAATTTGTGGAATGCAGGTAGATGAGAATACAGCACAATATAAGACAGAATATAAAGGCAAGACCTATTATTTCTGTGCGCCCGGATGCAAGAAAGCATTTGACTCCGAGCCTGAAAAATACATAAAGAGCGGACCCTCAGGGATGGGCGATAAAAAACCCTGGTGGAAAATCTGGTAATTTTTTTTGCAGAAATCAGAGGAGGTGCATTAATGGACAATACAAAGAACCAAAGTATAAAGGAAGGGTTTTTCAGCAGGCACAAGCATACATTAATGATGGTGCTCGGCTGCGTAATCCCTCTTTTACTCATCGGGATCTTGTGGGTTGCAGGTGTTTCACAGAATATACTTTCTTTTGGGATACTGCTGCTCTGCCCGATAATGCATCTTGTCATGATGAAAAACATGAATCATGGTACGCAGAACCCTGAAAGCCAGGTTGATGAAATCAAAAAAGAGGAACTTACATGAGAATTTCCAGAATTATAATAGTGTTATCCATAATGACTGCAATCGCTATCAGTGGATGCATATCAGGAGATGAGAAGCCTCCTGCTGATTTATTGGAACCGAGAGAGAATTCAGAAGCCGGGATACAGATAACTGCAACTTATCTTCCTGATATTACCGATGCCACAGCATTTGAAATCAAAGTCACGGCCCATAAGAACTATAATGATGATTTCATGAATAACTCTTACCTGCGGGATTCCGGTGGCAAAACATACCAGCCTCTGTCTTATGAGGGTGAAGGCGGGCATCACGCAAGCGGTACACTTCGATTTCCTGAGATCGAAAGCAAGAGATTTGAACTTGTGATAAAGGACGTTGCAGAAGTAAATGAGAGAATCTTTAAGTGGTAGTGTATGGCAGATACCAGAATCAAAAGCCTTTTAAAAAATCCGTTTGTTTTCGGAGCGATCCTGAAAGACAAAGCGATTATTGCAGAAGCGGGAAAATCTATGGTCTGACAGGTGAAATCATGAAAAAAATTTATGTTATAATTATTGTGGCTGCTGTGCTTGCAGTATCTTTTTTATACTTATCAGATGCAAAGAAAAGCATCTTTACAGAGAAAGTGGGTGACATGACTTTGATCAGATACGAGACTGGTGAAACCGCAACAAAGCAGATATCGAGCATGTACGGATTGAAGGACGTACCTCTGGAGAAAGCTTATTCAGCAGTGTATAAGAGCAACAGAGGCACCATGCGGATGTGGGTTGCTGAGGCTCCCGATCATAATGTGGCAAATGATGCATTCAATTCCATGAACTCTCTGCTCGGAGGTTCAACAGGGCATGAAGGGCATGAATACTCAGGGGATGTGGGGCAGGCAGACTCTCACACAGGGCACAACGATGCGGGTATGAATGAGAACTTCACTAAACCTGTAAAATTGGATATCATGGAATTTGTAAAGCCTGATGTTTATATGATGAATGCGAATAATGCAATCAATTACTATTATTTTAAAATGGATTATAAGATGGGGAGAGTTTACTGGATAATTTTTGATTCACCCGATTTAGACTATCAGATGTCAATCGTGAAACAGGCGGTAATGGACATATAGGAGAGGTTATGAGAAAAAATAAATCTGAAATATATCTTGTAATATTCATAATCGCAGTTATAGCTATCACTGCATTACTTTACGTCAAGACGCAGGAAAGGAATGACTACGGTATTTTCCCGGAAAAACTTGGAGATATGACCCTTGTTCTCTATAGGGATGGAGATGTTGCAATGACAGAGGTCAAAAATCTTCATCGCGGAACAAATGTTGAAATAGAGAATGCCTTCATAGCAAACTACAGGAGCACACCTGCAAACAAAGCCAAATTCTGGGTATCAGAGTCTAAAAACAGCGAGGAAGCAACGTCACTTCTTGAGTCCATGAACAGCAGGGTGGGAAAAACAGGGATGTTCAGCGAATCCACCCCCATGGAAATTGAAGGTATCACTGTTTATTTTGTTACGGGACGACCCGAACTCGGTCTGTATCATTACTTCTATGCCAAAGATAAAATGGTGATCTGGATACAGGTAGATAATCCTGATGAAACTTACAGGCTAAACTTCGTAAAAGAATCTATAAAACGGATATAATGCAATGAGAAAAATCTTCAGCGATCTTATTACAACTGGATTCATCCTGCTCATGGTTTTAGTTCTCATCTCAGGTATTTCAGTGCTCCTGGGTTTTGAAAAACCTGAAAATATCGAAGGCGGCGATCCTCATGATATGACAGGATTCGCTTATGGCAATTGGGCAGCAACGCTTCTGAGCATCGGGATTTTTTCGTTTTTCGTGCTCAGCTTCCTTACCCCTCTGAAAAAGCAGAACTGGAGGACCCTGGGAATATATGAGGCATTCATAATCGCCCTCTTCTCTGAGATGTACGGTTTCCCGCTGACGATATATGTGCTCTCATCACTGTTCGGAGTGACATTATCTTTCGGGCATGCGCAGGGGCACCTTCTCGGAGTGCTTCTTTCAACAGCAGGTGTAATGAGCATGGAAGCCGCATGGGCATTTGTGATGGTGACAAGCAGCGCCGTCATATTCCTTGGTCTGTTCCTGATGTCAAAGGGCTGGAGTGCTATACACTCATCAAATGGAGAACTTGTGACCGAAGGCATCTACCGGTATGTCAGGCATCCACAGTATCTGGGTCTAATAGTAATAACTGTGGGACTGCTCATCCAGTGGCCTACAATAATCACGCTCGCAATGTGGCCAGTTCTTGTGGTAATGTATTACAGGCTTGCGAAAAAAGAAGAAAAGGAAGCCATAGAGGCATTTGGGGAAAGATATGAAGAGTATAAACGTCACACGCCTATGTTTTTCCCGTCAATCAAAAATTTATATATAAACAATATTGGATATAATAAACAAATGAACGATAAATATGTCCCTGCTCTCAGATTTGGAATGCTAACGCAACTATATGATCCTGTAATGAAGTTGACAGTGCCTGAAGACAAAATCAAAAACAGTCTTGTGCAGCAGGCGAACATCGGGAAGGATAAAAGGATACTAGACCTTGGATGCGGTACAGCGACGCTTACTATCCTGATCAAGAAGTTCCATCCCGATACTGAAGTGATTGGTCTTGATGCAGACCCGAAGATACTTGAAATAGCCAGATCGAAGGTTTCAGCGTCAGGTTTTGATATTGCCCTGGACACTGGAATGGCTTTTGAACTTCCATACCCTGATCAATATTTTGATCGTGTTTTTTCAAGCCTGATGATTCATCACCTTGCCAGCGATAACAAGAAACGAACTTTTAAAGAGGTGTTCCGCGTCCTTAAACCCGGGGGAGAACTGCATGTTGCAGACTTCGGAAAGCCTCAGAATGTCATTATGTACGCAATATCCCTTGTTATGAGGAGGCTTGAGGAAACTGAGGACAATATAAAGGGTTTATTGCCCGAAATGTTCCATAATGCAGGTTTTGTGCAGATTAACGAGACTGCAAGATACATGTCTATTTTTGGTACTATCTCTTTATACCGGGCGGTGAAACCTGAATGACCCTGGTGCTATGGATTTCTCTCATTCTTCTTGCTGTAGCGGCATTCGTTCCAAAACAATATAACTCAAGGTTCTTATCCGGAGGCGCTGGATGGATATTCCTTTCCATCTACTGGTCTATGCAGCCAGGGACTTACATTGAGTTACAGGACTATGTTAATGCCTTTATGGTATTGGTAGCAGCAGCGGCGTCCCTGTTCATCGCGTATATCATGTTCAATGCGAGAGATAAAAAAGAAGGCGGTTACGATGTATTTATTTCATTGTCCAGGGCGGCAGCTGTTGGCGGTCTGATCTATTTCATGTTTGCAGAAATAGGATTCTTAAATTCTATGATAATTTCAAATGTGACCGACCAGGCAATCTGGGTCACAGGCAAATTCGGGTTCCCGGTTGAACAGGTCGCCTGGAACGAGTTTGCTGTCAACGGTATGGTCGTTGAGATAATACTTGCCTGCACTGCGATAGAGAGCATAGCCCTTTTTTCAGGGATAATCTCTTCTGCTGCAGGTGTTTCTACTATGCAGAAGTTCAGGGCGTTTATGATCTCGGTGCCTGTCGTCTATATACTCAATCTTATAAGGGTATCTTTCACAGCCTCAGCATATGGACTGAGCTGGTTCGGAACGCCGGATGAAAGTTTCCATATTTCTGAGCATATTATTACCAAGGCAGGTTCTTTGCTTGCATTATTTTTGATTTCATATATGATTTTTAAAATCCTGCCTGAGGTTTCAGATATGATAGATGGCGTCCTGAAGATAATGAGGATAGAATTCCGCAACCTGTCATTGAGGTATCAATGAAAATAATAGTAAATTATGATTTTACCCAGCAGGAGCTTCTTGGAAAAACAGATGTTTTTGAGGTTGCGGAAGGGATCGGACTTGGAGAACTCCTGCGGATGATAGATGCTAAAATTATGGAAGCCGGGAAAAATAAGTGTGTTGATACCACATATAAAACCACGCTGGCTGGGGGTCAGTTGAATGGATGCGTTGTTTTTATTAATGGTTCAGCGCCGGAAAAAATGCTTGAACACAAGCTGCATGACGGAGATAATGTCGAATTCGTTTACGGATTCTGCGGAGGATAATAATGAATGGGTTGATCGATTTCATAAACCGGAATTATATTGAAGGCATTGTCAATGATACCAGTTATAATCATTTTGACATGATCACTTATGTCATCATTTTATTTGCAGGAGTATATGCGGTTCTAAAACTGTTGAATAAATTGAAAATAAAGATCGATGAGGAGTTCGTCATCGCTACTATTCCTTATATTTTCATGGGTTCAGTATTCAGGGTAATCGAGGATGCGGATCTTCTGAAGCCTCCAGTCAAATATTTTTTCATTACGCCGATTATTTTCTTTGTGATATTTACAATATGTTTCGGTATCCTTCTCCTGTCAAGATATCTTGAGAAGATACAGAAAATAAAAAACTATATCCATGCATATGCAATTGCAGGCGTGGTATTATCGTTGGCTGGCGTTGCTATTCTCAGTTATTATAGCCACTCTAACTGGAATCTCAACATTCTTGTATACAGTCTTGTTCCAGCTATAGGATTGACCGAATTCGTCAGGAGAATATCTCCGGCGATCGGTATGACTTATCTTCGCAGCAGGATATATTCATTTGCGATATTTTCATTTCTTCTCGATTCGTTTACAACGTATATCGGCGTTGACATTATGGGCTATACAAACAAGCATCCTTTCAGTTCGTTCCTGGCTTCCATTTTTGGAACAGGGGTGGTGATGATCCCATTATCTTTGATTTTAGTTATTCTGATAATCCTGTTGCTTGAGAAAGATTCAAAGAATGATAAGAATGAGGACGAAAAATATATGCTTACATTGACGTTAATTGTTCTTGGTTTCTCGATGGGTGCAAGGAATTTGCTGGCGATGGTATTTGGAGTTTAGCCGGGGCGCTGATAGAAATCCGATTTTTGTACTAATATCTTTTCGGTAAGTTCCTTTCCTAGTGATTTCTCTTCTCCATCCACCATGACCAGAATAGGTCCCCCGAAGGGAGCAATGTTTTTTATCTCAACCTCGACCTGAGGGTATAATCCAAGGCTCCCAAGATACTGCAGCATCTCAGAGTTCTCCTCAAAGACGCTTATAATAACTCCTTTTTCATTTGCTTTGAGTTCTGAAAGTTTTACAGTATTATCCTGGACTATAAATCCCTCTTTATCAGGTATCGGATAACCGTGCGGGCATGTTTTGGGATTGCCCAGTTTCTCTTCGATTTTTTCCTCCATCTCAGGACTTATATCGTGTTCAAGCCTGCATGCCTCCTCATGTACTTTATCCCATTTAAAACCCAGAATATCCGTAAGCAGGCGCTCAGAGAGGCGATGTTTTCTTATCACTTTCTTTGCTTCAAGTTCACCTTCTTTTGTCAATACCACTCCTTTCTCAGCGTAGGTCACAAGTCCTTTCTGTTCAAGTTGCTTTAGCATCTCTGAAACGGATGAAGGGCTTAACTCCAGGCGTTCTGCCAATTTCGAGGTTGTGGCGGATTCATGTATCTCCTGTAATTTATATATATACTCTAAATATTCTTCTATCCTTGGGGATTCTTTTGTCATCTATGATTTCAGTAGGCTTCTTGATGATTAATACTTTACTTCACCGTGGGATATTTGTATTATCTTGTCCCCTATTTCGCCTATCTCAGGGTTGTGGGTTACAATCACTATTGTTCTCCCTTCGCTGTGGAGTTCCCTGAATATTTCAAGCACTGCTTCCTCGTTCTTTTTATCGAGGTTTCCTGTAGGCTCATCCGCTAATATTATCTGAGGCTGGTTGATAAGCGCACGTGCTATGCATACACGCTGCTGTTCCCCGCCAGAAAGCTGGGAGGGCATGTGATGCAGCCTGTGCTCCATGCCAACATGCACAAGTGCCTCTTTTGCTTCTTTCTCGTCCTCAATGCTGTGGAAGTACTGCGCTATCATCACGTTCTCAATGGCGGTAAGATGAGGAATCATGTGGAACTGCTGGAAAACAAGACCAATGTTCTCCCGCCGAAAACGTGTTCTCTCCTTCTGGTTAAGCTTTGTTGTCTCAATTCCATTCACAATCAAAGAGCCGCTTGTTGGAGAATCAAGGCATCCTATCAGGTTCAAAAGCGTGGTTTTTCCACTCCCTGAAGGACCCATTATATTAGCCCATTCTCCTTTTTCAATAGTGAAACTGGCATCTTTCAATGCGCATGTAGTATCGTATTTTTTGACAAGATTTTTTGCTATTATCATTTTTATCAGTCCTATTCCCCGCATCAATTCCCCGGAATTAATTCCGGGGTCTCACTTCCGGGGTCTCATTCGCCTCTTAATATTACAACCGGGTCGATTGAAATTGCACGCCTGATGGGCAGAAGGCTTGCGACAGTGGCGACCATTGTTGAGATTAAAAGGGTGAGAATGAACACTTCAGGCTTTATCGACACATTCATATCAAATATCTCCATTCCTATGAATTGCGAAAGTAAAAGCCCGATAAAATATCCAAGAATGCCGCCTGCTATACCCATTACCCCGGCTTCGGCAAGAAATATAGCTGCAAGCCTGCCATTTCCGCAGCCGAGTGCCTTCATAAGTCCTATTTCGCGGCTTCGCTCAAGTACACTTGTAATCATTGTGCTCAGGAGACTGAGACTTGCGGCCGAGAGAACAAAAAGAGATACGAGAGCCATTAAAAGCTGAGTTTTATCAAGAAGAGCTTTCTCGCTCTCAGCCACCTGCCGGATTTTCTTTACTTTATAGCCTTCATTCTCAAGATACCTGATTACTTTATCGATATCTCCAAGAACACTCAACTGTACCAATGTAGCCCCACTTTTGCCTGAAATCTGCTGGGCAGTTTTCATGGGGATGAAAATCCTGTTATCATCAGATGTGCCTGTATCCAGGATACCTGAGACTTTAAAGGATTTCTCCCCTACGTTCAGGGGATCACCGATTTTAAGTCCCTGTTTGTTTGCAGCATTAATGCCTGGCAGTACCTCTTCCTGTTCAGGAAGTGCGCCTTCAATATGCCACCAGGGGTTCATTTTTCTTGCTGCTTCAAGGTCTGTCCCTGCAAATTCTATCTTTTTTGTGTTAACTTCTGCTTTGAAATAAAGAAAAGGGACAGAACCTATGATGGAACTATGCGTGGCATTGAACTGGTTGATATATTCTCCTTCACCTGGAAGGACAACCAGATTGGCTCCATAGCTTCGAAGTTCCTGTCCCATCTTTTCCCTTATATCCAGAGAGATGGTTAGCAGGGAAGTCACCATGGCAGCGCCAAGCATTACTGCAATTACAGATATCAACAACCGCTCTCTTCTTACCCGGAGTGATTTTGTTACCAGGCGTGCGAACAATTTAATCACCCCTGAGTATGACGGATGGTTCTATTTCAACAGCCTTTTTCACAGGCATCATGCTTCCAAGAAGAGCGACTGCCAGCGATAGTATCCCTGAAATCAATACAGGGAAAAGTGAGGGGTTTATGATAGCGCCGAATACCCACATGCCTACTATTCTTGCCAGTACAATACCAATAAGAATTCCAATTGCCCCGCCTATGATGCCCGTAACAGCCGCCTCGGCAAAGAAAAGCCCGGCGATTTGATATCCATCAGCGCCAATCGCTTTCATCAACCCGATCTCTTTTTTCCTCTCGAAAATCGAGGTGGTCATGGCTGCACTCACCCCAAGTGAGGCTGAGGTCATGGCTATACCCGTGATCAAAAACATAAGCCATTCAAATTTATTGAGCAGCTTTCCCTCATTGTCAGCCACCTGGCGAATGGGCTTGGCATTTGCATCAATCACTTCTTCAATCTGGAACATTATGGAAGAAATATACGGCGTGCAGTACCAGATTTCATACTCACCGGGAGGAAGCAGGAATGGGTCTATCTTCTCTTGCGGCTCAGGCTTGGTCAGTGCGCTAACCACCACCCGGTCAACCATGCCCTGCTTCCCGAAAAGCATCTGTGCATCCTTGAGAGATACTATCACCTGCCCATCCTCATCCCCGCCAGTGGAGAGAATGCCTGAGACTTTGAAAGTTGCATTTTTACTGCCGAACTCTGCACTGAAAATATCTCCTCGCTTCAGGTCTGATTTTTCAGCAGTATTGACACCAACCAGAGCTTCCCCCAGTGCAGGCCATTCTCCATCCACCTTCCACCAGGGCGCTATTGTCTTTACCCCTGTCCTGATAGTTGCCTCTTTCTCATCCGCTTTCCTGTTCCCGATAAATGTCCTGTGAACTCCCGGTATCCTTATTTCCTCGTCTAAATAAGTGCCGCTCAGCACTATTTCCGTGTCTTTTATCGTTACAGTATCACTGAGATAGGGGGAATATCCTATTATGTTGTGCCTCCAGAAGATGGTCTTCATTTTGTAGAGTTCACTCTCGTTTATGAAAGCGCCTTCGGATGAAGGCTGCAAAAGAATGTTTGCGCCGTAGCTTTTTAACTCCCGTCCCATTTTATCATTGATATCAAATGATACTGTAAGAAGGGTTGAGGCTATGGACGCGCCCATTACTACAGCAAGTACTGCCAGGGCTATCCTGAGCTTTCTTCGTTGAATTGCTGAAAAGAGCAGGCGAGAGAACATAGGTTATTCCCTATTCCCCCGAATTAATTCGGGGGTCTTTACGGGGTCTTTGAACAGGTCTGCCCTTTCTCCAACATCATCCGTTTTTATCACGATCTCATCGCCAGCGACTGTATATTTAAGCGGTATGGGATTGCACCCTCCCGCCTCGCCTATAGTATCAGGGTTAATAGGTGCTCCGCACCGCTTGCATATGAGTTGCTCCCCCTCCTGTACATACCCTGCAGCGCCGCACAGAGCGCAGGCATCATAAGCTACGGCAACACTTCCGTCACTTCTGGTAATCGCAAGAATTCTGGCACTGGCTTTACCATCGCTGCCGTGCATAGGGCAGTTTGCTGGCATGTTCTGCATGTCGCAAACATATTTGTGCAAATTCCCATCAGCAGCACTAGCTGCTTGAATCCTTACCTCATTTCCGGTTATACTCGCTTTTTCAGGCTTGGGATCTACGCCCTGCGGCAATGCCGATATCTGGACGCTCACGAAAGTAAGTATTAAAAACACAGCTATTGCGCCTATTGTAATTTTTCTGTTTCTCTCTTTACGGATTGCTCCAAGAGCTTTTCTTTTTTCAATGCCTTCAATACCCTCAGTGTTAATCTGCTTCCATGGCACCATTATGAACAAAAGCACAAGGAAACCAAGCATTATTCCTGTGAATACAATGGAGGCAGGCTCCTTCACCAGAGGACCTATTATACTCATCCCGGTCTGGTTCAGGTTTATGATGCCCACTTCTGACCACTCATGAATGCCTCCCACGATTAACTGGAAGATTATTACGGCAAGCATCACACCTGTTATCTTGAAGAATCTTCCGAGATTCATTCTCAGGCTGCCTTTGATGAACAGGTAACCAAAAAGCACAGCCAGCGCCAGACCTGCGATCCCCTCAAGCACAGTAGCAGCGCTTGCTTCCTTTGCTGTTGCAGACAGGAACAATACTATTTCTGCGCCTTCCCTGTATATCATGAAAAACGTGAGCGCCAGGACTCCGAGCGCCTGCCATTTATCAAGGGCGCTTTCAATGCCCTGCTCTACATCCTGCCTGATGTTTTTCGAAGTTCGGTGCATCCATACCAGCATTGTACCCAGGAAGAATGCTGCAATAAAGAACATCAAACCCTCCATAAACTCGCTCCATTCTGCCAGGAGCATCTGGATTGCTATGGCGGTTGCGATGCTTCCTGCTACAGCCGCAATTATCCCGGCATATACATATTTTTTCAGCGCCTGTTTACTGGTCTTGCCAAGGTATGCAAGTATTATACCAATTACAAGCGCTGCTTCTATTCCTTCTCTTAGAGTAATTGTCAGTGTTTCAAACATGATTTTCACCTTATTAGGTTTACCTAACATTTTATAATGTATTAGTAGTTATTAAATATTTCGGTTATCCTAATATTATATTTCTTATATCCTTAATATTAGAAAACTTTGGATAGGTGTAAAAAATTAGGTCAGTCTTCAAGAACGAAATCCTTTTTCTTGAATTAAAATTCTTTTCAGTAAGATTCATATATTAGTATATTCAATTGTATGAATATGAAAGAAAAAACGATTGCTTTAATGGTAAAGGAGGAGTTCCTGTTATGATGGGCACTGAGATACCAGCAGATTTGACTAATCTTTATGCACCCCATTTTGTATGACAAAATCTTTCATCCGTGCGGAAAAATGTCTTTATTGCGCTGAGTGCCTCGCTGCAAAGGCATGCCAAAGCAAGGCAATATTCAGGCTGGATGCAAAAGAACCTGCAATCATCGAATCACGTTCCTGTCATGGCTGCTGTATGTGTATTGAGGTATGTAAGGGCGGCGCAATAATAGCATTACTTTGAGGAGATCGAAATGATAGAGGTGGATTCGTTATAACCGTAAATGTGAAGGAATAATATAAAGTAAGGAAAGATTCATATATACGAATATTCATAATTTAGAATATGTTATTAGAATCCAAAAATGAAGAGGTGTATAAAAAATGAGCAATAAAGATTCAACGTTGTGGATACTCATCGCACTGCTTGTGGTAGTAATCCTGTTATTTTCCGGAGGCGGAATGATGGGCTTCGGCATGGGCTCTGGCATGTTTTTCGGAGCTATCATAATGGTATTATTCTGGGGGGCAATAATCTGGCTTGTCATTTCACTTATAAACGCCGGAACACAAAGATCAGAAGAAACATCTGAGTCCGCGCTTGCTATCCTGAAAAAGAGATACGCCAGGGGCGAATTAACAAAAGAGCAGTACCTTGAGATGGAAAAGGAGCTGACGGGGTAAATATGAACCGGAGTACATAAAATGGACAAGAAAATCTTTGAAATGCATGCAGAGATATGTAAGGTCTTTACAAACCCCAAAAGACTGGAAATAATAAGCCTTCTCAGGGATGGAGAGAAAACAGTCAACGAGCTGACCGAACTGGCCGGCGTGCCGCAGGCAAACGTCTCGCAGCATCTCACAGTCCTGAGGCAGAATAACGTTGTTACCACAAGAAGGAATGGAGCAAATATTTATTACAAGATCGCGAATCAGAAAATTTTGCAGGCATGCGATTTGATGAGGGAAGTTCTTTTGGAAAAATTATCAGAGAATGAAAAGTTAGCAAGGAGGATGTTATGAAGTTTGGAATAATAATAAACACAAACGATCCGGAAACGGTGTGGAACGCCTTTAGATTTGGTGTTACATCTTTACTTATGGAGCATACAGTAAAAGTTTTCCTCCTGGGTAAAGGTGTGGAGAGTGAAAATATTCAGGACAAAAAATTCAATGTTCAGGAACAGATAGGGCTGTTTGCAGAGCATAAAGGTCAGATTTTTGCATGCGGAAGCTGCTTGAAAATAAGGCAGATGAAGGGGAGTGAGGTTTGCCCTATCTCTACTATGCATGATATGCTCCATATAGTCGAAGAGTCTGACAGGGTTTTAGTATTTGGTTAAAGGTAAAAAAGTAAAAACGAAAGAAGGTGAAAAAATGATAGTAAATAGAGTAGATGTAGATAAATTCAGGGAAACAGTTGAAAACGCAAGAAAAAACCCTTCCACCGGCAAGAAAACAATGGAAATTGAAGGTGAATGGAGGATAGGCAAAACAGGACCCCAGTTTGAATCAAAGATAAAAACAGAAAAGGGAGGAGAGATAACCCTTCTATCCGATGAGACACTGATCCTGGGTGGCGGTGGCACAGCCCCTAACCCTGTGCAGTACTGTATCTACGGCTTAATTGCCTGCTACGCAGCAACATTCGCAAAATGGGCTGCAATGGAGGGAATCGTACTTAAAAGCTTTAAGATAAAGGCTACTTCGAATATGGATCTGACAGGGGCTTTTGGAGTAACACAGAACCCCATCTTAGAACACCTGAAATGGGAGATGATTGTGGACTCGGATGCAAGCATGGAAAAACTGAATAAATTGAATGAAATCGCAAAGGAGAGATGCCCCGGCTACTACTGCGTAACGCACGAGATTTTCCCTGAGATCAAAATAATAAAGCAATAACCAATGAATGACCAGATCGATGAAATAAGGACAGAGATTGAGCGAGAAAAAACCGCGAGGGACATACTTGGGATAGATTATAATGCGGATGAAATTGAAATAAAGAAGAAATACTGGCTGCTGGCGATGGAAACCCACCCCGATCTTAATCCATATGATAAAGAAAGAGAGAACAGGTTCAGAATTATAAGTGAAGCATATGAATATCTTACTACACGGAAATGTGGAAGTCGCTATACCTTTTTCAGGAATGGAACTGTAAAATATAAGGATTCTGTGATTATCTATAATGAAGCAGGTTACTTAAAATGGTGGAAGATGGCATTTTTCTAAAGAGCTTGGACCTTTTCAAGGAAGCTTTTCCCGGAAGGATAAACCAAATACTCAAGAGTAAAGAAGAGGGAAAAAAGATAATAGGAACGCTCTGCCTTTATGTCCCGGACGAACTTATCTATGCGTGTGGCGCAGACCGTGTAATATTATGCGGCGGAAGAAGTGCCACCATTGCGGCAGCGGAGGAATATTTACCAAGAAATCTCTGTCCTCTGATCAAATCCTCCTTCGGCTCTGTAATTGACCAGAAATGCAGTAAGACTAAATCCTGTCCTCATTTTGGTCTGGTTGACCTCATAGTTGCAGAGGCTACATGCGATGGGAAAAAGAAGATGTATGAACTTATGGACAAATATATCCCAACCTATGTCATGGATCTTCCGCAGAAGCCTGAAAATCAGAACGCACAGGAGTACTATATAAAAGAACTTGAAAGCTTAAAAGACGTTCTGGAAAAGCTGACCGGCAATAAAATTACAGACGCTCAACTCAGGAATGAAATAAAGTCTGCAAATGAGACAAGAAAACTGCTCCATGCTATCTATGAGTTAAGGAAAATAGACTCTCCGCCAATCAGGGGAACAGAAATGCTAAAAGTTCTTCAGCAGATGCATTTTCTGTCACCCGGCGAGTTCAGAAAGAATCTTGTTTTACTGCTCGATGAGCTAAAATTAAAGAAAAGGGAGAATTCCGGGCCGAGGATTATGATATCAGGCTGCCCGATGGCAGCAGGAAACATGAAGGTTCCGGAAATTATAGAGAATCGGGGCGGTTTGATCGTGGCAGAGGAAAGCTGTACCGGCACAAGAGCCTTCTGGGATTTGGTGGATGAGAAAAAGGAACCAATGAAAGCCATAGCTGAGAGATATCTTAAAATCCCCTGTGCCTGCATGTATCCAAATGAAAGGAGAATCAATCAGATACTAAAGCTTGCCGGGGATTTCAATGTTGACGGGGTTGTTTATTATACCCTTCAGTTCTGCCACGGATACAATGTCGAGAAATACAGGGTTGGGGAAGCTTTGAAAAAGTCAGGCATTCCTCTCCTATCTATAGAAACAGACTACAGCGGGGCTGACACCGAGCAGATAAAGACACGAGTGGATGCCTTTCTGGAGATGCTGGAATGATATCTATTGGAATTGATGCCGGGGCTGCGACTACCAAGGCAGTTGTGCTTCGTGATAATGAAATCGCAGGATACACCATTATACCTACTGGTTTCGATTTTAGAAAAGCGGGGGAGAAAGCCTTTGAGGAAGTACTCTCAAATTGCGGCATAAGCGAGAGCAAGGTTGGAACAATTCTGGCTACAGGATATGGCAGAAACAGTATTGGATTTGCTGATAAAACTATCAGTGAGATAACAGCCCATGCCAGAGGTGTCGGCTATCTTATCCCGGCAGCCCACACGATAATCGACATCGGCGGTCAGGATAGCAAAGTGATCAGCACTGAAAATGGTAAAGTTGTGGACTTTCTGATGAATGACAGATGTGCGGCAGGAACTGGTAAGTTCCTGGAATATACAGCAAAAGCTCTTGAAATATCGCTGGATGAACTGGGAACGCTTGCACTGGTCTCAAAAAATCCGGCAAATATCAGCAGTATGTGTACCGTATTTGCGGAATCTGAAGTTATCAGCCTGAGGGCACAAAAGACTAAAAAAGAAGACATAGCTGCCGGCCTTATTGAAAGTATTATCCTTAGAACTACTGCAATGGTTAAAAAGCTGGGAATAAAACCCGAAGTGGCTTTTGTGGGTGGAGTAGCCAAAAATCCTGGAGTAGTAAAGGCTTTTGAAAAGGCATTAGATATCGCGGTACTATTGCCAGAAGAACCCCAGATAACAGGTGCCTTGGGAGCTGCATTGCTTGTTTGAGAATCGCTGCAAGATCCTTTAGGCGCTATTCATCTAATAGCGTTATTTACCTTCCTCATTCAGCGCAGCAGCTCATCTTACTGACATCCTTCCTGAATGATTGCGCGACCAGTTTTACTGCTTCTGTCATAGTCGGAAAAACATGGACAGTATCTATGATATCATCAATGGTCATGCCATATTTTACAGCAAGCACTCCTTCATGAATCATTTCCGCCGCCAGCGATGCCAGTATATGCACGCCGAGTATGCGCTCTGTTTCTGCATCGATCACCATTTTTACAAGTCCCCGTGTATCCTTTGCCAGCACTGCTCTTGGGACAAGTTCCATCGGGATTGTACTGCATCTGCATATTATGCCTTTTTCTTCTGCCTTCTTTTCTGTCAGACCGACACTCGCCACTTGCGGCATGGTGAATACGGCATGGGGCACTGCCGAAAAGTCCATCTTTTTCCCTTTACCTGCCAGGGCGTTTTCAGCCGCAATTGAGCCTTCTTTGCCTGCCACAGTTTCAAGCATGGGTTCGCCGATAACATCGCCTGCCGCCCAGATATCAGGCGATGTGGTTTTCATTTCTTCATCCACGATCACTGCACCATTTTCATCGATCTTAACACCTGCTTTTTCCAGACCCAGATCCGTTGTATTGGGCTTCCTGCCTGTTGCCATCAGCAGTTTTTCAGCCCTGAATTCTCTTTTTTCTTCTCCAAAAAGCGCAGTTATTACGATATTACCGTTCTCTTTCCTGGCACTTCTCACGCCTGCCCCGGTTTGGATATTTATGCCTTCTTCTTCAAGATAGGCTTTGAGATACTCTGAGATTATGCTTTCCTCCTCAGGTATTATCCTGGGACTTCTCTGGAGCACGGTTACTTTTGTCCCGAAATGAGCGAACATCTGTGCAAATTCCAGACCAATAGCTCTTCCACCCAGAACTATCATCGATTCGGGGAGTTCAGGTAACTCCATAGCCTCTACGTTGGTCAGGTAATCTACACTGCCTATACTTTCTATTGGAGGGATATGTGAGGAAGAACCGGTTGCTATTACGAACTTACCGGCATGTAGAGTCCTGCCGTTCACCTTTACTTCGTTTTTGGAATCAAAAACAGCCTGCCCTCTTACCAGAGTTATCCCTAAAGCATCGATCACATCGATGTACCTGCCCTTCCTCAACCCTTCTACAATCTCTCTTTTCTCGTTTATTGTGCCAGCGAAGTCAAGGGAAGAGGTAACGTCCAATCCGGTGTGACCATGATTCTTATAATAGTTGATTTCCCCGACCCTGAGCAGGTGCTTGCTTGGCACGCAGCCAACGTTAACGCAGGTGCCGCCTATTGTGCCTTTCTCGATCATCGCTACTTTTGCTCCCAGATCAACTGCTTTTATCGCAGCCCCGAAAGCAGCAGAGCCGCTGCCCAGGATTATTATATCATATCTCTCCATATTACATACCTAAAATGTAATTATCTGGTAACCCTGTGATATAAGTTTCCTGAAGCTCGGATGTTCCTCATATTCTCCCATGAGAGGAATGCTGGATTCCATTGCACTCTCTTTGATACCAAAAGCCCCGGCACAAAAGCTGCAGACTCCTGTTGATTTACCCTTTAATGAATCGAACAATTCGTGAAACATATGGTCCGGTTTTGAAAGTTCTTTTATCCATTTGGTTCCAGCCCCGTCAAATATAAGCTTAAAATCATCGTTTACATCTTTGAACTCCTTTGCAGCCAGAAGTGCGTTATGAACTCTGGCGATATCCTCATGAGTTTCTGTATCTGCCAAAACTATGATTGCTACCTTTATCATGCTATATCATCACCTTGTTTGTTAAAAAAAAAGGATGGCAGAAAATCCACCCTCTTCAGAACACGTTCAAAAATTTTGCAGCAACAGCCACAATTGCGACCATTACTACTACTAACATCATTTTTTCATGAACGCACATTCCTTCGGAAGTCTTACAGCCTTCCATTGAACACATCTTAGCCATAATTATCACCTATTGTCCATTTCTTTATTTCTTCCCGCAGCAATCCTTGAATTTCTTTCCGGATCCGCACGGACATGCGTCATTGGGCGCAGTTGTCTTTTTTGGTGTGCAACAACCTGTCATATTTTTTACCTCCATTTTATGTGTCTTTTTCAGACAATCCAATAAATGATGTAATGTAAGATAACCTTCTCCGGGTAGTGAGTAAAACAAGCACACTCGATTATCGCTTTTCAAAATCCGTTACAAGCTGTCCCATCATCTGGTACCATACATTGAGTTCCCGGTTCATTATGAGCTTTGTTTCCTCAATAGGGACAGCAGTGTAAATATAAGTAAACCCGCCAGCGCCCAGTACCCTGAATTTTCTTTTTATCATACCCTTGTCCATTAATGTCTGAAGTGAGCGCTGGATTGAGCTTCTATCCTTTTTAAGAAACTCTGAAACTTCAGCAATAGTATATCCAGGATTATCAAGAAGATAAAAATACACCTCTATCTCGTAATCCTTTATCTTAAAAACGCAGCGCATAACATCATTGAATTCAGGCGCTTGAGCCATCATAAGCTCTTCCACACTCTGGAATTCTGTCTTATTTTCATTATCCAAAGTATCCATAACTTCACCTTATTACTGAATACCAGTCCCTGACCCGGATTGAACTTTGAAAATTGCAATCAGATGATTATTTTACTTTTTTCTTCGCAGCCTCTGCCAGTTTCTTGCCCATTTCTCTTGCGTTTGTTTTATCAACATCTTTAGGCGCTCCCTGCACAGCTACACCTGGTTTAATCCAGGAAGGATTGAATACACCCACGACCCGGTCTATTGATGCCAGAGCCGAAACCTGCCCTCCCTGCCCTGTGGTGAAAAGCAGTACAGGTTTTCCCGACAGTTTATCCCTTACAGGATAAAAATCTTCAAACAGGCTTTTAAGCTCACCTGCCATATATTCAAAAGCCGAATGCGAACCAAATGCGAATGCGTCAGCACCTGCATCTGAGGGTTTAGTATCCTTTGCTCTCTTCAGCTCTACACTGACCCCTCCTGCACTCCTTGCCCCATCAGCAATCGCCTGTGCAAGTTTTTCCGTATTGCCTGTTCTCGATGCATACACTATTAATATTTTCGGTTCAGTCATATTTTAACTCCCAAATTTTGAATTTACCAGTTTATTAATTAGCCGGAAATGGTTTATACTTAGCCGTTATAAAAATATACTAACTCTATTTTTATATACAAATCCTTACTCCTTT
This sequence comes from Candidatus Methanoperedens sp., assembly GCA_028717345.1. GTDB lineage: Archaea > Halobacteriota > Methanosarcinia > Methanosarcinales > Methanoperedenaceae > Methanoperedens. Next base: position 27,652 of record JAQUNZ010000020.1, read on the forward strand.
TTACTGGTTTTATCGTATAGTTCTATCCCTTTTTTAACAACTTTTGTTACTTCACCAAGGCAACATCTTCCGGAAGGATTTTTTCTCTCGCATTCGCATTCCCCTGCTTTTACTTTTGCGCTGATTTCTTTGACGGCAGTACTTTTCCCCTGTTGCTTAATCTGCTCGAAAATCTTCTCCTGCGTCCATCCAAAACAATAGCATACGGGAATAGGGCTTTCTGTTTCTTTTATGCCAACCCTGACTTTCACATCTTCTTTATGCAAATATGCCTGTTGCTCATTATTGAAGTAAACAACCCCGCAGGTAGGTGTTTCACAAAAACAGAATCCATCCAGACTCTCGATAGTTTCAATAACTGGTTCTTTGACCAGGCTTTTCAGTGTTATTTCACTGACAGGTTTGCCTTTGTTGCCACATTCTTTACAAGAAGTGTTTCCACTTACTTTAATTTTAACATCACAGCAGCTCTTCATTTCTCTGCATCCACCATTTCAATGTTACTGGATTTACAGGCAGGACAGATAACGCTTTTTCCAAGTCCCTTGAATTTATTTTCGCAATCCAGGCAAACGTATTCTTTCAAATCCATTTCTATGTTTTCCATATTGAATTCAGGCACATCTCCAACCATGCACATATTTTTCACCTCAATTTCATGTGTATATCTGTAAGCGTCCATCTCTCATACCACGGCTTAGATTTTAAGATTTCGTCTATGTTTTTTCCAAGCTTTTCTGCATAATTTCCCGCTCTATGAATGTATTGATATGACATTCCAAGGAAACCTTTAACTTCATGCTTCTCGGCTTCCTGCAAAGCCTCTTTGAGACCTGTCTCGTACGCAGGCATGAATTTCGGAAGCTCCCATGAAATATCGATACCTGCTTTAGCTGCATAATTTATTGCATTTTCTATATACACATGCATTCCATAAATTTGCCCTTCTGATGCATATCTTTCCGCTTCTTTAAGCAATTCATAGATTCCTATTTCGTATGCCGGCTTTAGCATTTCAAGCCCAATGCTGATATCTTTGTTGAGTTTTGCAGCAGTCTCTTTTGCTTTTGACACATAAAAGTCAACATCGGACAAAACATTCAGATCTGCGCACTGCTGCGCTCTCTTAAGATATCTTTCCAGGTCGTTATTCCTGTCTTGCAGAGTCTTTTCCCTGTCTGGTTTTTCTTCGATTTTAATTTCCTCAAGCACCGAACCGGCATCGCCCATCGCTGTTATTTTGCCAAGCTTCATGTGCGCAGTGCGGTCACAAACGTTCCTGACAAATTCCATGTCGTGAGAAACTATAACAAATGTCGTCCCCGTCTCTTTTCTTGCTGTCAGGATTGAGTTTGCAACCTCGTTCTTTGTGATCTGGTCCATCGTTCCTGTTGGTTCGTCGAAAATAATAATCCCCGGTTCTCTTATGAGAACCTGCGCCATTGTCACCCTCTGACGTTCTCCCACGCTGAGTTCGTACTGGGTCTTCTCCAGAATCTCACGTGCTGTATTTTCATCAAAGCCCACTGCTTTCAATGCAGCTATCGCTTTTGTTCCTGCGAGTTCAGGCTCAAGTTTTAAACCTATCGAATCGGTCAGGTTAGATAATACATTCCTGTGAGGGTAAAGTGAATATTCCTGATGCAAGTAACCAATATGCGGTTTTGCGCGTCCCCTGAAATCTGTGCCTTTTTCGGTCATATCAACCCACATATCCCCGATCCTCACATCCACTTTCCCGCTGTCTCTCTCCATAATCCCTGCTATGATCTTAGAGAGTGTTGTTTTACCCGCTCCGCTTATGCCCAGTATACCGAAGATCTCTCCTTCGCTGGCTTCGAAGCTCACGCCATTTACGGCAGGGATCATACCTTTAGAATACGAGTAATATTTCTTCTTTAAATCTTTAATAATAATGATCGGCTCACCGACAACTGCTTTGCCATCATTCACCACTCCGGTCATTGCAGAGAACTTTTCAATAATTTCATCAGGTTTTCCTATTTCGATAATTTCTCCTTTATCTAAAAGAATCGCTTTGTTTGTCAGGTCATGTAAAACGCCAGGCAGATGCGAAGTAACAAGCATTGTCATGTTGTGTTCCTGTTTTGCTTTTAATATGCTCTCATGCACAAGCTTTGCAGTTCTTGGATCAAGCGTTCCGGTCGGTTCGTCCGCAAGTAAGAGCATCGGGTATTTTGCAAGCTGTCGTGCAAGAACTACACGCTGTTTCTCTCCACCGCTGAGTTCTTTTCCTGTGTATGTCATTCTGTGGCTGAGCTTCACTTTTTCTATCATTTCTACTGCAACGTAGGGGCGTTTCTCCCTGGGTATCTCGGAATATTCAAAGCTGTGCATGATATTTTCAATGATCGTTTCATCGCCATATATACCGAAAGTCCGCTGCATCATGATAGCGGTCCTGTCCATGATTTTCCTGTGCATGCCTTTTGAATTTAGATAGTCGATTCTTTGCAGTTCAGTTTTTGTCCCGCATTTTGAACAGGCAGTGCCTGAGCTGCCTGGAGTATCTATCCTGTTGCATTTTGGACAGATGGATATATTAAAGATTACCTCGCCCTTAATATCTTCAAATTCCTCAAAGCCGCGGAGCAAATGCAGAAGTGTACTCTTTCCTGCTCCGCTTTTCCCGATTATACCGATGCTTTCGCCTTCGTTTATGTCAAGATTTATATTCTTGAGGATATGTTTGCCGCCAACATTGATGTTCAAATCCCGTATCTCGATTAAAGCTGCCATTTTTTAACTCCTCCTCCTGCTATTAACAACCTCGCAGGAAAGTATGCCTTCAAGCATTTCCCTGACATGCCTGTCAGAGAGGTCAAGAATCTTTGAGATGAGCTCGTTCTTTATCGAATAAACTACAAATTTTCCATTTTTCTCGGTGTTGACAAGCCCACAGTTTCGCAGGCATGCCATATGGTGTGAGATGAGGCTCTGATCTTTCCCTGTCGCCTCGCAGATATCATTCACGCACATTCCACCTTTCTCTTTCAATGCATAGAGTATCGAGAGTCTGGTCTCATCGCCTAATGCACTGAAGAAATACTTTTTTGCAATAGTTAAATCTCCATTTAACATATGTACATATGTTCATGTATTCTGTTATAAATAAGTTTCGGTTGCCCTATGAATGATTTTGCGTTTTTGTATCGGACTTTGTAGTCATCCTGCGTTAAAAAATCGTTGTAAAAGCGGTTAAATACCAGTAATCTAATCTAAGGACATTATTTTCATTGGAGGATTCATTGCAACCGGTTGTAAATATAGGCATAGTAGGACATGTTGACCACGGCAAGACCACACTTGTCAGGGCGCTTTCCGGCGTATGGACTGACAGGCACAGCGAAGAAATAAAAAGAGGCATCTCTATCAGGCTGGGTTATGCCGATGTAGTGCTCAGGAAATGCCCTAAATGTCCTGAACCGGAAAGTTATACTGTTAAAGAAGTATGTGAAATATGCGGTGGGAAAACCGAAATATTGCGTCCGATATCATTCGTTGACTCTCCTGGTCATGAAACGCTCATGGCTACAATGCTGTCAGGCGCTGCGCTTATGGACGGAGCGCTTCTTGTAATTGCGGCAAACGAACATTGCCCGCAACCCCAGACAAAAGAGCATCTCATGGCTCTGAATATAATCGGGATAAAGAATATTATTATCATTCAGAATAAAATTGACATAGTCACTCGCGAAAAAGTCCTTGAGAACTACAACCAGATAAAAGAATTCGTTAAGGGGACCGTTGCTGAAAATGCCCCCATCATACCTGTCTCTGCCCAGCAGAACGCCAATATTGACCTGGTTATAGAAGCTATTGAAAAATACATCCCTACACCTGTTCACGAATTGGATAAACCTCCCCTTATGTTCGTGGCACGCTCGTTCGATGTTAACAAGCCGGGAACAAAACCAGATAAACTTGTTGGCGGCGTTATCGGAGGCTCATTAAACTGCGGACGCCTGCATTCAGGAGATGAACTGGAACTTCGCCCCGGAAGAAAAGTCGAGTCTGGCGGGGTGGCAAAATGGGTGCCTATAACGACAACCATTACAAAGATATTCGCAGGCAACTCTGAGGTGGAAGAGGTGTATCCGGGCGGGCTTATTGGCATTGGTACAATGCTTGACCCATCACTCACAAAGAGCGACGCCCTTGTAGGTCAGGTCGCGGGGCTTCCAGGCTCCATACCACCCACGATAGACGGTTTTATCATGGAAACAAAACTGCTTCCCCGCATTGTGGGAGTAAGTGACGAATCAAAGGTCGAGCCCATACGTTCCAACGAACCGCTGATGCTCAACATCGGGACTGCGACCACGATCGGCGTGGTGACAAGCGCACGGACGAACGACGCCGAGGTCAAGCTCAAAAGACCGGTATGCGCTGAGGTAGGCTCCTCTGTCGCTATCAGTCGGAGGGTAGGAGCGCGCTGGCGGCTCATAGGTTCTGGGATATTGAAAGAAATCTAAATGAAAAGAGAAGTGATTATTGATACTAACGGGTTGATGATCCCGGGGCAGTTTGGGATCGATATCTTTATGGAGTTGAAGCGATTGGGATTTGATTCATACATTGTTCCGAGGGCATCTGTCAGGGAACTTGAAAAAATATCCACTCAGGGTCGCGGGAGGGACAGGACTGCTGCAAAAATCGCATTATCCCTTCTGGAGAGATGCTCCATTGTTGAAAAACAGGGCTTTGCAGATGATGTCATCATGGAATTAGCCGAGAGTACAGAATATCCGGTCCTTACCAGTGATATCGAATTAAAGAAAAGATTATGTAGTAAGGGAGTTACTATTGTACAACTTCGGGAACGAACCCATTTAAGTTTATAATATCTTTTATTAAGAATTATTAAGAGGATTCAAATGTATAAGAAAATGAGATTAGCAGACACGGTGAGAATCGCGCCGGAACTACTCGGTGCGCCTGTAGAGGCATCTGTAAAAATCGCTTTACAGGATAAGCTTGAAGGACTTGTGGACAAGACTATCGGGGCGATAGTCGCTATAATGGAAGTTATAGAAGTGGGAGAAGGACATATACTTGCAGGAAATGCCGGTGTATACTATGATGCAGTTTTTGATGCTGTTACGTTTATGCCTGAAATACAGGAGATCATTGAGGGCACAGTCCTTGAAGTTGTAGAATTCGGGGTCTTTGTCGGGATCGGTCCTCTTGACGGGCTCGTTCACGTCAGCCAGCTTACAGATGAATTCGTAAGCTACGATGAGAAGAACTCACGGCTCATTACCAAGGAATCAGGACGCGCCATAACAGTGGGTGACCGCGTCAGAGCCAGGATAGTCGCAGTGAGCCTGAATGAGCGTGAGCCAAGGGACAGCAAGATAGGTCTCACCATGCGTCAGCATGCTCTGGGTAAAATTGACTGGCTTGAAGAAGCCCGCCTGGAAAAGCAAAAGGAAGGAGACGGGGAAACAGAAGGAAAGGCAAAAAAGAAAAAGAAAGAGGACACAAAGGAAAGCCATTCCAAAAAATCTGAAGAGGGGAAAAAGTAATGCCTGAGAATGTCTGCAAGGAATGCCACAGGCTTGTGACAGGACAGGTATGCGATAAATGCAATTCATCGTCCCTGACATCTGATTGGAGCGGCTATGTCGTGATAATTGACATGGAAAAATCAATGATAGCAAAAAGGCTCGGGGTAAAATCCCCGGGTAAATATGCGTTAAAGGTGCGGTAGTTTGAAAAAATATTGTCTCCCAAAAGAGCTAAGGGAAGAGCTGCGTAAACTCCATGGAACGCTTTACCCGGGAGACGGGGTTGAAACTGCACGAAATATCATAAGAGACCTTAAATCCCCAGCCAAGATAATAACCGTAGGGGACATAATAACTTTCAACCTTCTGAGTGCAGGGGTTATACCCAACATATCTTTCGTTGATGAAAGGACAAAACGAAGTCCCGTATCCAATGAAGTAACTCACGGTACAAAACATCCCCAGTTCAGGACCATCACGGTGGATAATCCGCCGGGGACGATAACAGAAGAACTTCTGAAGGAGGTTGCAAATGCTATGCTTTCTGATAATCCGTTACGGATTTTTGTAAATGGAGAAGAGGACCTGGCTGCTCTGCCCTCTATCGCTATGGCGCCCCTCTCATCAGTAGTTATATATGGGTTGCCGGAAGAAGGGGCGGTACTGGTCAGAGTGACCGAAGACAAAAAAAAAGAGATACAGTCATTACTTGATAGAATGAAATGCAAGGAGGAAAAATAATGGAACTCCAGATCATCAAAGATAAAAAAAACCCCCTGTTGAAAAGGAGGGAGGTTTCAATAAAGATCAATAATAAGGGAACTCCCTCAAGAATAGATGTGAAGAACAAACTCGCTGCAATTGCAAATTCCAAACCTGAGCTGATCGTCATTGAGCAGCTTAATACAGCCTTCGGGAAAACGGAGCTTACGGGAATTGCGAGTATATACGAGAGTGAAGAGCGGTTAAAGCAACTGGCTCACCAGCACCTTATGGCACGGGGCATACCCGTACCTAAAGAAGGAGAAGCTCCTGCACCAGCAGCAGCTGCGCCTGAAGCAGCAAAAGAACCTGAAAAGAAGTGATCCTGATGGCAGTACATGAATTTTACGAAGTTAGCGGGAATAAGTCAAAGAAGATCAGGCAGTCATGCCCGCGATGCGGTCCGGGAGTGTTTCTCGGAGAGCACAAGAACCGGCTTTCATGTGGAAAGTGCGGATATACAGAGTTTAAGAAATAAAAATACCATAAATTAAATAACACTGCAACCAATTAAGCCCTGAAATCATGCCCAAGGTAAAACTCACGGACACGACCCTCAGGGACGCACACCAGTCTCTTATAGCAACGCGCATGCGAACAAGGGATATGCTCCCCATAGCAGAGAAGATGGATGAAATAGGCTTCTTCTCCCTTGAAGTATGGGGCGGTGCGACCTTTGATTCCTCGATACGCTACCTTAATGAAGATCCCTGGGACAGGCTTCGCGCCCTTAAAAAGACCATCAAAAAGACGCCTCTCCAGATGCTGCTGAGGGGGCAGAACCTCGTTGGTTACAGGCATTATTCGGATGACATCGTCGTGAAATTCGTGGAGCACGCGGCTGAGTCTGGTATTGATATCTTCAGGATTTTTGATGCTGTCAATGATGTTAGGAACATGGAAGTTTCCATTAAAACAGCAAAGCGCGTGGGTGCCCATGTGCAGGGAACAGTCTGCTACACCATAAGTCCCGTACACCCCATCCCACTGTATGTCAAAATGGCAAAGGAACTTGAAGAAATGGGGTGTGACTCTCTGTGCATAAAAGACATGGCAGGTCTCATTTCACCCAAGAATGCCTTTGATCTTGTCAAAGCCCTGAAAGAAGAAATATCAATTCCTGTTGACCTTCACTCACACTGCACAAGCGGCATGGCTCCCATGAGCTATCTCTTTGCATGCGAGGCAGGAGTTGACATCCTTGATACCGCATTCTCGCCATTTGCATGGGGCACATCACAGCCGCCCACAGAAACGACCGTGGCAGCCCTCAAAGGAACTCCTTACGAAACCGGTCTTGACCTTATTCTTCTTACTGAGATCAAAAAATATTTCGAGGATATCAAGGAAAAATACCGGGGGATACTTGACCCAATATCCGAGCGGATCGACACGAATGTATTGAAATACCAGATACCTGGAGGCATGCTCTCAAACCTGGTATCGCAATTAAAGGAACAGAACGCACTTGACAAATACGAAGCAGTGCTTGCTGAAATGCCAAGAGTCCGCGAAGAACTTGGCTATCCCCCCCTTGTGACCCCCACGAGCCAGATAGTGGGCACCCAGGCAGTACTTAACGTATTGATGGGCGAGCGCTATAAGGTCGTGCCCAAAGAAGTGAGGGATTATGTCAAAGGACTGTACGGGCGCACACCCGCCCCCATAAGCAAAGAGATAATCGCAAAAATTTTGGGTGATGAAAAACCCATCACTGTCCGCCCCGCAGACCTGCTTCCACCTGAGCTTGAGAGGGTCACAAAAGAAGCGTATGAGCTGGGGATCGTCAAGAAACCTGAGGACATACTCACGTATGCCCTGTATCCTGCTATAGCTCCTAAATTCCTGCGGGGAGAGACCAAAGAGGAGGTGCTTGAAGCACCAAAACCTGGTAATGGAAAAACTGCGCCAATGCCCACTGAATTCAGGGTAGAAGTTGACGGGGATGAATTCAATGTGAAGATCCTTTCTGCGGGCGGAGGAATTGCTATTAGCGCTGCGTCAGGACAGGAACGCCCTAAACAGATAGACGGCTCAATAACTGCCAGCATGCAGGGAATGGTACTCAAGATAAAAGTCAAGAAGGGCAATACTGTTGCCAAAGGCGATGTTGTGATGGTGCTTGAAGCCATGAAGATGGAGAACAATATCCACGCACCGCACGGAGGTACCGTGAAAGATATATTCGTAAAAGAAGGAAATACCGTGAGTGCCGGCGATGCGCTGCTAATTATCGAGTAAATATGTTCAGGAAAGTATTGATCGCAAATCGTGGAGAGATCGCGATACGTGTGATGAGAGCATGCAGGGAGCTTGGCATAAAGACAGTGGCAGTATATTCTGAGGTTGATAAGAATGCTCTCTTTGCGAAATATGCGGATGAAGCATATCCGATCGGTCCTGCTCCCGCGAGCCAGAGTTACCTTAACATGGATGTCATTCTGGAAGTGGCTCATAAGGCTTCTGCTGAAGGGATACATCCTGGTTACGGATTCCTATCAGAGAACGCGGAATTCTCTGCCAGATGCGAGAAAGAAGGAATTAAATTTATAGGACCTTCTGGAGAAGCCATAAAGAGCGTGGGCAGCAAAATAGCTGCAAAAAAAACCATGGCTGCCGCCGGTATCCCCATAATACCCGGAAGCGAGAACGGTATTAGTGACCTGGATGATGCCAGGGATATAGCTGCCAGTATAGGTTATCCGGTTATTAGATCGGAAGAGCACACG
>JAQUNZ010000021.1 GCA_028717345.1 Candidatus Methanoperedens sp.
TCGATGGTTTCTGGTCGGGAGAGGAACTTGAGTCTTTTTCAGTGAATATATCCCCGCCAGATGTATCTGCAGCAATTCTAAAACGGCTGGGAACACCGCAATTCTGGGATAGCAAAGATAATTTCAACAAGAAAATGGGCGGGTATTACGAGGAGATCAGCAGGCGCGCCATGGAAGCTGCATACGGGGAACAGGCGAAAACAGGGAAAAATAAGAAACACTGACATTGTTGTTATGGGTTTGTCGATTCACAACTTGTATCTTGTTTCGCTGTAGTCTCTTCTTTTGTTGAGAGTAATTCTTCAATCTTTTCTTTCAACCTTTTCTCTCCAGCCTCAGACCACATTTGAATGAAAATATCCATCTTGTGTGAGAATTCTTCTTTCATATTATCTGCATTCTCTTCATCGAGCAGTCCAGACCCCACTTTCTTTTCTATCTCTGCGTTATAAGCCGATATCATTCCGGCAGCGTAATTTTTGAAAGCAATCCTTTTCTTAACTTCATATTTATTGCTTATATTCCTTTGAATCCAGAGGATATTCTGTCTTTTCTTTTCATGAACCTGCTTCTGATGTTTTGGATTAGCCTCTTGATTTCTATTTCGGTTTTTCATGATTGTTGAAGTTTATAATCATATTATGATGTTTATACTTATAAAGTTTCATTCCGTGCACATGCGAATTAAAGCTATGAATGCAGAGTATCAAAGGAGTATGATCCTCCATGAATAATCAATATCTACATACAGGTTAACCTTAAATACAAAAACGCTTGTAATAAGAGGCTCTGTTGTTCATTATTAAAATATAAAAAAGCTGGGATTCAATATTCTGACATCAACTGTGTTTGCAATTAAATTCGCAGGGCGATAAAAACGATATTTTTTTGAGGTCTATGATATACAATGATTTATTTTCAGGACTGATCATCTTTTTTCTTATCGGTGCAATACTCTCCATCGTTTTTAGTAAAAATGACAGGCTTGCCACTTATTGCTCATTCTTAAGCGCATCAATTGCATCTGTTTTAGGGATAATTTTTTCATTAGCCGTAATATTCGGTGAGAATTTTTTGTTTACAATTTCAAATCACACTTTTTTGAATTTCGGCTTTTTTGTTGACAGGCTTTCTGCATTCTTTATCCTTGTGATCTCTGTTGCGGTTTTCGCGGTTTCGATATATTCGATAGGATACACCAGAGAATACTATGGAAAAAAGAACATCGGTTACCTGGGTTTCCTATATAATATTTTCATTCTTTCAATGATCCTCGTTGTCTCGGCGAACAATGCGATAATGTTCCTGATCGTGTGGGAATTAATGTCAGTTATATCATTTTTCCTTGTGATCTTTGAACATGAAAAACCCGAAACACGAAAAGCCGGATTTATCTATATAGTAATGACGCATGTGGGGACAGGGTTCATTCTCCTTTCATTCCTTATCCTTGCAGGAGCAAGCGGAAGTTTCAGTTTTGAGAGTTTCTCTGCTTCAGGTTCGGCAATGCCGCCCCTGCTTAAAGATCTTGCATTCCTGTTCGCCCTCATTGGTTTTGGGGCAAAAGCCGGTATTGTGCCGCTGCACATCTGGTTACCATACGCGCACCCTGCCGCACCGAGCAACGTTTCAGCTCTCATGTCTGGAGTAATGATAAAAACTGCAATATATATGTTCATCCGCGTTTTCTTTGATTTCCTGGGTGCAGATGTCCCCTGGTGGGGATTCCTTGTGTTCGCGCTTGGCGCTGTTTCGGCATTGACCGGCATAATGTATGCAGTTGTTGAACCGGACTTAAAAAAGATGCTTGCTTTTAGCAGCATAGAGAACATCGGCATAATTCTTCTTGGAATCGGAGCATCCATGATATTCCTTGCATCAGGAAGCCCTGTTCTTTCAGCCATTGCAGCGATAGCAGCATTATATCACCTGCTCAACCATTCAGTATTCAAGGGACTATTGTTCATGGGCGCTGGCTCCATATTATTCTCAACACACACAAAGAACATCGAAGAGCTTGGGGGGCTTATAAAAAAAATGCCTGTAATGGCGCTGCTCTTCCTCATAGGCGTTCTTTCAATTTCAGCGCTTCCTCCATTTAGCGGATTTGCAAGCGAATGGCTGCTTCTGCAGTCCATGCTATTAAGTTTCAACTCAACTGACTCCATAGTCAGGATCGTTCTCCCTGTTGGCGCAGCAGCTCTGGCGCTAACTGGCGCTCTTGCTGCTTTTTGCTTCCTGAAAACATTCGGGATAGGATTCCTTGCTCTTCCAAGGAGCGAGCACGCCCAACATGCAAAAGATCCAAACAAACCAATGCTTATCGGAATGGGGATATTTGCGATATTATCTATCTTGCTCGGGCTTCTGCCAGTCTATGTCGTTACATTCCTTGACAGGATCGTTCGGGACTTTGCGGGAGCAAGTGCTTTTGATCAACCTATTTTGCCCGGATCACCTGGCATTTTAACAATACCATCTACCGCGATATCCATATCAACTCCAGTTATCCTTGCAGCAATTTTGTTCTTCGTTTTGATACTGCTTGCCATGAGGTTCATAAAGAATCCAGGTGCGCAGAAAGTCTATGAAACCTGGGGATGCGGACAGCCCATTTCAACTGCACGGAACGAATATACCGCCTGCGCTTTTTCAAAACCAGTGCAAATGTGGTTCAAGAACATATTCCGTCCTGTAAGGGAACTGAGGGCTTCATACACTGTTTCCCCGCTCATAAAAGAGTCTTTCAAGTTCGAGGTGCACATTGAACAAATATTCGAACGATACATCTATTCACCGGTGGTGGATGTAATGCTTGGTAGATCAAGGAACATCAAACGCATTCAGACCGGCAGCATACACGCATATCTCTCTTATATCTTCGGAACAATGGTAATCCTTATGATGTATATAATAATAGGAGGAAGCTGATGATCTCACAGATAATCATTTCATTTTTCCAGATAATTATCATACTGGCGCTTGCGCCTCTCCTCAGCGGAATTATCAAGAAGATAAAGGCGTTCTTCCAGATACGAAAAGGCGCCTCCGTCTTCCAGCCTTACTACGATATAGCAAAACTCCTGCGCAAGGATTCCGTGGTATCTGAGAACGTATCATGGATATTCCATGCCGCGCCTGTGATATCGTTTGCTGCGGTTTTAACAGCAGGTCTCATAGTTCCCGTGTTCATTTCAGACATGCCATTTTCATTTGCAGGCGACCTGATAGCGGTGATATATCTTTTTGCGCTGGCGCGGTTCTTTACAGCTCTTGCGTCGCTTGATGCAGGCAGTTCTTTCGGTGGAATGGGGGGAAGCAGGGAGATGTTCGTTGCTTCAATGGTCGAACCTGCCCTCATGCTTTCCATATTTGCTGTTGCCCTCAATGTGGGCTCCACAAATCTCAGCCAGATATCACAGATCGTTTCAGCAATGGGGCTTTCCGCGATCTCTCCATACCACCTGCTTGCTTTTGTGGCATTTTTCATAATCGCGATAGCAGAAACCGGAAGGATACCTGTAGATAATCCTGCCACTCATCTTGAACTCACGATGATCCATGAAGCGATGATCCTTGAATACTCAGGGAAACAACTGGCAATAGTCGAACTTGGAGCCATGGTAAAGCAATTGCTCGTATTTTCGCTGCTTGCCAACATATTCTTCCCATGGGGTATTGCAAATGACGTGGGTTTTGTGAACATGGCGATAGCGCTTATTGTTTTTCTGATCAAGATAATTGTACTTGGCGCGCTTATGGCGATAGTTGAGACCTCAACAGCCAAATGGAGATTGTTCAGGCTGCCTGACCTGTTATCCGTATCACTCATGCTTTCCTTCCTGTCAATTGTCTCATTCATTATCGTAAAAGGAGGATAGACTATGGAAGAAGTTATTTTTGGCTCCAATATAATGCAGTTATTTATTGCGCTCATACTTGTTTCTACCTTTATGATCCTTGGCTCAACACGCCTGTATTCATGTGTGAGAGCATTTGGTATCCAGTCATTCCTGCTTGCATCCGTGGCAGGGGTGGTGGCATTATCCACAGGAAAAATAGACATCTACATCGTCGCCATCCTGACACTTGCAATTAAGTCAATACTCATACCTTATATTTTCATATACATCATTCGCGAAATAAAAGTAAAAAGAGAGATTGCTCTGTATGTTGGAATATCCCCTTCTCTTATTATTGGTGGCATCCTTGTTGTTATTTCATATTATCTAATAAGGTCGATAAACGTAATAACAGACCTTTCAAGTTTTGCTCTGTCTGCATCCATGTCCCTTGTTTCTATCGGGCTTTTCATAATGATAAGCCGTAAGAAAGCCATAATGCAGATGCTTGGCATTCTTATAATGGAGAACGGGCTTTTCCTCGGTGCGATATCCCTGACAAACGGTATGCCCCTTTTGGTTGAACTTGGGATATTCTTCGATGTGCTGATCGGAGTACTTATCATGGGTATCCTGATATTCAGGATAAACAAGACATTTGAGACGATAGATACCGATATGCTCAAAAATTTAATAGGATGATACCATGATAGAATATCTTCTTCTTGCACCCCTTCTCACCAGCATATTATGCTTTTTCACACGAACAAAAAAACAGGTCGAGACAATAAGTGTATTGGGTTCGATCATTACACTTCTCCTGGGTCTTTTGCTTGTGGTTGATGTTTACAAGTACGAAGTCATAGTAACCTGGCAGAACGCCCTGTTCGCTGATGCCTTCAGCGCATACATCGTGCTTATCGTATCAATAGTAGGATTTGTCGCTTCACTGTATTCAGTAGGTTACATGGGGCATGAGCATAAGCACGGAGTCATTGATGATAAAAAATTGAGATTGTATTATTCCCTGTTCCATATATTCATGTTCACCATGCTTCTCGTTGGCGTGACGAACAACCTTGGTCTCTGGATAGCGATAGAGATGACCACGCTTGTATCTGCGCTTCTGATGATCCTTTATTCCAGGAAATCATCTATTGAAGCCGCATGGAAATATATGATCATCTGTACGGTCGGGATCACGTTCGCCCTTTTTGGCACAATACTGACATATTTTGCAGCTGTAAATATCCTCGGAGAAACCGGGGATGCCCTTAACTGGACTTCGCTTATCGCAGTTGCAGACCAGTTCGATCCCACGATAATGAAACTTGCATTCATCTTTATCCTTATCGGCTACGGGACAAAAGCAGGGCTTGCACCCATGCACACATGGCTTCCAGATGCGCACAGTGAAGCGCCAACTCCGGTGAGCGCGTTATTGTCAGGCGTGCTTCTGAACTGCGCCATGTATGGCATTATCAGATTCTATACAGTTGCATCAAAATCAACCGGAGAAGCTTTCACAAGCAACCTGCTAATCATTTTCGGGCTGCTGTCGCTTGGGATAGCGGTTCCGTTCATCCTACTGCAGGAAGACTACAAGCGACTTCTTGCCTACTCAAGTGTAGAGCACATGGGAATAATCGCACTGGGTATTGGATTTGGCGGTGTATATGGTATATTCGGCGCGATCCTTCATATGTTCAACCATGCAATGACAAAATCCCTGATGTTCTTTGGAGCAGGAAATATCCTTCTCAAGCACGACACAAAAGAGATATTCAATGTTAGCGGCGTGGTGAAATCAATGCCAGTCACCGGCGCCATGTTCGTGGTTGGGACGCTTGCTATCACGGGTTCGCCGCCCTTTTCCATATTCATCAGCGAATTTACCATACTTGCATCAGGTTTTTCTCAGGGTCATATAGTTGCTGCGGTATTGTTCCTTTTGTTCATAATAATGATATTTGCGGGATTCTTCAATAATGTCAGCAGAATGGCTTTCGGGAATCCAAAACCAGGTATAGAAAAAGGAGATATGGGCAGGTGGACGCTTGTGGCGATGGGAATCCTGATGGTATTTATTATCGTGCTTGGGGTTTACATTCCCACGCCTTTCTATGAGATGATAATGAGAGTCGTGGAAATCGTGAGATGATGATATGCCAGAAGAATTAATTGAGACAATAAAAAAAGAATTCAGGAATCTGATTCTTGATGGAACAGTTTCAAATAATGAGACTTATCTCACAGTAAAGAAGGATGCGGCGGTACGCATCTGCGACTATCTGCATCATACGCTTGATTTCCCTCTTATTTCGATATTTGCAACAGACGATAGAGCAAAAGACGGATGCTTCAAGATACATTACGTATTCTCATGCAAAGGGGATGTGTTCATAATAATAAAAATAAAGGTTGAAGAAACCACTCCAAGATTCGCAACACTCACGCATAAGATCCCGGCTGCCAACTGGTATGAACGCGAGATACAGGATATGTTCGGGCTTGCACCTGTTGGTCATCCTGACCCCAGGCGACTGATTCATTTCGAAGACTGGGCGGCAGGGCTTTACCCGTTGCGAAAGGATTTTGACATCAGGACAAAACCTGACCGCGTGAAGGGCGAATATACATATCGAAAAGTTGAGGGCGAGGGAGTATATGAAATACCAGTGGGACCTGTCCATGCCGGAGTTATTGAGCCGGGACATTTCAGGTTCAGCGTGGCTGGCGAGCCGATACTTAACCTTGAGATCAGGCATTTCTATACGCACAAAGGCGTGGAAAAATTATTCGAGAGCGTGAGCCTTGATAAAGCGGTGTTCCTTGCAGAAAGGATATCAGGCGATAACTCGGCAGCGCATGCAGTTGCGTTTTGCCAGGCTGTTGAGAAGATAGCAGGCATCGATATTCCTCCGAGGGCTAAATACATACGCACCATCCTTCTTGAACTTGAAAGGATGTACAACCACATGGGCGACATTGCAGGCATCGCAACCGATGTTGCTTATCCCTTTGGCGCGGCGCATGCTAACTATCTTAAGGAGCGGGTGATGCAGCTTAATGAAAAAGTAACAGGGAGCAGATTCCTTCGCGGAATGAATGCTATCGGGGGAGTAAGGCGTGATATCGGCGATAAAAAGGATATGATATTAAAAGAACTTGATCTGATGCAAAAGGATTTCAAAGAACTTATGGAACTTCTGTTCAATTCGCCATCCGTTGCTGACAGGATAGAAACTACAGGGCGCATTACAGGCGAGATAGCAAAAGGACTGCATGTCGTAGGACCCGCAGGACGCGCCTCAGGTATAGACAGCGACGTAAGGCGCGACCATCCGTATGCAGCATATTCTGAACTCACATTTAAAGTGCCGGTATTAAAGACCGGGGATGTAAATGCAAGGACACGGGTGCGAGCGGATGAGGTATATGAATCAATGGCTCTAATCAGGCAGGCTCTGTCCGATCTTCCGCATGGTGAGATCAGGACAGAATTGAAAACCATCCATGACGGCTGCGCACTGGGATATTCAGAAGCGCCCAGAGGTGAAACATTATACTGGGTCAATATTTCAAACAACAGGATAGAGCGGTGCAAAGTGCGCGATCCTTCGTTCTGCAACTGGCTTTCAATTGAGTATGCTGTGCTTGATAATATAGTTCCTGACTTCCCGATCATCAATAAAAGCCTGAGTTTATCGTATTCCGGCAATGATATGTAGGTGAAAAAATGTTCGATATCCTTATTAAAACTCTCAGGACAGGAAGGGTGACATCAAAATACCCCATAAGACAGGACATAGCGCCAGAAGGATTTCGCGGGAAACCTGAACTGCTTCCTGATAAATGCACTTTTTGCGGTGAATGCGCGAGAGTATGTCCGCCCGGTGTGATATGGCTCACGAAAGAAAAGGGAGAGGAAAAACTCACATTATCATTTTGCGGATGCATTTTCTGCGGCATGTGTGAAGAGGTATGCCCTGGCGGAGCTATTAGATTATCACAGGAATACGAACTCGCCTCAAAGACAAAGGATGACCTTCTTACAATAATCCGGAGGTCAGTATGACGGTGGATGATGAAATGGAAATCATGGGGCAGCGCCTCAACAGGAAGATAAGGGCTCTCTTCGGGCGTTCGCTTTCAATACGCGAAGTGGATGCGGGTTCTTGCAATGCCTGCGAGGTAGAGGTAAACGCGCTTGCAAACCCGGTATATGACATGGAACGCTTCGGTATCCATATCGTAGCATCTCCGCGCCATGCAGATATGCTTCTTGTGACTGGACCTGTCACAAGGAATATGGAACTTGCGCTGCTTAAGACTGCAAATGCGACCCCTGAGCCCAAACTTGTCGTAGCCATGGGGTCTTGCGCATGCAACGGCGGCATTTTCGGGGAAACATATGCCAGCGGCGGCGGAGTAGACAGGTTTATGCCTGTGGATGTGTATATTCCTGGATGTCCCCCCAGACCGCAGGCAGTGATATTCGGTCTGATGGTGGCTGTTGATAAGCTCGAGCAAAAAATAAAGAAATCGGAGGTAAAGGTATGACAAAATATGAGATACTTGTAGCTACGGACGATTCGGAATATGCAAGAAAAGGAGAAATAGCAGCCATGAAGATAACACAATCCTACAATATCCGTATGGCGGCTATCTATATTGCCGTGGGCAGCAAAGACTCGGAACGCGAGGAGCGCATAGCAAAGGGTGAGAAGACACTGAACCGCGTTGTAGAAGAGGGGGCAAAGATGGGTGTGGAGGTTAACAAACTGCTTGTGGGTGTCAGCATGCAGCGCATGCCTCAGGTAGGCGCTATGGCTGATACGATAGCGCGGGCGATCCTTGATGCAGCCGAAAAATACCAGGTGCATACCATCGTACTTGGAGGAAAAGGGGAATCTGAGATAAATCCGGAACTTGGCAGCGTGGCTCTGGCAGTGGTGAAAAAAGCCAGATGTACTGTTCTTGTCGCAAGATAACGTATATATCCTTTGATAATTATTATTATCATGCAAAGGTGAGACCGGATGGTAGAAACTACAATAGAATCATTACTTGAAGAAAAGCGCGTATTTCATTCTTCTCCTGAATTCAGCAGGAAAGCTTACATAAAAAACCTTGATGAGTACAGGAAAATATATGAAAGTTCCATTAAAGACCCGGTGTCATTCTGGGCACAGAAGGCTGACCAGATATCGTGGTACAGGAAATGGAAAAATGTCTATTCATGGGATTCTGAAAAGGCAATATGCAAATGGTTCGAAGGGGGGAAACTGAATGCTTCGTACAACTGCCTTGACAGGCATCTTTCAACAAAAGGCGACAGGGTAGCCATAAAATGGGAAGGGGACGGCGGAGATACTGCCACATACACATACAGACAGCTATATGATGAAGTATGCAGGTTCGCGAATGTTCTTAAGAAAAGAGGCATCAAAAAAGGCGACAGGGTAGCGATATATCTTCCGATGATACCGCAGCTTGTGATCTCAATGCTGGCATGTGCCAGGATCGGTGCAATTCACAATGTGGTATTCGCGGGATTCAGTGCAGATGCGCTTCGTGAGCGTGTCAATGACAGTGCCTGCAAGATCGTCATTACGGCTGATGCGAGTTTCAGGGCTGGAAAGACAGTTCCCTTGAAAGAGAATGCCGACAGGGCGCTAGTAGATGGTTCTGTAGAGTATGTTATCGTTTATGACCGCGCGAGAAGCGCGGTCTCGATGAAAAAAGGAAGGGATGTCTGGTGGCATGAGGAGATGAAGAACGCCTCAGGTGAATGCAAACCAGAGGAGATGGACGCAGAAGACCCGCTTTACATACTTTATACCAGCGGAAGCACGGGCAAGCCCAAAGGCGTGCTGCATACCACAGGCGGATACCTGCTTTTTGTGCTTCAGACTTTCAAATGGATATTTGATTACCGCGACAGGGATATATTCTACTGCACCGCAGACATAGGATGGGTCACGGGTCACAGTTACATCGTTTATGGACCTCTTGCAGCAGGCGCGACAGAAGTGATGTTCGAAGGCGTCCCCAATTACCCCAGACCCGACAGGTTCTGGGAGATCATTGAAAAGTACAGAGTAACGATCTTCTATACCGCTCCCACCGCGATCAGGGCGCTTGAAAGAAGCGGCGACCAGTGGCCAAAAGGAAGAAACCTCTCAAGCCTGAGGCTGCTGGGTACAGTGGGTGAGCCCATAAACCCTGAGGCATGGATGTGGTATTACAACCTGATCGGGAACAAGCGCTGCCCGATAGTGGATACCTGGTGGCAGACCGAAACCGGGGGCATCCTGATAACCCCGCTTCCAGGCGCCACGCCGCTCAAACCCGGCTCTGCCACGCTGCCTTTCCCAGGCATCGAGCCGATGGTGGTGAAACCCGACGGCACAGAGGCTGCGGTTAATGAAGGCGGGCAGCTTGTTATTAAGAAGCCCTGGCCCGGCATGATGCGCACGGTCTATGGGAACCATGAACGGTTCATAGAGAAGTATTTCACTGCTTTCCCCGGACTTTACCAGACAGGCGACAGCGCAAGGAAGGATGAGGATGGCTATTACTGGATAATGGGGAGGATAGACGATGTGATAAAGGTCTCAGGTCACAGGCTGGGTACTGCGGAGATAGAGAGCTCCCTTGTGTCCCATCCTGCTGTTGCAGAGGCTGCGGTGGTCGGGTATCCGCATGATATAAAAGGAGAGGCGATCTATGCTTTTGCCTCGCTTAAAGAAGGTGTGAAAAAGACCGCAGAACTCAAGGCTGAGCTTATCGAGCACGTCAGGAATACCATTGGTCCCATTGCCAAGCCTGAGAAGCTCCAGTTCGCTGATGCCCTGCCCAAGACGAGGTCAGGGAAGATCATGAGGAGGATCCTGAGGAAGATAGCGGCAGGGGATATACATGATCTGGGGGATACTACGACGCTGGCTGATCCGAGTGTGGTGGAGGTTCTGGTTAAGGAGAGGGAGTGAGGGGGATAACGGTGTGTACAGGCCTCGTACATCGTACGGGGTATACCGGTAACTGCTCTCTGCGCTCGTTTTCGTGCATCCGTTGGAACATCTTGAATCAGAATAAGAATAGTGGCGCTAAAAACGGGGCACGTTTGAAGATCAACTCATAAAAGATATCACAATTAGACTTTAGTAAGTTTTAAGTTTATAAGAATCCCCTTATGAAAGGGATGGTACGAAATGGATATAGAAAACCAAAAAATAAAATGCCCTGTATGTGGGAGTAGTACCGATTATATTGAGAAGAAAAAATTATTATTTGGTAAATCTAAAAAATATATTTGTCAGCGTATTGAATGTCTTACTGAGTTAAATATTAAAGAACATGGTTTAGAGCTTAAAAGAAGCAAGCAAATAAATAACGAGATTTGGAATAAGTATAAATTTCAAACTTTGACTTTTAGAGAATGGAATAGGATAGCTGAAGGGGGTATTTCCGACAAGGAGCAAGAAGAGAAAGATAGGATATTGGTATTAGATAAAATAAAAAACGGAGAAGTTAATTTACGATTTATCAACGAAGTACCAATCATCTTGAAAAAGAATGAAGTACCATATATAATGATACCTTCAGTAGAATTTCATGAAGATCGAATGGTTAGACATGCCGTTGGAGGGGCTGTTAGAGTTATGAAAGGAGTTTATCTTGGTGGTACTAGATCAGAGTCCCATCCTGAAAGAAGACATATCGACACAGGGAGTTTAATACTAACTAACAAACGTTTGGTATTTTCAGGAAGTAGAAAAGGCATAGATGTTGATTTAAGAAAAATAATATCCATTGATCCATATAAAGATGGTATCGCTGTGAATAGAAGTAACAAAAAGAACACTGAATGGTTTATTGGAGGCATGGAGGACATATCACTTAGTATGCAAATTGAAGAAAGAAGTCAAAGTTATAAATTAGATGGATTGATTCTAAAATATATGATTGAGAGTGCAATTTCTAAGATGGGATAGCTATTTGAAATAAGAATAAATCTAATGTAGCTAACCACAAACCACATTCACATGAACAATCATTCACATGTTTATATTGAATTTGAAAACAATGTTTTAAATTTGAGGCGTTTATCGTATGGAATGCGGTATCTCGATGAGAAGAAAAAAGAATTTATCAAATATTTGAAAGAACAAAAAGGAGAGACATTTCCAGAAGATGTTTTTGCTCAAGAATTAAAAGACACAATCTACCTACAAATAGAGGTATCTAATATTCTACTTAGAAAATACATCGAAGATTTTGGGTATAAAAAATGTGGAAGCTTTGAAAAGTTTTTAAAACAATATAAAAATGAGATAGATTCTTATACGATGAACTATCAAAGGAATATGCCACAGCTATCTGTTTTAGATATAAATAGAGACTTAAGAAATCAGAGTATTCATTCGGAACCTACATATAGACTAATCAAATCTTCAAAAAAACCGATTCAAATACTCAGTGAACAAGTTGTTCGAATAACTAATACCTCTGGAGAAAAGGAAATAGTTTTACTTCATGATTTGAATAAAAATGATATAAAACAATTATTAGACGAAACATTTAAAAAAATGGCTCCAGCTAACACTCACACTAGCTTCATGCTTTACGGAGAAATACTTAGAGAAGAAATTTTAGAGTGCATCCGTCAAATAGATTTGATATAATAGTAACTGCGCTGGTTTATTCGTGCCCTCAAAAAGATAAAAGCCAAAATAACAAATAAATGACATAAATCCTTATGCACCCTCGCTGGGATGCCTCGTTTTCAAAACGGGGTCGTATGACTACTGCGAATGATGGGTGTTGCGTGCATGAAAAAACATTCAAAACCAATATAACTGCGCCCTCCACAAATGCGCCCCCTACTACCCACATATCATAACCCGCCTGGCGCCGGCACTCCCCCAGGATCATATTATAGACGCCGAAGCTGTTCATCATTCTGTTAAGAGTTAATATTAAATCTTTCACGGCTAATATATAAAATAACAATGAAAGAGATAAAAAATGCCGAAAGCATTATAAAAAAACAAATTTCTGAAATATTCCATAATGTAGGCTATTCAGCAAAGAAGATCATTCTTTTTGGCTCCAGAGCCAGAACGGACTTTACCAGTTCCAGCGATTATGATATACTCATAATAACTGAAACTACTTTTGAGATCAAGGAGAAAATGAGCCTGTCCAAAAGGATAAGGGAATATCTGGCAAAATCGGGATTCGATGTGGATGTACTAATAAAATCAGACGCAGAGGTTCAGGTTTTAAAAGAAAAACCGGGCAGCATTGTAAGGAACGCCATGAAAGAGGGCGTTGCGTTATGATCGATGATTATATCAGGAAATGGATCATCAAAGCAGATAATGATTTTAAGGTCGCAGAGCATGAACTTACCCAACCAGAGAATGAAATGGTTACTGACGCTATATGTTTTCACTGCCAGCAATCGGTTGAGAAATTGCTGAAAGCATACCTTGCCTCAAAAAATATCGATTTTGGAAAGACCCACAATCTTGAGTTTTTATTAGAACTCTGCAAGAAACAGGACACTATTTTTGAAAATATATATGTGGGGGATCTATCATTTTACGCAGTTGAGGTCAGATATCCTGATGAGTTTTACATTCCCTCGGTGTAAGAAGCTAAAGAGTGTTTTAGAATCGCTTCAACTGTCAGGGACACTATGATGAAAGAACTGAATTATACGAGAGATGCGCCTCAGTCATAACGGCGCCTTTGCCTTAACCCCGCATTCTATCATTTATACGTAAAGCACTCACGTCCAGCCAATCCCCGCCCCCCCCCCGAAATTCGCCCCCGGCTGCCCATATATCATAACCAGCCCGGCGCCGGCGCTCCCTATGATAGTGTGATATCCATTGAAAGCATATTTAAGTAAGTAGAAAGATAATAATTAGATAACAGGCTATTAAAGCAAAAGCTCAATCCTTAGTTTTAATCTTTCACCGGAAAACATCATGCCACCAAGAACTCTGGGACGATACATTGTCGCCGATCCTGCTATCTGCCACGGCGAGCCAACCTTCAAAGGAACGCGCATACTTGTAAAAGACGTTCTCGAACAGATAGCCAGCGGCATGGCATGGGAGGCAATTATCGAAGAATGGCGCGGGTCATTGAGAAAAGAAGCTATCGCCGAGGCTATTCGACTTGCCAGTGAAGCGCTTGTCACACATATACCTGAACTAACATCGGAGCCAGCCTTTGCATGAATGTCCTGGACGAAAATATACCAGAAAACCAGCGGCAGCTACTGCGAAGTCGTTGACGTGTGCCTCGAAGCACAAGAGAGATATGTTTAATACAGTAACATTTAATACCAATAAAGGTTATGTATATTATTGACAAAACCATCAAAATAGGCTTTATGAAAACCGATCAACGTTCTTATCTTGGGGAGAAGTTCAAAAATCGAGTTACCTTTGATCATGTTGAGCGCAAATTATACGGACACGACATCTCGGCAATACCGGGAATGATAAAGCCGCTTATCGGCAATACTACGCCTGATGCAGTCGTCCAGCCGCAGACTGAAGAAGAATTGATAGAGCTCGTTAACTGGGCACAAAAACAGAGGATACCGCTCACTCCCAGAGGAAAAGCAACTTCAGGCTATGGGGGCGCAATTCCGGTCAAAAAAGGCATTGTTGTTGATTTCTACCGTATGAAGAACGTGCTGGATGTGGATAAAGATAAACTGATAGCGACAGTGCAGCCCGGCATATCCTGGGAGCAGCTTGACCGCAGGCTTGCGGATGTCGGACTGACGCTGCGGCTCTATCCCACAAGCTACCCGTCGTCCACGGTTGGAGGGTGGCTGGCGCAGGGAGGCGCCGGGATCGGAAGTTACGAGTACGGCTATTTCGGGGAGAATGTGATCTCTGCAAGGGCAGTGCTGCCAACGGGTGAGGTCAGGGAATTCACAGATAAAGACCTTGCTCTTGTATCTGAAGCTGAAGGAATAACAGGACTTATCACCCAGGTCACGCTGCGCGTCCAGCCTCTGGAAGATGTGGATGTGGCAGCGATAGCGTGCCCTGATGCCCGCGATCTCCAGAAACTTGTTAATACCATTATTGACGCAAAACTTCCCATCTGGTCAATGGTGTTCATCAACCCGCGCATGGCAGAGATGAAGAACCGAGCGCCAATGATGGAACATGCAGGTCACCCTGCTGAGGAACGTGTTCTCTTGCCTGCTGCTTATGTGCTTTCGCTTGCTTTCCGTAAGGTTGACAGCGATAAAATCCATTCATCTCTTCACGAAATGATAAAGTCCTGCGAGGCAGAGATATTGAGCGACCGCATCGCAAAGCATGAATGGGAACACAGGTTCAAGCTCATGGTCGTAAAAAGGCTCGGTCCGTCTCTTGTCCCTTCCGAGGTGATCATACCGCTATCTGCTCTTGGTGATGTAATGGGAGATATAGAGTGCAAGGTAGACCAGCCAGTGGTCAAGGAAGGTGTTATTATCAAAAACGGCACCGGGGGAGTCCCTGAAGTAGTCATACTTGGTTTCATACCTGCCGACCAGCGCAGGTTCAGTTACAATTTCGTGTTCGGTCTTGTTCTTACAATAATGAAGATCGCAGAAAGCCGTGGCGGTAGACCTTATTCCACAGGTCTGTACTTCTCAAAGAAAGCTGACAGGATACTTGGCAAAGAAAAGGTCGAAAGGCTTCGCGCTTATAAGTCAGGGATCGATCCGAAAGGAATAATGAACCCGGGAAAAGTTATCGGGAATGAGCTTCTCGGTATTGCCCTTCATGCCGCCGGGGCGGTTGAGCCACTGATACGCCCGTTCGGTAACTACGTTACCACGCGCATCGGGGAGCGCCCTGAAGAAAAGATACGCGACATCCCGGAAGATGTTGCATGGTATGCCTACTCCTGCTCGCAGTGCGGATACTGCATCGACGAGTGCGACCAGTTCTACGGGCGCGGCTGGGAGAGCCAGAGCCCGCGCGGGAAGTGGTACTGGCTTCGCGAGTACATGGAAGGACGCGTGCAATGGGACCAGAAGATGGTTGACACTTTCCTGGTATGCACCACATGCGAGATGTGCGACCGCCGCTGTTCTGCCGCGCTGCCAGTCGAACCTTCATGGATGAAGATGCGGGGTAAGCTTGTTGACGAGGATAAGCGGATGACCTTCCCGCCTTTTGTGATGATGGGTGAGGCGCTTCGCGCCGAGGGCGATATCTGGGCAGGGTACAGGAAAGACCGCGCTGCCTGGTTCCCGCAGGACCTGCTGGGCAAACACGGCGCGAATCATAAGTCAAAGAATGTTTACTTTGCAGGCTGCACAGCCAGTTACGTTGAAAAGGACATAGGCATGGCAAGCGTGCGACTGCTTGATAAGGCAGGAGTGGACTTCACTTATCTTGGAGAGAAAGAGAGCTGCTGCGCAACCCCGATGCTCGCGGCGGGAAGATGGGATATTTTCGCGGAGACCATGAAAAAGAACATCGCGGCAGTAAAATCTGCTGGTGCTGATACCGTTATAAGTTCCTGCCCTGCATGCGACATGATGTGGCGCCAGGTTTACCCTGTGTGGGCAAAGAAACTGGGCGTCGAATACGGCATAGCTGCAAAACATTACACCGAGATAGTATCTGAAAAACTGAAATCAGGCGAGTTCAGTTTCCCGGACAGAGCTGGAAAGCCTGTTACTGTGACATGGCACGATTCATGCCATATCGGCAGGGCGTCCGGGGTATATGAACCTCCGCGCGACGTGATAAAAGCCATCCCGAACTTGAAATTCGTGGAAATGAGTCACCATCATGAAAAAGCGCACTGCTGCGGCTCAGTGTTGACCCTGATAAAGGAGCCGCCTGTGGCGGCGGATGTCGGCAAGATACGGCTTGATGAAGCAGTAGAGGCTGGCGCTGAAAAGGTGCTTGCGCTGTGCCCATGCTGCCAGTTCCAGCTCAGGGTGAGCAGGGATAAGAAGAATGTGCCTGTGGACGTGGTTGACCTTGCAAGGTTCGCAGCAACGTCTCTGGGATATGAATTCCCGGATCCCAATCCCGATGTTCAGGCTCAGTGGGCTGTATTTGAGGCTTTTGTGGCGCTTATGACACCGCAGGGCTTTGCAGACCTTTTGGGCACGATGTGGCCAGAGCTTATCGATGCCATGCCATTCGGTATGGGAAAGATGATGCGCGTGATGGGAAAAGTGCCGGGCGCGCTTACGCTCATGAAACCCATGTTTCCGGCGCTGTTCCCTGTGCTACTGCCCATGATGATGCCGAAGCTTATGCCAACCATGCTTTCGCGGGTGAAAGCAAGTATCCCGATGCCTGGTTATATGGCAGAGCAGATGCCTGAACTGATGCCAAAGGTAATGGATAACCTGATGCCGCACATGATAAAGGATGTTGTGCCGCTTGTGACTCAGCCCATGATAGATTATCTTGGAAAACGGTAAACTTCTTTATTCATCAAGGCATTTTACATCTTTCGAGTGGCATTTCGGGCAGCGCACGTTTGTGCCTATGCCCTTGAATTTCTTGCCGCAGGCATTGCATTCATATTCGTGCATGTCAGTCCCGCTGCTAAGTTCTACGCCGAACGAATCGCCTACACTGCACATAGCACCTCCTTTTTCGTTATATTACAGGTGTTCCCAAATTATAATCATTTTTCATGCTATTTCTACTTTTTCCAGACGATGTTATCGCAGGGATAGAAACTTGACTTCGCCAGTTAGCCTATAAAAGGGAAGCTACATTTCAGAAGTTTTGGTGAAAACTTTGCGTGAAAATGTAACATTCCCTATAGGCAATATTGTAATGCTCGACAGAATTCAAAAAGATTATGGTTACTTCGATTTTATGTTTGGTAATCTGAATCTTGAATCAGTTGCGAAACGGTTCAAGGAAGTTGTTCTTGAAACCAGGATAATAAAACTCCCTTCGGGTGAACCTGCTAAATTGAGGATCGAGATCGTCGACGGGAGTTTTGCGGATATATGGCTTTCAGCTTCTGGTAAATATTCATATCATTACGCAAATGCTTTCATTTTCTGCATTACTAAATCATTATCAAAAAAAGCCATGCAGGAATGAAAATAATATATCCATCATCTCGCAGGAGGTCCTTTGTTATTACAAGCCCGCGGGTCTTAAACTCTTCGCAGAAATTTAATAATCCCTTTATATCCTTTTTCCCAATATTATCAGAATATTTGACTTCTATCGGAATTACCTCTTTTTTCAAAGTTATCACTATATCGACTTCATTCCGAGTCCTGTCAAGCCAGTAAAATATCCTGGGAAATAACTCTCGTTTTTTCAGGGAAAGCATGTGGAAAAAAACAATGTTCTCGATGATCTTTGTTTTTTCAAGGTCATCTATTTCCTTCAAAAGAAGGGAATTCCGAAGCCCGCAGTCCACAAAATACAATTTTTTTTCCTTTCTTGTGGAAATTACCTGTTTTTTTGAGTACAGATAAGCGGTATATATCAAAAAGCACTCCTCAAGATATGAAATATAATTCTTGACCGTGTCTACCTTTATATTGAGAATATCGGCAAATGCAGAATAGCTTATTCTCTGGGACATATGATCTGAAAGAAGGTCTGCCAGGTCGCTCAAAATTCTCGGTTCTTTTATGTCCTTCAGGTCAAGGATATCCCTGTTTATCGTAAGGGTTTTATACAGTTTTAAGACTTCGTAAGCCCTCTCAATATCTTTTATGTCAAAAACTTCGGGAAAACCTCCTTTTAAGATATATTCATCAAGCTTGATGATCAGGTCATTTTTTTCAAGTAACAATTCATCATGCACTCTCTTGATGCCGCTGAAATTTCCAAAATCTGCGCTCATTGCCCTGCCTGTGAACTCAGAAAATTTTAGCGGCAGTATTAAATGAAAATTTATCCGTCCGAGCAGGCTTTCACCGCCGCCTTTTAAGATTCTCAAAGAAGATGAGCCTGAGACTATGAATTTTATTTTTAACCCCATGTCATGCCAGTATTTTATGATATTACTCCAGTCATCAAGCTTATGGATTTCATCCAGAAAAATATATGTTTTTTCGGACAATATGTCAATGGGCTCCCTGATCATGGTGTTTGAGAAATCCCTGATAGCTTCATCGAAATTATGCTCTAAATTAAGGCGTATCTTGGGATTATCGAATGATATGAACAATATATTTCTTTCACTCACGCCCTTTTTGAGCAGATGTCCTATAAGCTCATACATGAGCGTTGTTTTGCCTGATCTCCTGGGCCCTAAAAGGCAGGTGATTTTCTTTTCTTCAAGTTCGTCTTTGAGTGAATCGAATTCAGAGCGCCTGATATTGCCCAGTTTTGACTCACTGACGCGTTTAGTTTTCCACCAGGGGTTCTGGATTATTATCTCTTCCAGCATAATTCCAATATAGAGTATATGTTATAGATATAACTTTCCATTATAAAGTAAATGTTCATCGCTTTTTATCGTACTTCCTCTGCGCCGCCCATAGCGCAGGCACATCCTTGCTCCTCACATCGCTCGTGAGCCTCTTCCTTATCCTCACCAGCGCCGGCGTATTTATCGCAACCCCTGATATTATTGCCCTGCCCCTTCGCAAGCGAAGGAAGCTCTGAAATCAGCTCCCTGCTCGCGCTACATTCAAGGTAAAGAATTACTTGAGAAGAACAGGTCATGCAAAATATGGGTATCGAAAATTTCAGTATCAACAAGGTGTAATTATCCCCACTTTTATTGTAACACTTTCGCCCCGCGCATACCACACTCTTTTTATCCCATACAAACAATACCCGTACAGGAAGGTCTAATGCGCATACTCCACACATCCGACTGGCACATAGGTCACAAGATATACGAACGCAGCAGAATAGACGAACACACAAACTTCCTTAACTGGCTTCTCAAAACCATCACTGAAAAAAAAGTGGAAGTCCTCCTTGTATCAGGCGACATATTCGACTCATCGATCCCTTCGGCAGAAGCGACCGATATATACTACCAATTCCTCCATGACCTTTACACCCGGACAGGCGCCCATGCGGTCATAATAGCAGGCAATCACGACTCAGCCGTGCGCCTTGCAGCCCCTAAAGAATTCCTGAAAATGGCTGGCATACACGTAATAGGAGGTTTTCGAGAATCGCCAAAAGAATGTGTTGTATCATTCACTAAAAACGGTGAAACTGCCTCATTTGCAGCCGTACCCTACCTTAACGAAGGCGACATTCTCTCTCATGTATCACTGGAAGGCGAAGTAGAACGTAACCAGAGGTACAGGGAAGCTGTTAAAAAAATATACACAGAGTGCATGTCATCCATGCCTGATGACAGCATAAAGATACTGATGGGACATTTTTTCATGCAGGGAATCGAAGGCAGCGGCACCGAACGGTTTACAACTGTCGGGGATACGCAGCCCATACGGACAGGCGACCTGCCTGAAGGCGCTGATTACATAGCTCTAGGTCACCTTCACCGCCCTCAGCATATAACAGGCAACGGCTGTCCCATAATATATCCTGGCTCACCCATACCCATGAGCTTTAAGGAGGCAGAATACGAGAAAAAAGTATTCATAATAGACACAGACGGCACCGGAACATGCAGTGTTGGTGCCATCCCGGTGCCAGTATTCAGGGAGCTTGTCAGGGTTGAGATGACATTAGAAGATGTACTTAATTCTGCCAGTTTCGGGAACTGGAAGGACAAATACATTGAAGTCAGGGTCAGGCTGGAAAAACCCGAGGTTGGTTTAGGTGACAGGATTCGTCAGGCATTTGACAGCAGGGGAGGCAGGGTTCTGGTCGTGGAATCCGTATTGTCTGACCGGGAAGATGGCGAATCCATATCCGCGAGTGATATTCAATCCCGCTCACCTGCCGATATGTTCAAGGACTTCTTCAATGAAAAATATGGGGAAAACACTACGCCTGACGATCTTGATGAACTGCTTAAGACGTTTAACGAATTAATAGAAATCAGTAATAGACAGGAGCGTGAGCCTTGAAGATACTTTCCCTGCGCCTCAAGAACATCAACAGTTTCAGGGACGTAGTGCCTCTTGATTTCGAAGACGAGCCGCTGTCAAGCTCCTCACTTTTTGCCATAACAGGTCCTACGGGTTCAGGCAAGACAACACTCCTTGATGCCATAAGCGTAGCATTATACAACAAAACACCGCGCCTTGACGGTAACGGGAACAAAAGCCCGGCGAATCTTCTCAGCCAGGGAGCAGATGAGGGGTTTGCAGAGGTTGTATTCAGCGTTAATGGATCGCGGTATCTTGCCGAATGGCGGGCAAAACGGAAAAAGAACGGTGAGATTAAAACCGAAGTGAAATTAACCAGCCATGATACTGGGAAGCTAATAACAAGCAGAGGTAAAGGAAAAGGCAAGCAGGACATGGCTGGAATGTCAGTCGAGGAAGCCGTTTCAAAAATACTCGGTATAGATTTTGTCGCATTCAAGCGTTCCATCCTGCTTGCACAGGGGGAGTTCGCCTCTTTCCTGAAAGCTGATGCCGAGAACAAGCGCGAGATACTTGAAGCCACAACAGGCATGAGCATTTATGAGCTTTTGAAAGATACCCTGAACCAGCAGGTCAAACAGGTAACAAGCGCGTACGAAATTGCAGGGGCTGGACTGGAAGGCATACAAGCGGTCACCCCGGAGCAAATTGAAGCGGTCTGTGTTGAACTGGAATCGGTTGAGGAAAAACTCCGTAAACTTGGTGAGGCAAAGGCTGTTCTTGAAAAGGAAAAAGAAACAGAGCAAAGACGCACTGATGCACACGGGAAACTTCTGGAAAACAGGAAACAACAGCAGTTGCTCCAATCAAAGAAAGAGGAAATCGAAAATATCAAGCGCGAGATAGAACTGGCGGATAAAGCAGCAGGTATCCGTTCTGAAATGGATTCCTATTCTTCGCAAAAGGAACAGCTTGAAAATCTGAGGTCGCAGCAAGTTGAAGTTAAAAAAGAAGTAGAAGAAACCGAAAAAGGTTTTGTCTCTGCAAAATCCGAATACGAAAGCCAGAAAGCGGACTTTGAAAAAGCAAAAATTGAGGCTGATGGGAAAAGAAAGGCATACGATGAGGCATCAAACCTTGAAACAAAAAGTAAGGAACTTCTTGGTGAAGCAGGAAAAAAATACACGGAAGCCGACTCAGTCCAGAAAAAAGTAAGACAGGTTGATAATGCGATCCGGCAGAAAAAAGACGAAATTTCAGCGCTTGAAAAAGCATCAGCCGCTGCAAATGAATTCCTTGAAAATAATCCACTGCCCGAAAACCCTGAAAACGTTCTTGCAAAGGCTTCGGAAACAGCAACAGTTATCAGGGAAAAGAAAAAAACCCTTGTTGATAGAAAAGGTTCCCTTAAAAAGACAGTATCTGAAATTAAGGAACTTGATGATGAATTTGAAGAACTCAATAAGAAATCAAAATTATTACTCACAAAAAAAAGCGAGAATCTCTCAAAACTTGAAAATAACAGGACAACTCTGGAACCTCTAATCAGTGAAGGAGATTCAGAATATTGGCGAAAAATCAAATCGGCATGGAGTGAGCTTCAGGCTGCTGGAAGCAAATTCACAGAACAATACGAAACCCTTTATCGGTTATTTAATACTGAAGCGCCAGCAGGTTCACAGAAAGAGTTCATTGACATGCTCAACCTCTATAAAGAAAAAACAGAACGGCTGGCTCTTGAAATAGCAGCAGCAGAGGAAAAGGTGAAACGCTGTGAAGCAGAGGAAAAACTGGTCTCTATCACCCATCAGGCTGTTATCATGCGCATTGAACACTTAAAAGATGGAGCCCCCTGTCCCGTATGCGGCTCTGACAACCATCCGTGGTCAGGAAAAACCGAGTATGATACTGAAGAATGGATTGCGAAATCGCGCGAAAACGTGGAAAATGCAAGAGCAGAATTTGATAACCTGGCAGAAAAACGTAACGAAACGCTTCAGGAACTCTCAGAGATCTCAAGGAAAAAAACAGTTGAATGCGAGAAAATAATCGGGCAAATCGAACTCCTGTTGAAAGAAAAGACATGCGTTGAAAATGACCTTAAACTTGTTGGGCAGCATGAAGAGGCAAACATCTCACAGGTTGACTCTTTGAATCGCCATAAGGAAAAGCTGAGTGAAGAAAAACAAGGACTTGATGAAGGAATAGAAGCGCTGGAAGGTGAAATAAATGAGGAAAGGTCGGTTTTCACAGAACTCATGCCTCCTGCTTTCAGTAGCGAGTCAACAGATTCAGCCCTTGCAAAATTCAGGACACTTATTTCAACAGCCAGAAAGCACGCCAGGGAACTTGAAACGAACAAACATAATATTTCAGCGTGCGAGAGGTCTATTCAGGAAAACAGCGAGCGGTTAAAAGAGGAAACTGAACGGTTAAATACGTTACTGGAATCTGCAAAGCAGTATGAGGATGAGGGGAATAAACTCAGTGTGCAGGCTCTTGAAATGACAGACGGAATTGGTGCGGATAGTGCAAGAAGTGCCCTTGCCGCACATCTTGAGACAATGGAGACACGGTACAATAACCTGAGGGAGAAGTATAATGATAGTAAAGATACGCTTACAAGAAGTGAAGAGAAATTACGCGGGATAGAAACCGAGGTTATGAGATCATCTGGGAAACTTGATAAGGCACAATTGAAGTACATGAAAGCGCTTGGCTCCTCAGGCTTTGCTTCCATAGATGAACATATATCCGCATTTCGTGAACCAGCATGGCAGGAGCAAAATAAACAGGTTATCGAAAAGTATGAAAAAGAAGTTCATGCCACAGGGGAGAATATTAAAACACATGAATCAGTGTTTGCCGAAAAGCCCTATGCTCCTGATGAACTTCGAGATATTATTGAAAGGGAAAATGCACTTATTAAATCCATCAATGAAAGCATTTCCGTTAAAGGCGGAATGCTGAAACATATCGAAACCCTGACTGAAAACCTGAATAAAATACAGGAGCAGGAGAAAGAACTTGAATCTATTCGGAAAGAAATGGAACGGTGGCAGAAACTGGAAGAAGTTATGCCAGCCAACAGCCTCAGGGACTTTGCTTTAAAGACAATGTTTGACCTTCTCATCAGGTTTGCCAACCGCCAGCTCTCGGACATCACTTCACGATATACCCTCAAGGCTGTAGATATGCGGAACATGGTCGTAATAGACCGCTGGAATGCGGGCGAGGAACGACCTGTTGAAACTCTCTCAGGGGGCGAGTCATTCCTTGTTAGCCTGTCGCTTGCTCTGGCATTATCCGAGTTGAGCAAAGGACGATCCAGGGTTGAGTCGCTGTTCCTTGACGAGGGATTCGGGACTCTTGATCCCGAAACCCTTGATGCTGCACTGTGCGCGCTTGAGAGCCTTCGGCTTTCAGGAAGGACGATCGGGGTGATCAGCCATATTGACCAGCTCACACGGCGCATACCTGTAAGGATAGAGGTCAGGAAGACAGGCAACGGTACATCAAAAATTAATGTGAGGGGATAATGGATTACAGGGAACTGATTACAGGATTGAAAGGAAAGCAAAAAGACGCTGTGGAACATACGGGCGGACCACTGCTGATTCTTGCAGGTGCAGGCACGGGAAAGACAACAACGATCACAGCTAAAATTGCATATCTTATAAAAGAAAAAGGAATTGACCCGGCTTCGGTTCTTGCCCTTACATTCTCAAAAGAGGCGGCAGGGCACATGAAGAAAAAA
This sequence comes from Candidatus Methanoperedens sp., assembly GCA_028717345.1. Taxonomy (GTDB): domain Archaea; phylum Halobacteriota; class Methanosarcinia; order Methanosarcinales; family Methanoperedenaceae; genus Methanoperedens. The sequence goes on from JAQUNZ010000021.1 coordinate 24,599, forward strand.
GTTGAAAACCTTCTTGGCGGTGCATCGGAAGTTCATGTAAGCACATTCCATTCATTTTGTTCCGAAATAATAAGGGAAAATGCAGAAAAATGCGGCGTGACACACGATTTCTCGATTCTTGAAGACGTGGATACAGCCATTATGCTTCATAGTGACCCTGGCGTTGACGTGAAGGATGCAACCCTTTTCTCAAACACTATTTCAAAAGCAAAAGACCTGAATATTACCATTGAAAAAATGAATGAATTCCTCGGCGAGAAAAAACAATTGCTACTTGAACTGGAACCTGATGAGAGAAAGTGGGAGCATGCGTTTCATGAAAATACAATACGTCTTAACACTTTCCACCTGCTTTCCGATACCGAGAAAAAATCGCGCAAACAGGATAAACAGGACTGGATTTCCTTTATCGAAGAGTATTCGGAATACACAAGGTACAACAACCTTATCCATGCATGGCTTCGGTACGAGAAACGCAAAAAACTTCGAAACGCCTTTGATTACGGCGACCTGAACAAAAAAGCACTTGAGTTCCTGAATACCTATGGCGCCGAATCGCTCACCAGCAGGTACAGGTACATTATCATAGATGAATTCCAGGATACAAATTATGTCCAGTTCGAACTTATAAAACTCCTTGCAGGCACTGAGAGGAATGTAACTGTTGTTGCTGATCCAAACCAGACAATCTATGCTTTCAGGGGTGCATATACCAACAATATACAGGAGTTCATAAAATATTTTAACATCCCGGCTGAAGATATTGTTTCCCTTGATCTCAGTTTCCGCTCAACCAATAAAATCCTCAGGGTTTCCCATGAATTGATTCGGAAAAACTATTCTGAAAATGATATGGGTATGTGCATACAGCTTCACAACCACAAAGGTGAAGAGGGCAGCAACGTCACTGTTTCGCTGGCAGTGGATGAGAATGAAGAAGCACGGTACATTGTCGAGAAAATAGAGGAATGCCTCAATGACGGCATCAAACAATCTGACATTGCAGTGCTGTACCGCACCCATGCACAGGGGCGAAGGATAAGGCAGGCGCTTGAAAGGAGGGGGCACAGCGTAAGAGTAAAAGATGACACCGATTTCCTGAAACAACCTGAAATCAAGACTACACTTTCATACCTGTATGTTCTTGACAATATCACAAACCCGAAAGCACGTGGCACCGAGGCATGGTGGCGGCTTGTACACTATAACCATACACTTGATACATCGGATTCTATCAGGATTGGCGAGTACCTGAAACGGCAAAGGGTTTCATTCCAGGAGGCGATTTACAACCATCTTGAAAATCTTGGGCTTTCTGATAATGGAAAAAGGGCGATAACACAGATGAAGGAGCGGTTTGACAGGCTCAAGGAAAAACTCGTGCTTGATGTTTCAAAAATTGTTATCGAGGTGCTGGATGCATCGGGACTCAGCCGTCGTTTTACCGATGAATTCACAAAAGAAGGACGTGAAGCCCTGATGAATCTTCGCAACCTGCACGAAATGGCAGTGAAATTCGAAAAGTTCCAGGGCAGGGAAGGAAAAGAACTGGGTAAGTTCATTGCATACCTTGAGATACTGGATGAGATGGGGAATAACCCGTCAAGCGCCAGGATTGTGGATGATGATGCAATAAACCTGATGACAATCCATTCGTCAAAGGGGCTGGAGTTCAGGATAGTTTTTTTGACGAATATGGCAAAAGACAGGTTCCCCCTGTTTCGCGGAGGTGCGGAACCGCTAATCCCTGAGGAACTGATGGAGCATTACCGTGACATAATGCAGCAGGAGTTCATCTCTAAATCAAAACGCTTGAATGCGATCCGGGAGAGGAAGCGGGAAATAAAACTGGAAGAAGAGCGGAGATTGTGTTATGTTGCTATGACACGCGCAGGTGAAAAACTGTTCATGACTTTTGCCTCGCAGTACGACGGCAGGGAGCGGCTTCCGTCTGAGTTCCTTGCTGACATCGGGATAGTAGGTGGTGAAATGGATATTGCCTCAGGTTCGGGTGATATTACGTTTATTGTTGATGATGGAATTAAGGCAAAGGACATCATTAACGATAGTGAGCTTGAACGTATTAAAGCACATATTAAAAAACTTGTGGTGGAGTCGCTTGATTCGGGTAATTTCGAGGAGAATCTCGGACACCTGCTGACATACCATGCGTTGAAGGAGGGCAATGAAATTGATTATCTTGATACCATAAACCGCAATTGGGCGCAGCTTAATCCCTCGGAAAAGGTAGCGGAAATTCTCAAGCGAAACCAAAACGGGGAAGGTTTGCCTGTGCCGGAAGACATCGTATTTAGCGTTTCTTCGATTAACACTTATAACAAATGTCCCAGGATGTACGAACTCCAGGTTGTACTTGGCATACCAACGCGGGATATGGAAACGCCTGACAGCGCCTTGAATACAGGAAAGTTTGTCCACAAGGTTGCAGAAGTTGCGGTAAAGATGAAAATATCGACAAGAGAGGAGTTGGATGATATTGTCCGCTCCTTAACCGGGGAGGATAAATGGAAATGGGTAGATACGGAAAAAGCAAAGCCCCTGCTTGATGTTTTCTGGGCGCGCAACAGGGATAGGATTAACAACAACCTGATGGTTGAGAAGAAGTTTACTGTACCGCTGGGTGAGTACCAGTTCAAGGGTTTCATTGACAGGATTGACCTGATACCAGACAGAGAGCGGGAAGTGGAAATTATCGATTACAAGACAGGGAATGAGCCGGCGCCTGATGAGAGGTCACGACAGCTTCTTCTGTACGTTCACGGGTTCAGGCACCTGTTTCCTGAGTACACGGTGCGACGGCTTACGCTTGAACTATTGTCAAAGGAGAAGCCAAGGGTGTATGAGCTTGAAGGAGATGAGTATAAGGGCGAGCGTGTGGAGCCGCTTGATAACAATGCCCTGTCTGAGATGGAGAAGACGGCAGGGTGTATTATCCATGACCACAGGTTTGGTTTCAGGAAGGTTGAGGATGAGAAGCAGTGCAGGAATTGCGGGTATCGGTTGTATTGCGGGTGATGAATGACTGAATGGAAGGCGCGGGCGTAGTCACGGAAGCGCTCGATGAGACCGTATTGCGCGTAGCCGAGATGAAAGTCGCTGGCGTGGATGAAGTTCATGGGGTGTTAATTGGCTGTTAGGGTTAAAAAGGATTAGGAGAGCGGTGTGAAAGTGAAAACATATCAATATGTCGACTTCGTTGTGATTTCGTTGAGTTAGTTGGTAATTCTCGTAATGGCCCTACATCGCGATTATTTATATGGTGCTCTTTTTTCCCCGCCCCGCCATCATTATACTCCCCAGTCCCCCCCCATCCACACGCCTGCGGTGCGGCTGGCGGATGAGCGCGGGTTTGCGGAGGAGCCGGGATTCATCTGATGATTTATAGACAAGTTAGGAACATCATCTTTATTATGCGGATGTTATCCAAAACTTAAATAAAGACAGGCACCAATATATCGAGCAATGCATATTACAGACAGTCCTGATACAAAAGAAATTCTACTGCATAAAACATTAGATTATTTAAGTCGCCTACCTCAGGATAAAGTTATTGAAGTTGCGGAATTCGTTGAATTTCTATATCAAAAACATGAAGAGTATATTCTGAAAAAAGGAATTCATAAGATGGTATCCAATTCAAAATCTTTTGAGTTTTTAAAAGAAGAAGATGAATTATATACCTTAGATGATTTGAAAGTGCGGTTCAAATGAACAAAGGCGAAATTATTCTCATTACATTCCCTTTTACGGATTTATCAGGCAGCAAACTGCGACCAGCTTTAGTTTTAGCCGCTGACAAAGAAGATATCACCGTGGCGTTTATAACAACAAACCTGCAGCAGGTCAATAATACTGATATGTTTTTACGCAAAAGTTCTATTAATGGTTTAAAGAAAGATTCGCTTGTGAAAATGAATAAAATTGCTACGCTTGATCATAGTTTGGCAATGGGTAATGTTGGACAATTAGGCGAGAATGAATTAAAAGAAGTTGACAGGAAATTAGTAATTCTTTTCAATATTAAGAATTTATCATTATGAGTTGATTCAACAAAATGTTCTCGTAATGACTCTACAATACGGTTTTTGTAAACTGTTTTTCCCAGCCCCCCTCACCCACGCGCCTGCGGTGCGGCTGGCGGATGAGCGCGGGGTTTGCGGAGGGCGCCGGAGATTTATAATATCTATAATATGCCTCTTCACTTGTACTTTTTAGTGCATGTGCTCCTGGTTGCTTTTTTCGATACAATAGTTTTAAATATTTACATGTATTTTATGCTAATTACACAAATTATGCAAATTATTGTAAATGCCACATTTCTAATAAATACATTGAGAACGGAAGCCGAAATATTACGGAAAATGAAGCTCTCAACCATAAAAAATGTAGCTGCTGAAATTGAAAACGAGCTTGGAATAAACATTAATGATTTCAATATCCAGATAATTCAAACCGGATCTGGAAAAATTAATCTGAGCAATGATAAAAAAGGGAGGCTTTCAACAACTGACATTAATCTATTGAAAACATGCCATATACATCGAAAAGGCTGCATCCTGATAAGTGATGATCTGCTGTTAAAAAATACAGCATCGGAAAATGACATAAAGTGCTATACCACACCTGAGTTTACTGCATATCAATTAAAAAAAGGTGTAATTACGAAACAACAATGTGTTAAATTCATGAATATTTTAAAGAAAATATATATTAGACAGAGGGATATTGAAAAGATATTGAAAAGAATAGAAAGTTGGTGAATATATGGGAACAAATATTAATGTGACGCTTCCCGATTTGATCGCGGGATACCTCAAACGAAAATCAAAAGAAGAATATCTGCCGATATCTGCCATTGCCAGGAAATACATTGCAAAAGGAGTAACAGAGGAACTTATTATCGAATACCACAGGAAAGGCTATTCGATCTCCAGGATAGCTGAAAATATTGACGTTCCTATTGGTAAGGTAATGGATGTGCTTTCAAGGCTCAATGAAGAGAGTGACATAGAAAAAACTCTTGAAGAGATTGAACTCAGTTCGTATGATTGATTACTTCAGTAATATACCAACTCCGATACAATTCGTAAAGAACCCTATAATATACAGCTTTTACTGAACACACTTTCTCCCGCCCCCTTATTTCAATATCCATCCCACCCTCCCCCACCACTCATAATCTCCCCCGCCCCCTTCACACGCGCGCCGACGGCTGGCGGATGCGCGCATGGTTGGCGGACGGCGCCGGGGTTCATCTGATGATTTATAGACAAGTGAGAAACCTCATCTTTATTAGGCGGATGTTATCCAAAGCTTAAATAAAGACAGGCACCAATATATCGAGCAATGCATAGATTATTTAAGCCGCCTACCTCATGATAAAGTTATTGAAGTTGCGGAATTCGTTGAATTTCTATATCAAAAACATGAAGAGTATATTCTGAAAAAAGGAATTCATAAGATGGTCTCCAATTTTTTAATAAATATATATTGTATCTCGGATAATACCAATACGAATCAACACGAATCGAAACATCCGTCTCAAATAACCGCATTTATTTTATATCCTGCCGTATCATTAATCATTATATGGAAAACCCGGAATCCATCTTTACAGGCAACAGCGATGCCCTGTGCATCATTTGCAGAGGGGCAAAATTATTATGTGGCAAACAGCGATGCCCTGTACTTGTCAAGTTCTATTCCCGCGCAAAGGTCAAGCCGCTCACAGACAGCCTGAACATCGATGGCTCATCTCCCCCTGGCGTTTTCGTGGGGAGGATCGGGTATCCGTATGTATCTGTAGGTCCTCTTATTCCCCCTTCGCACGGCGATACCGCTCTTCTTGACACGCCTGAGATGTGGCTTGGAAAGAGCATCGATGACATAGTGGACTTTCGCTCCCAGCTTGTGCGGGGAAAACATCTTGTTCATATTCGAGATCTTGAAGGCAGCCGCATAATAGAAGCCACTCGCGAGATGGCGCTTTGTTCATCTCCAATTGACGTGGAGGCTGAGTTCCTTAAAAAGCCAAAAGCAAGGCTTGTGCTTGATGATGAAGTGCAGCCATTCGGTCCCACGGCGCCGCTAAAGAAGATCGATGTTGGGAATACTAAATTCGACCGGAGGATGGAAAAAGCCAACAACGATACCGATCTTCTTGCGAAGGATGCAGTTCTGGGGCTTTATAAAGACGGCACCCTTATTTCAAGCATCCAGAAGGCTTTTTCTGTGGGCTCTTTCGGTGAAGGAAAAGCACGGCGGTTCGTTCCCACCAGGTGGAGCATCACAGCGGTTGACAGCATGATAGGCGCGAACCTGATGGAGAAGATGAAGGATTTCCCGCTCATAAATGAATACCTTGTCTTTGAGTCATGGCAGCTTGATAACAGGTTCGTGGTGCTTATGATGCCAAAACCATGGAGTTATGAACTCATTGAGGCATGGTACCCGAATACGGTGTGGAACCCGTTCGGGAAGGATGTGGCTATAATGTCCTCCTCCGAGGGGTATGAAGGACGGACAACATATGCAGAGATAGGCGGCTGCTACTATGCTGCGCGGCTTGCGGTGAATGAGCATCTTGTTAAAGAGAAGCGGCAGGCACGCGTGGTGATATTGCGGGAGGCGCATCCGGGTTACATAATGCCAGTCGGAGTGTGGAACGTTAGGGAGAATGTGAGGGCAGCGCTGAAGGCGACGCCGAGGAAATGCGCTTCGTTGAACGAGGCTTTTGAGTATATTTCGACAAGGCTTGTAATACCTAAAGAGAGATGGATAAAAGAGAGCACTATATTGAAGGAGACCCTGTTCCAGCGGGGGCTTGAGGATTTTTTTCAAGATACTACATAATTACCGATAGTTTGATAATGCAAAATGCATTTAAGGGGTATAGGTGCAAACAAAATGAAAAGAGACCTGATGGATATCCTGTGCTGCCCTATGTGTAAGGGCGACCTCGTGCTTGAGGTCACGGACGAAAATGAAAAAGAGATCGTGAAGGGAACACTTTACTGCGGAAAGTGCAAAGAGTATTATCCCATAGACGACGGCATCCCGAATATGCTGCCGCCTGAGCTAAGGGAATAAATTTTTTTCTTGGAAAAAAATTTATTTTAGAGTTTCCCCATCTTTTTCAGAAGCTCGGCATTCAGCACACTTGCTCCAGCCGCGCCCCTGATGGTATTATGCCCCATGCAGATATATCGTATCCCCGGGCGGATGCGTCCAACTGACACAGTCATCCCGCCTCCGATGTTCCTGTCCATTCTGGGCTGCGGTCTGTCTTTTTCTTCCTTTACCTCTATCACAGGTGTCGGCTCAGTTGGCAGGTCTGATAGTCCGGGATCAAAATCCAGGAACGCCTGTTTGACTTCATCCGTGGTTGGATCATCAGCCATCTCCACCCAGAGCGCTTCAGTGTGCCCGTCCATTACCATGACGCGGTTGCAGCTTGCGCTGACTGCAAAAGGTGCATCGGTTATTTCGCTGCCGTTGAACTCGCCAAGCAGTTTCTTTGTTTCGGTCTCAACTTTTTCCTCTTCCTTTTCAATATACGGGATTACATTATCAAGTATAGCCATCGAAGCCACGCCATCATATCCTGCTCCTGATATTGCCTGCATCGAAGCAAGGTATATTTTTTCGATACCGAACTTCATGAGAGGTTTGAGCGTCACTGTGCTCATGATAGTTGTGCAGTTGGGATTTGTCACGACATAACCGTCCCATTTGCGGTTGTCCTGCTGCACGTCGATAAGTCCGAGATGCTCAGGATTCACTTCAGGTATGACAAGCGGGATGTCTTTCACCATGCGCAGGGCACTTGCGTTACTTGCAACAGCAAAACCTGCTTTTGCAAAATCAGGTTCTACTGTTTTTGCAAGGTCGGTGGGAAGAGCTGAGAATACGATATCTGCTTTGACTTTTTTAGCATCGACAGGTACAACTTCCAGGTCAATGACTTCTTCAGGGATCTTGCTCTCAAGCCTCCAGTTCGCAGCATCGCCATATCTTTTTCCCGCGCTCCTGTCAGAAGCAGCAAGTGAGGTTATCTCGAACCATGGATGCCTGCTTAACATCTCTATGAATCTCTGACCTACGTTACCTGTCGCACCAAGTACTCCTGCTCTTATTTTTGCCATGACTGACCTTACGTTATTATAATATCAGATTCTTTTTTATTCCAGTGAAATCGCACTGTTAGGGCATGAATCAACACATGTGCCGCAATCAGTGCATTCTTTTTCATCAACGTGCGCCTTCTCATTTTTCAGTTCTATAGCTGTTGCAGGACATTCATCAACACATATTCCACAGCCGGTACATTCATCATTGTTTACTTTTGCTGCCATTTAGGTCACCTTTTGCACTCCCATTGAATAAGTCTAATATAAAATTAACGGTTTACATCATAATAAATGGAAGTCTAAATATAACCCATGAGCTTTTTATGGCTCTATGTTATCCAGAAGAGTTGATCATTTCGTAGAGTCAGTGATCCGCGACATGACACGGTTATCGATAAAACATGATGCCATCAACCTGGCGCAGGGATTCCCGGATTTCCCTGCGCCTCTTGAACTCAAGCGGGCTGCGGCTGATGCGATCATGGGTGATTTTAACCAGTACTCCATAACCTGGGGTGCAAAAGACCTGCGCGAAGAAATATCCCGAAAAGCCCTCAAATACAATCATATTGAGGCTGATCCTGATACCGAGGTCACTGTAACGTGCGGTTCTACAGAAGCAATGATGGCTTCCATGCTTGCTCTTATAAACGATGGGGAGGAGGTGGTGGTATTTGAGCCGTTCTATGAGAACTATGGTCCTGATGCAGCAGTCTCAGGCGCAGTGCCGCGCTTTGTGCCATTGAACGATGACGGCAGCATCGATGAGAATGCCCTGGTGTCAGCTTTCAATAAAAAAACCCGTGCACTGATACTCAATACCCCCAACAACCCGTGCGGAAAAGTGTTCACCAGGGATGAGATGAAATTGATCGCAGACCTGTGCGCTGACCACGATGTTATCGCTGTAACAGATGAAATATACGAATACATCCTGTACGACGGGAAAAAACACATCAGCATCGCTTCACTTGATGAAATGAAGGACAGGACGATTACAATAAGCGGTTTCTCAAAGACATACAGCGTCACAGGCTGGCGCATAGGTTATGCGGTTGCACAAAAGGAACTCACCTCTGCTCTTCGAAAGGTGCATGATTTCCTCACGGTGGGCGCGCCTGCGCCGCTCCAGCATGCCTGCGTAACGGCATTGCAGTTCCCTGATTCATATTACAAAGAGCTTGCGAATATGTATGGCGGAAAGAGAAAACTGCTTTATGATGCCTTGATAAAAGCAGGATTCGAATGCAGACTGCCCGATGGAGCATATTATATTCTTGCAGACATCCCTGAATACTTTGAGATGGATGATATGGCATTTGCCAGGTATCTTGTAAGCGAAATAGGTGTGGCTGCTGTCCCCGGAAGCAGTTTCTTCAAGAGTGAGTCAGGAAAGTATAAGCTTCGTTTTACTTTCTCAAAGAAGGATGAAACGCTATTGGAAGCTACGAAAAGGCTTGAGAAGTTAAAACTGTAAAAAGTGACTGCTCACTTCAGATGACCGATTCATGCTCCCGAAAAATGAGCCAAAGACAACCAGAGTTGATTTCTGATGATGGGCACCATAAATATATATAGCAATGTGTAAAAAAGGTCGATCAAATGGCAAAAATATTCATTTCACATAGTAAACAGGATAAAGAATTATTAGAAGACACTAAGGAAATTTTTAAAGAAACTAAAGTTGAGTATGTAATTTATGATAATGAGAAAAGGTGAACAATGGCGTTTTCAATACTTTTTCCATCTTTCAGATTGTTGTCTCTTAACCAGGTTCTTGCCTGTTCCCTTGTGAATAATTTTGCCCTTTTTTCTCGACTCCTATAATATTTGCTCTACATTATAGAAGTTTCAGCAAAATTGATTACACTCCCCCTAAATCTATCTCAGCGAATCTATCTATATCAGTTCTGTGACCCCAGATATCCCCGATCATTAATTTTATGTTTCTCATTTTAAGGAAAGTTTTTGTGGTGTTTGAAATTGTTTTTTGATATGAAGATGGAAGTTGTATCCTCTTCAATTTCGGACTTCTTTTTACAAGTGAGAGAATATTTTTTTCAGACGGTCTGAAACAAAAGTGGACATTTTCTTCATTAGCCTCAGTATCTTCAAGGTCTTCTTCAGAGCCAATAATTCTGAAAACAACTTTCATAATAACGTATTTGACAATACTACTATTTATATTTTTTTATTTTTTAAGATTTGTTTTTTAGATTTGCGTATAGTTAAAAAAAACAAAAACAAAATGTATATTAACAATAATAACCACAAAAATAAAAATATAGATTTTGGAGAAAAGACTGACAATGCTAGAAACACCACGGGAGAGAGTAGCTTTATTAAAAAAAGGTTTTGACATCTCGACAATAGAAAAACTTTATTTGATATACAATAACATAAAATTAGTGCAAAAGCCTGTGCTTTTTGATATCTCTGTCAGGAAACTTCCTACAAATCTGTGCAAGGCTTCACAATTTGAAGGCATAATGATTAGTTGTTTATTTAGCTGGATTTTACCAAATGACACCTAAAATTCTTGTCCTCACAGGCTATGGTATAAACTGCGATACTGAGACGCAGCACGCTTTCAATCTTGCAGGGGCTCAGGCAGAAAGGATACATCTTACAGATCTTCTCAATGGCAAAGTGAAGCTTTCTGATTTTCACATCCTTGCGCTTCCAGGAGGATTCTCTTTTGGGGACGATATAGCTTCTGGTAAGGTTCTTGCCAACATGATAAGGTATAATCTGGGGGAAAAAGTACAAAAGTTCATAGAAGAGGGGAAATTGATAATAGGCATTTGCAATGGCTTCCAGGTGATGGTAAAGATGGGATTATTGCCTGCTTTTGGTGGAGATTATTCAAAGCAGGATGTTACCCTCACATTTAATGACTCGGGGAGATTCGAGAACAGGTGGGTCCATATGAAAACCACTAAGGGATCAAAATGCGTATTCACGAAAGGGATCCAGAGTATATACCTTCCGGTACGCCACGGTGAAGGTAAGTTCGTCGTCAAATATCCCCAGGTGCTTGAAAGGCTAAAAAAGAACCATCATATCGTATTTCAGTACGTTGATATGAACGGAAATCCTGCGGGATATCCTCATAATCCCAACGGCTCAATTGAGAACATTGCCGCAATATGCGATGAAACTGGCAGAGTATTCGGAATGATGCCACATCCTGAAGCTTTCATGCACAAGACCAATCACCCTGCATGGACCCGGGAAGAATTACCTGAAGAAGGCGCAGGCATGGCGATATTCAGAAATGCTGTTGAATATGTGAATGAGAATCTGTAGATATTTCATGATATTTTGCAAGCTTCGAATTATTTTATAATGTATTATCATGAACGATTCGCAAAATTTAAGTACTATAAGGGAATAGGTTGGGCTACAAGGGATTGTAACGGCAGACCGATACAATAAAAAAAAAGTTGTGCTTCCAAAATGTGGTGGCAAAAATGTTATTGGTTAAAAATGTCGTGGGTTAAAAATGTGGTGATTCAAAAATATGAACGGAGAAATAGAACGGAAATGTTTTTTTCTGAGTTCTAGTCCGAGAGATTATTAATCCCTCTTTTGTATCGATCCAAGTGACCAATTTCTTGGATAGAAAACAATAGGAGGTAAATAAACGTGACTGACACAATAGACCTATATAGCGACAGAGGAGCAAAACTCAAGTCAGGCGTGGACATTGGAGCCATAAGCCCGATGAGAAATGCCGCTATAAAAAGTATAGTCACCGGTATAAAGCGAACAGCAGC
>JAQUNZ010000022.1 GCA_028717345.1 Candidatus Methanoperedens sp.
TTTTTACTACTGGCTTCTCTTCTGCCTTCTCTGGTATTGTTATCTTGGGCTCAGGAGGAACTGCGAACTCTACTTTCGTTTTCTCTTCTGCCTTCTCTGGTATTGTTATCTCAGGCTCAAGTGGAACTGCGAACTCTATTTTCGTCTCTGGTACTGTTATCTTGGGCTCAGGAGGAACTGCGAACTCTACTTTCGTTTTCTTTTCTTCCTTCTCTGGTATTGTTATCTTAGGCTCAGGAGTAACTACGAACTCTACTTTTCTTATCTCTTCTTTCGTCTCTGGTATTGTTATCTCAGGCTCAAGTGGAACTGCGAACTCTACTTTCGTTTTCTTTTCTTCCTTCTCTGGTACTGTTATCTTGGGCTCAGGAGGAATTGCGGACTCTTCTTTCGTTTTCTCTTCTTGTTTTACAGGCTGTGGTATTTCTGGACTGTCAACCTTGGACAAATCAAATTCTTCCAGCAATTCATCTTCAAGTTCATCAGTTCCAAGAATCCCGGCATCATTAGCCACTGCGCCCAATGAAAGTGCATCGGGGGCTTGCATTGAATTACTTCCCATCTCCACAGGAATGGATTTCGGAGTTGTTGCCGTTGTTAAAAAATTCTTATTTAGATCGAATCTTTCTGGATTAAACTCTTCTGGCTTGATATTAGCAATCCCAGTAAGATCGGTTTCATTTTCTTTTTTCGGGTAAGCATCCGGTTCAAATTCTTTTTCATGTTTCACAATTGATTTTCTAAGCTTGACCAGTAAGAAAATAGCAAGGATGATTAAAACGATATTTGCAATTATAAGCAGATTATTTGTGGATGTTATATCCAAATTTTCTATTAAATTCATATCAATACCTATAAATTCTCCAGATTAATGATATATAATTATAATGATTAGTATGATACTTAATGTTTTTGATTGTCGCAAAAAACATATATTTAATAAGTAAAATGATGTAAAAGAAACCCCAACATAATTATAATAAATCATCGTTTGTTTAATATGAACTCCAATTTCCTCAACAGGGTAAAATTCGCAAAATCCGCCTCTATTCCCATAGCAAGTGTGCCGGGAGAACTGAAGAACAGAGCCCTTTCATCAATGGCGCAGGCTTTAGACTCAAACAGGGAAAAAGTCATCATCGCCAACAAAAAAGATATTTTAGCAGCCGAAAAGCTCGTCGATGCAGGAAAACTCTCAAAATCGCTTCTCAAGAGGCTGAAAATTGATGATATTAAAATAGATGAAATGATAGCAGGCATAAAAGATGTAATAAAATTTGAAGACCCGGTAGGAAAAACACTTTCTGCGCTTGAACTGGATAAGGGTCTTGAACTGTATCAGGTAAGCTGCCCTATTGGCGTTATAGGTGTCATATTCGAATCCCGTCCTGATGTCGTACCCCAGATAATGGCACTTTGCTTAAAGAGCGGAAATGCCACCATATTCAAAGGCGGCAGCGAAGCTGCTCACTCCAACAGGGCTATCTTTGACGTTCTTGTCAATGCTATCGAGAGTACAGTTGATATGCCGCGCGGCGCTTTTGCACTGATGGAGACCAGGGAAGAGGTTATGGAGATGCTAAAACTCGATGAGTATATAAACCTCATAATTCCCAGGGGGTCAAATGAGTTCGTAAAATATATCCAGGACAATACCAGAATCCCTGTCCTTGGTCACTCTGCAGGCGTCTGCCATGTTTATGTGGACTCTTTTGCAGACCTGGAAAAAGCCCTTGATATTTGCTACGATGCAAAGGTACAGTATCCTGCCGTGTGTAATGCTATGGAAACCCTGCTCGTGCATAGGGATATCGCGGGAAAGTTCCTGCCTGAGATGGGAAAGAGGTACGATTTAGCAGGAGTTGAAATGAGATGCGACGACCCAACGTTTCATCTTTTGAAAGGCAAAGGATTCCTTAAAGCCATACTTCATGCCACGGAAGATGACTGGAACACAGAATATAACGACCTTATCTTATCCATAAAGATAGTGGACTCGCTGGATGAGGCTATCGAACATATTAACAAATACGGCTCGCATCATACAGATGCCATAGTGACAGAGGATAAAACGAGCGCCTCAAAATTTACAAGCCTTGTGGACTCTTCAAGCGTGATGTGGAATGCTTCGACAAGGTTTGCAGACGGATTCCGTTACGGGAAAGGCGCAGAGGTAGGCATCAGCACAAACAAGATACACGCCAGAGGTCCGGTCGGGATGGAGGGGCTTTTGATATATAAATACGTGCTCATCGGAAATGGGAATAAAGTGGCTGACTATGTGGGAAAGAGTGCAAAGAAATACTCTCATAAAAAGTTGGATATAAGCTTTGCAGATAAAATGGATGGCTCAAATGAACGCCTTTGATAGAAAAGAACTTTTCAGGGACATTAAGACCATTGTAGTGAAGATCGGGACTTCATCCCTCACATGTGAAGATGGAAGCTTTAACAGGCGGCTAACTGAAGATACTGCGCGCCAGGTTGCAGAACTCAGGAAGCTTGGGAAAACTGCAATCATTGTAAGTTCAGGAGCTATCGGAATTGGCGTTGAAGAGCTGAAAATGCCCTCGCGTCCACGGGAAATACCGCTTCGCCAGGCTGCGGCTGCTGTAGGACAGAATATATTGATGCAGGAATGGATGGCAGCGTTTGGAAAATACGACATCAAGGTAGCGCAGATACTGCTTACCTATGAAGCCTTCTCCAGCAGGATGACGTATTTAAATCTGCGAAACAGCATCTCTGCGCTCATGGAGGCTGGCGTGGTTCCCATAATCAATGAGAACGACCCGATATGCGTACATGAGATAGAGGCGACCTTCGGGGATAACGACAAACTTTCAGCAATGGTGGCAAGCAAAGTCGAGGCTGAACTCCTGATTCTTTTATCAGACATCGATGGGCTGTTCAACAAGAACCCAAAGAAAAATGAGGATGCCCGGCTTATCAGCACGATAGAAAAGATCACGCCTGAGATAGAGAGCTACGGAGGAAGCCCCACGAGCATGAAAGGAGTGGGCGGGATGAGGACAAAGATAGAGGCTGCAAAGATAACGTCCATAGCAGGATGCCACATGGTGATAGCCAACAGCACGGTTGAGGATGTGATCATTAATATCATAAATGGCGATAACATAGGGACGCTGTTCCCTGCACAGAACGGAAAGTTCAGGAACAGGACGCGCTGGATAATCCTGTCAAAAACCTCTGGAAAGATAATCGTTGATAAAGGTGCAGAAAAGGCTGTTAAGAAAGGCATGGGGCTTTTGCCTTCAGGGATACTTGAGGTATCGGGGCTGTTCGACAGGGGGGATATCGTGGATATCGAAAGCGATGGAAATGTATTTTCAAAAGGCATCACGGATTATTCATCTTCAGAACTGGATATGATAAAAGGGAAGCATTCTGATATGATCGAAAAGATCCTCGGATACAAGAATTATGACGAAGTTGTAAGGAAGACGAATATCGGACTGCTGTAGCCGGACACAATCAGTTATGCTTGAATCATTTGAAGGGATTCTGTTAAACTACGGTTATGCGGGTCTTTTCATTGCGAGTTTTTTAGCCTCAACCATACTTCCTTTCGGGAGCGAAGGCATTGTAGTTCTTCTTGTCTCACAGGGATTTAATGCCATGGCTGTGGTAATGGTCGCCTCAATAGGAAATTTTTTTGGCGCCTGTACCAGTTATTATTTAGGTTCCATGGGGCGGGGATATATGGAAAAATATCTCAGGATCGAACAGAGCGAACTTGATAAGGCTGAAAAATACTTCTCAAAATACGGCTCTTATGTGCTGTTGTTCACCTGGGTTCCGCTGATCGGCGACGCTATCACGGTCACAGGCGGGCTTCTGAAGCTTGAGTTCACGAAGTTTGCTATACTGGTATTTGTCGGGAAGTTTTTGCGGTATCTTGCTGTTGCGTATCTTGCGGGGGTTATTTTATTAATTTCTTTTTTAATAATATAATTGACATATATTCAATTATTTTTTGTGTTCCCAATTCAATTCCATGATCCCGGCAGTACATAAAATATACATAAAAGTTAGTTGTATTAGCACAAAAATAATAATTTACTAATCCAGGAGAATCACATGAACCTTGAAAACACACTTCTTATGATCCCAGGCCCTGTGCCGGTAGCACCCAGAATACTTCGTGCAATGTCAAAACCTATAATCGGGCACAGAAGCAAGGATTTTGGGAGCATGTACAGCGAATGCAGGACAATTTTGCAGGAGCTTTTTGCCACAAAAAATGATATGTACATAATAACCGGCTCTGGAAGCTGTGCCATGGAAGCTGCTGTATGTAATGTCATAGGTAAGAATGACACGCTTGTCACTATCGAGAACGGGAAGTTCGGTGAAAGGTTCAGGGAAATTGGAGAACGCTACGGAAAGGTCAGGGCGGTCAAATTCGACTGGACAAAGGGTGAGTCAATTGAGCTTGATAAGGTTGAGAGCGCGCTTTCTGAAGGCGCAAAAGCAGTGACCCTTGTGCATAACGATACATCCGTGGGGATCAAGAACCCTGCAAAAGAGGTAGGAGAGCTTGCTAAAAAATACGGCGCCCTTTTTATCATGGATGGCGTGACAACTATTGGAGGAGATGACGTCCAGGTGGATAAATGGGGGGTTGACCTGGCTGTTGTCGGTTCGCAGAAGTGCATTGGCGCTCCCCCGGGATTATCAGCGATAAGTGTGAGCAAGAAAGCCTGGGATGCGCTTGTCGAGAAACCTCCATATTATATGGACATTAAGGCGTACAGGAAATCAGCGAATAAAGAGAGCCCTGAGACACCCTATACTCCGGCTGTACCACTTTTCTTCGCGCTTCATGAAGCTTTAAAGATAGTGAAAGAAGAAGGTCTTGAAACACGCATCAAGCGGCATATAAAGTTCGCAGAAGCATTACGTGCAGCAGCGGATGCAATGAATGTCGAGATGTTCCCCAGGTTGAACCAGCACAGCAGATATTCAAACACTGTCACAGCTATGAAGATGCCCACTGGAATAGATGATAAGAAGTTAAGGGGCGGGATAAAAGAACTGGGGGTCCAGGTATCAGGCGGTCAGGGACCTCTTGAAGGGAAGATATTCAGGATAGGAAGCATGGGCAACATAAGTAAGCTTGACATATTAAGCACCATCCAGATAGTGGAAATCGTACTCCACAAGAATGGCGTAGTCAAGAAAATGGGACCTGGCGTTGAAGCAGCAAGCAATGTTTTAAATTAAAATAAAAAAAATCAGAATCCCATTTCCACATTTTTTAGATCTGTTCTTTTTTTCTCAAGGAACTTATACACCGGACCGTGAGTGGAACCTTTTAAGAGCATATCTATACCTGCACGTGCTACTGCATTTTGTTCTGGATACCCGATTATCGAAATTGTTTTACCATAAACTGATATACGTACATTTGTAAGTTCTTCAAAAACCTCGCGCGTCTTTCCTGCCCTGCCGATAATTCGACCTTTTAACCGCTCCATATCCTTTTCTGTCCTTGCAATGTTTGAAAGGTCGATGGTTTCGAACATAAGATTATCATCGTCAAATAGCTTCGTGGCTTTCTCCGGGCTGAAACCCCTGGCTATTGCATGGACTACTTCCCTTGCCCGCATTCCCTTGAGGGGGTCTTTTGCATCCATTATCTCGACAGTCCCGCTGCTGCTTTCGATATTTATAGAAGTGGTTGATTTTTCTTCAATAAGCTCTTTTATACTGCCTTTTGGACCTACTAAAACAGCAACCCTGTCGAGAGGGATCTTAATATGTTCATTCATTTTTCTACCTCCTTGATCATTGACATCATTTTCTCTTCGTTTACCTGTACATTCAATTTCTTAAAAAACCGGGCTATATTATCAACATCTCGTCTTAAGAATGTTTCTGCATTAATATGGTCGGTTGTCACAGATTGCCCCATATCTATTATCACCGGGGACATAGTATCTATGTCAACCAGGATATTATATTCTGAAAGGTCTGCATGGATAAGTTTTGCATCGCGATACAGAAGGGTCATGTATTCAACTATCTTATTAAAAAAAAGCGGTGCTTCTTCCTGCTTTATTTTTGCTTCCTTTAATTGCGGCATGGGGACGCCGTCTTTCCCTATAAATTCCATTAACAGAATATTCCTTCTTGTGATATATGGTTCAGGCACTCTCACGCCTGCATCTTTTGCTCGTTGCAAATTCTTGAATTCTTTTTTTGCCCATGCAAGTATGATATCATTTTTTGCCTGTTTGATGCCTACAAACCTAGGGTCCCCTATAATATAGTCTTTCATTGCATGGAAATTTGCAGTGGACATCATGTATATCTTGACCGCTACCTCTCCTTTTTCTTTCGAGATCGCATGGAAGATATTTGCCTCTTTTCCAGTACTTACGGATCCCCCCATAGCATCTATAAACCCTTTGCGTGCAAGCTCATATAGAGCTTTCAGCGTGGCTGTATCAAATACGTCAGAAAATACTTCTTTCCGGCTGGAATCTTTGATACGCATCCGGAATTCGTCGATAATCTCGTCCATTCTATGGAGCTTTTTGTCACTGACCATACCCTTGTTCTAACTTTTTAAAAATCCTTTGCGCTGCAGCCAGTTAACCTGCGGTCCGCTGTATTTCCAGACGATATCAGCCTTTTCGTTCTGGAAAGACCATGGTACCACAATAACAATATCCCCTTCCATCATCCAGATACGCTTTTTTATCTTTCCTGGAATACGAGCAAGCCTCACAACCCCGTCCATACACCTGACCCTTATTTTGTTCGCTCCAAGCAGGGATTCAACAGTAGCAAGCACTTCATTGGCGCTTTTCTGGGGTATCCTGACCCTTGTGAATTCCTCAGGTCCTGGACTGGTTTTCTGTTGCTGTTTCAGTATAAACACCTCATGTATAATATCCTTATTGTTTCCACTATATGTAAAGGTTACTGAGTTTAATGATCCTCAAAAAGAAAGATTAACGACCTGGCAAGGAAGTATTTGCATGGAAGTTGAGGCGGGCATTATAGTTAACAGCAGGAAAAAAATCTATGCAATTCATAAAAGTTATAATGCCCTTTTTGATCAAAATGTTTTTTGTGATCTTTTAATCCTCCTTATATTTTACCTGTTCTTTTCAGCACAACAATTATTATTGCTCCAATTACCACGACAACAAACATTCCCAGAATTGAAGAGAATTCGAATGGAGGAGAAACTGCCTTGGTTGTTGTTCCATCTGTGACAGTTGTATCTTTGGCTTCTGGTGCTCCAGGAGCATTGGTTAATCCTTCGCCCTGCTTAGGAGTTGGGATTGGAGTTTTTTTATCGGATGTAGTTCCCAATCCTCCAGTGCTTGTTCCAGATGTGCCGGAGCTTGCATCAGATGTGCGACCGTTGCCCCCAGTTCCAGTGCCACCATTTCCAGTTGGTGTCGATGTGGGGGTTGCAGTTCCAGTTGACGACGGAGCGTTAAGATTTACCACGGAAGTATTACCAGCATCATTTGAATTATATGTGAATGCAGGTGATGGGGTTGCTTTAATGCCATTTACATAAAAGTCAACAGCTCCATTCGAACTTGCAGATACTGGAAGCCTGCCATTAGCGGTATCGCCATAACTTCCAGCAGTTAGAACGCTTGTGGCTCCAGCCGCGTTTCCTCCCACTTTTGCAGTTATAGTTGTGCCTGCTGGCGCAGGACTGCCATCAATATTGACAGTACCTTTCAAGATTACCGGTAAATTCGGTGGGTCTTGGGCGCTGACAATTCCAGCGGACAAAACGATCAAAGTACAGATAAGTATTATATTAAATATTCTTTTATTTGACAAATTGTATCACCTTTTTGATAAAATAAAAATTAGGAATAAACATTATTTTATGTTTATTCCTGTTTTATATTATATATTTTTCACCTCTCCTACGGACTATATGCTGGCAAGGATGTATCTTGAGTTGCCCATACCCAGTAGCTTACTTTGGGCTGCATAGTGAAATTCACAGTTGATACATGTGTTGCACTATCTGGACCGCTCCACCCATTGACGCCTATTTTATCGTAGCTCTGTGTTGAAACATCGAAGTTCCAGATGCTGTAATAGCTCAGATCAATTGCTCCAAGCATTGTTTCAGCATTATTTGGATCAGTGCCAGAGGTTCCGATAAGGTTCCATCCTTTCTTCACATCGATGGATGGAGGTACTGATGGTTGTCCGCTCTTGCGTACAAGATTGGTTATGTCCTGCGATGTATTCATGTGTATCAGGTAACCCTTCAGTGGTTCGAAATTCGTCACTCCACCAACATAGACCTTATTAACCGGGTCAAAGCCGAAAAGCCCATCATACTGAATTCCTTTCGTTACGTTGGCCACGGTTGAGTTTTCCAGCTGGTAGGGTACCGAAATGAACTTCCACGATATTGTTCTGCTCGGTTGTGGGGGCGGTAGCGTTGTTCCTGTTTCAACGATCACCTGTCCATCATCCATTATCACTCCAGGTATTGTGTCTGCAGAAGCGTTTGTAAGCTTCGCCATGGTCAGATCTAAATTCGATGTTCCATTTGGAGCGTTGCTCTTTACCTTGAAGGTTAGAGTTGCAAAGGTTCCATTTGCTGTTTTAGCTGAATCAGTACCAGCAATAGTATATCCAAGCTCCAATATACCATTGGTGTTGTCAATAGTATTATTGAACAGTATCGGACTGCTTCCCAGGAAGGTTCCTGGAACAGCGCTGTTAAGATTGACAACTGATTTATCAAAGTTCAGTTTTATCTGGACTCCCATGACAGCTTGACCTGCAGGATAGACTACAACATTTACGCTGAAAGTATCGGTACGGTTGACAGTCTTCGATGATGGTTCAATCCGAACTGTGGAAGAAGTGATTCCACCTCCGCCGTCACCATTGCTCGGAGCAGACAAAACTGTAACTGTTCCGTCGTTTATTGTAACTCCAGCTATTGGGTCTGCAGAAGCGTCTGTAAGCTTCGCCATGGTCAGATCTAAATTCGAGGTTCCATTTGGAGCGTCGCTCCTTACCGTGAAGGTAAGAGTTGCAAAGGTTCCCTTTACTGATTTGGCAGAATCACCACCTGCTATATTATATGCAAGTTCCAATTTACCATTGGTGTTGTCAATAGTATTATTGAACAGTATCGGACTGTTTCCCAGGAAGGTTCCTGGAACAGCGCTGTTAAGATTGACAACTGATTTATCAAAGTTCAGTTTTATCTGGACTCCCATGACAGCTTGACCTGCAGGGTCAACTACAACATTTACGCTGAAAGTATCGGTACGGTTGACACTTTTTGATGACGGTTCGATGCTTACTGATGCTGCCTGGACAACTCCTATACTGATTGTGGTGAGTACACAAAATATTAAAAAAGGAATGGTGAGGTTTCCCACCATCCTTGAGATTTTGGTTTTCATTGTTGATACCTCATTTGATTTTGTGTTGTCTTATGTACAAACCTTGCCCCAGTTAAGGATCAATTTTGATGCATCCCCGATGTCCACAATACCATCACTATTGAGATCTGCGGCACTGTCGCTAGTTCCCCATTTGAGGATCAATTTTGATGCATCCCCGATGTCCACAGTACCATCACCATTGAGATCCACAGTCTTTCCATTCGGAAGTGTGCATGTCCCTGGTTGTGGCCCTGGTCCTGAGGGATCTGATACATTCCTCTGATTGTAGATCTCCTTGAGCTGTCCCTGGAACCTTGGCTCTTTAGCTTCCAGTCCATAGGTTATAACCAATGGTCTTGCTGGAATCTTTTCGCCTATCTTGTCCTGCATACTGGCAGGCTTCGCCTGCGCAGTCAGTACATCCACAATGATTTCATGTGGCATGTTGAAAGGCGGCAATTCCGGCAATACCTCTCCAGTGTTCCAGACTTTGAGATGCTTGCCGTAGAGCTTGATATCGTCTTTGGGCAGCTTCTGCCTGATCACTATGTACTTGAACTGTTCTACTCCGCTGACAACTCTGGTCTTTATTGCGACTACGTTATAGAATACTTCGTCCACGATGAAAGCCTTCTGGTTCCATCTGGCATTATCTCCTATATTAGCGAGGGTCTGACCGAACATCCTTCCTACCTCGACCACTGCTTCCTTGGTGCCAGTATCCACAGCGATCAGTTTGATATAGAAAGGTCCGCTATTATCAGCCATTCCTCTCTTGTATTTCGCAACCTGTCCGACGTTCAATACCTGGTCGTTGGCGCAGTTCTGTGAACCTCCGCCTTCATTGTCACAGACGTTGTAAACGATGCTTGCCGGATTCGTGTAAACTGTGCTAAGTTTCACTTTGTTATCAAAGAACTGTAACTCGTCATTGGCTGCAAGTCTCTTGTTGTCAAGTACGAGTACGATGCTTTCATCACCGCTCACATCTTTACCATCTGTGTCCATTGATGACAGTTTTCCGTCGTTGTCTATGTCCATGCCAAGGGTCTTTTCGCTTTCCACTCTTACCGCATCTTTTACACTCTTATTTGCGGCATCAAAGCTGTTGATTCCACGGTATGGATTATTTGCCTGGTGTGCCATCGGTATCAGGATATGACTGCCGCTCTTCACCATTATGGGCATCCTGATATCGTTCAGTGTCATGTAGGCAAATTCCTGCTCGATCGCAGGGGCATATGTATCTCCAATGCTCGGGTCATTATTCTGCTCCCTGATCCTGTGTCCTATTGCCAGATGGTCATGGATGGCCTTTTCGTCATCAAGCGGAAGTGTTGTGACATATGCGCAGGTCGTTTGGGTATCTAATGGTTTGCATGCTTCGATAACAACATCCCAGCGTCCATTGGCTTGCGTCAGGTAATCGTCTTTAAACCATGCTTTCTCATACCACATTCGCTTAAAGGTCTTTTCCTGCGGTCTCTGGACTGTGTTGCCATTTGCCGGGTCAAGGAATATCAATTCCTGCCAGCCCTGGTTATGGTCCATTATAGCCGGGTTGAATGTGACAAAGTCCTTCCTCGGCGACTGCCTGGACTGCGGATAGAATGGTGCTTCCGGATCTGTGTACGGTGCTTGTTCCGGTTTCTTTTGTGTCACCGGATCTATCGCAGCCAGATCGCCAGCCCCTTCATCAAAGTAGCCATACAGTCTCAATTTTCCATCATTGATGTACAATCCAGTTCCAATTGATGCATCATGCCAGAATTTCAGGCGGTCTCCATGATTGACGACCGGCTTCTCAGTTGCGTTTCCATCCCAGATGTGAGTCGCTGCTTCAGGTGCCCGGAATCCGGTTGTTACCAGATATTTCTGGCCCAATGGCAGCACGAACTCTGTGTACTGGAAAGGCATTGTATTGAACCATTCTACCACCCAGGCTTCCTTATTTGGTGTCTGGTTGTAGATCTCCTTGAGTTCGCCAACGAATCTCTTTTCTTTGGCTTCTCTTACATACCTGATTTCCAGTGGTGGTACTTCAACTTTATTTCCGATCTTTGCCTTGTCCTGCGTCTCTAATACATCCACAATGATCTCGTGTGGCATATTGAAAGGCGGCAATTCCGGCAATACCTCTCCAGCCTTCCAGACCTTGAGATGCTTGCCGTAGAGCTTGATATCGTCTTTGGGCAGCTTCTGCCTGATCACTACATACTTGAACTGTTCTACCCCGTTGACAACTCTTGTCTTTAATGCGACCACGTTATAGAAGACTTCGTCCACAATGAAACCCTTCTGGTTCCATCTGGCGTTTTCCCCTATATTCGCGAGGGTCTGACCGAACATCCTTCCTACCTCAATTACTGCTTCCTTGGTGGTTGTGTCCACGGCGATCAGTTTGATATAGAAAGGTCCTCTGTTATCAATCATTCCTCTCTGGTACTTCGCGACCTGTCCGACGTTCAATACCTGGACATTGGCGCAGTTCTGTGAGCCACCGCCTTCATTGTCACAGACATTGTATTCGATGCTCGCTGGATTCGTTAATACTGTGTTAAGTTTCACTTTGTTATCAAAGAATTGTAACGTGTCATTGGCTGCAAGTCTCTTGTTGTCAAGTACGAGTACGATGCTTTCATCACCGCTCACATCTTTTCCATCTGTGTCCATTGATGACAGTTTTCCATCGTTGTCTATGTCCATGCCAAGGGTCTTTTCACTTTCTACCCGTACCGCATCTTTAACATTCTTATTTGCGGCATCAAAACTGTTAATTCCCCTGTATGGATTATTTACCTGGTGTGCCATTGGTATCAGGATATGGCTGCCATTCTTTACCATTATAGGCATCCTGACATCGTTCAGTGTCATGTAGGCAAATTCCTGCTCGATCGCCGGCGCATATGTATCACCGAGGTTCGGGTCATTGTTCTGCTCCCTGATCCTGTTGCCAGCCATTAACTGATCATTGATGGCATTTTCATCATCAAGCGGAATCGTCGTGACATACTGGCAAGTCTTGGCAGGATCTAATGGTTTGCATGCTTCGATAACAACGTCCCAGCGTCCATTGGCTTTTACCTGGTAATCATCTTTGAACCATGCTTTCTCATACCACATTCTCTTGAAGGTCTTTTCCTGCGGTCTCTGGATATTGTTGCCAAAATTCGGACTTGAAATATTCGGATCAAGGAATATCAATTCCTGCCAGCCCTGGTTATGATCCATTATAGCCGGGTTGAATGTGACAAAGTCCTTCCTCGGCGACTGTCTGGACTGCGGATAGAATGGTGATACGGGATCTGTGTATGGCGCTTGTTCCGGCTTCTTTTGTGTTACCGGATCAATAGCAGTAAGGTTTCCAGGCCCTTTGTCGAAATAGCCGTAAAGTTTCAATGTTGTTTGAGATGGAATTTGAACAGCAGATTCAGTGTTCATATCTCTAATGCCATTTACATACAGGTCGTCGATTATGGTTGAATTATGCCAGAATTTCAGGCGGTCTCCTTTGTTGACCCCTATTGGAGTGGATAGACCATCCCAGATAAGTGTCTTCGCTTCAGGTGCATAGAATCCGCTTGTTACAAGATAATTCTGGTCTCTTGGCAAATTGAACTGTGTGTACTGCCACGGCATTGTGTTGAACCATTCCACGTTCCAGAATTCATCACCTGGAGGTGTTTTTTGTGGAATGAACCGCAATTCAAATGTTGTGTCTGCTTCAATAGAGATCTCATTACCGGTTACATCCTGTGCCATCAGATTCAGAGTATATCTTGTACCATTAGGATCGGTTGGGGTTCCTGCAAATGTAACCCTGATCGCATTAGCTATTGTTTGCGGATCTGAAGATACAGATATCGGACTCTTCAGGATAGTTAATTGGATTTTATCTTTATTGCAATTTGTATTGTATGGTACCGGATTACCATTCCAGCATTCAAAATATGATTGAGCACCATGACCATCCACACCTATTATGAACTGGTGAGGCAATGCAGGCGGAATTATTATGCCGCTTATCTCTATTCCCAATTCCACAGGTACGGAAGGATTCAAAATGGTAGGATTACCTCCTTTAATATTGATATTTGCCGGACTTGCCGTTGCTATTCCTGATAGCAATATCATTACTAATAAAACTACAGTAATATCTGCTATCACAAACCTTTTCTTTTTCATTTCATACCTCCCATATTTTATTTCTATTTCAGACGAAAAACTGTTAAAGCGCAATGGTATTTGCGATAGGATCACAAAACCAAACTCCACCTCGCTTCATACCACGATTCCCGTCTGTTGTTTCTAACTAATAACCGCTCCACATTTTGAACGATGTTAGTTACCAATATTTATTACTGAAAAACTATATGTAGGAATAAGTAGCCACATCATATGACCAAAACAAATGCTGCGAGCATGTGTTTCAAACACATTGCAGGAGTCATTTTTCCGAATTTCAGAAAACCTATTCTATTCCATCCACAGGTAAAAAGCATATGTCAGAAGCATATAACGCCCATACATGGTAGATTATATAGACATAATAAGTAACAGTATAACAGGTGAGACATGGACTTTATTGACAGGATACTTAAGCATCTCATGGATTCAAAATGGCATAGCATTGAAGAAATAGAAAAGGATATTTCTGAACAACCTTGGCACAAAATCCATCATACTCTTCACTTCCTAAATGAACTGGAATTTGTAAATATTCAAAACAACAGGATTATACTAACATCTAAAGGATTCAAATTAATGGAACTTTAAGTCTGATCAAGAACATCTTCGACATCCTTCAATTTATTCAATAATTCCGATCCCCTGTTTGTGAGCTCAAAGCATTCTTCATCGTTGCACAAAAATCCATCGTTTAAAAGATATTCAAAATAGCGGTTAAACGTTCTCCAGTCAAGGTAAGCTTTTTGCATCAAACGTGTCTTTTTCACTTTCCTGTCTTCTTGTATTGCTATGAGTATATCCCTTATTATTTCCCACCTTCCCCTTCCTTTCTTTAAAGGAATTGAAGAGCCTGTGTTCTTGTCCATAAATGTAAATATCAACTTTTGTGATAATTGTTTTGTTACTATCCTATAAAAGAAGTAAAGGAGTCAGCCCATGTGTTCGAAACACATGTCATTAACAGTCAACATTTATATGGTAACCACACATTTTAAATACAAAACAGACTATAATCTGAATGGGTATACTAAAGGCAATATGAAAGAAATTGACAGGGTCATGGAGCAGATCAAGGATTCAAAATGGCATGGGATCGAAGAGATGAAACAGAATAACATATCAGAAAAAAACTTAACAAAAAGAATAAATTTTCTTGCAGAGCAGGGATTGATTATTATCAAGAATGAAAAAATCAAGATAACCCAAAAAGGACTCATGTTTCTGGAACTTCCTGTTTAAGCGATCACGTCTTCAAGTTCCTTTAATTTCTTAATAAAAGAGTTACCCTTGTCTGTGATTCGATAGTATTCTTCATCGCTTCCATTGGGTTTGTATTTTGTTATTAATCCTTCATCATTCAGATAATCAAAATATCTGTTAAAAGTTCTCCAATCAAGGTAAGCCTTTTGAAGTATGCGTGTTTTTTTTACTTTATTATCGCCCATAGTAGCTTTAAGTATATCCCTTATTATTTCCCACCTATTCCTCTCCTGTTTCATAACACTCCTTTATGAAATATCCACACTTACAAACATTCATTTTTTTTAAAGTATATATTTGTTTCGAAATGTAATGATTGTTTAGAGTACCGTGTTTTGTTTTTAAGATCATTGGTTATTTTTTCCACATACAATTATATCCGCTTAATTCCGCAAGCAGATAATAAATTGCCACGATGATGCCAAGAAATCCAAGTATCCACTCAGAATACTTAATCAATAATGAAGGTTCTCTTTATAATTCGGTGAAAAAATCCTGAACCACATCATAATGATAATGAGTAACTATATATATTAAAAACGCTAAAACATTCATTGTGTCGCAACACAAAGGCAGGAACGAAGGAACAAACTCGGGAAAAGTAATCAGGGATATCGAATCTATTATCATAATATCACCGAATGCACATGTATCAAAGTCTGTTCCAGCCTGGATAACTCCTGCTATCACTGGTATTTATGTCGATAATCCTTCAGTAAATTCCACACACCTGTCAATGGGTGTGAGTTTCAGTAATTACTTGCCTGAGATCGGCGCGAACAGAATGATCAAATCTGATAAAGTCTTAACAATATTCCCACTGCTTCGAATACTTGGTCTTATGGCTGTATTGAGTTATATGATCGTTATTCTTCTTACCTGGATATATGCGAATCATCAGGGATACGTGTATTTTTCTGCAGGTGAACCGATATCGTTTATAAAATATCCGGAATGGGTGCTGGGATTCCTGGGGATTTTTGCCACAGCCAGCGTACTTCGAAAGGAACTTGACAACTTGATTTGCTAACTTTCGTAGCAACGAGCAATATCCTGTTGTGTAGCCAATGTTCGCTTGAAGATATAATTCTTCAGGTGAATAATATGACTGAAATGTTCCGGCTCCTTAAAATCCTTGGGCTGATCTCTGTATTAAGTTATATGATCGTAATTTTATTTACCTGGATGTATGCAAATCATCAGGGATATGTGT
Organism: Candidatus Methanoperedens sp.; assembly: GCA_028717345.1. Lineage (GTDB taxonomy): Archaea > Halobacteriota > Methanosarcinia > Methanosarcinales > Methanoperedenaceae > Methanoperedens. The sequence goes on from JAQUNZ010000022.1 coordinate 16,084, forward strand.
ATTTTTATGCAGGAGAACCTGTTTCGTTCATAAAATATCCGGAATGGATCCTAGGGATCATCGGGATATTTGCCATAGCCAGCGATTTGCGAAATGAAATGAACGCTAAATTGGGATGAAGATCAGTTATAATAGTGCGAAAGTCTTATCATAATAAGTGCATATAGGCTAAATCCGCTAACCCGGTGAAAAAAGATGCCTGTCAAACAAAAAGAACCACTTATTATGCACCCGCGTCCCAGTTCGATTGTGGCTGCGCTATACACCCTTAGAGACCTTGATACCGATGTCGTGATACTTCACGGTCCACCGGGCTGCAGTTTCAAACACGCGCGGCTTCTTGAAGAGGACGGGATGAGAGTCGTCACTACATCTCTTGATGAATCTGGCTTTGTATTCGGGGGGCACGATGCGCTTGTAGAGGTGCTCGAGAAAGTGATCAAACGGTTTAACCCTAAACGGATAGGCATCGTTGGAACCTGTGCTTCCATGATAATCGGGGAGGAACTTCATGAGGCTGTTATGGATGTACAGCCAGATGTTCCTGTTATCGAAGTAGAGGTACATGCAGGTTACAGGGACAACACCAAAGGAGTAATCATCGCCCTTGAATCAGCGCTTGCATCAGGCATAATCAGCGAAACTGAGTTCGAGAGGCAGAAATCTCTTCTTAAGGAAGCCACGATGGTCGAAAAGCGCCACGGAGCCGCAAGCAAGGAGTATCTCGAACCAAGCAGAGGGGATTTGAAATATAAGGTGGCAGAAAGGCTTATTGAATTAATAAAGAATGGTAAAAAGGGTATTAACATCCTCAACGCCAAGAAAGAAACAGCTTTTATGTTCGCAGATATAAACCTTGCAGTAGCGCAGGTGGCGGAAAAAATGGGCAAAAGCTCCAATATCATTAATATGGCGAACCTTGATGAGAAACTGGGGCTTCCCAAGAACAGGAGGAACGCCCGCGAGGTCAAAGACGATCTTGAGAAGGCAGGGATGAGAATACATCATGTCATCGGAGGACTGGATGAGTATCCCATTGCCGGGATTACTGCCAGCCAGATAATCGGCGAAAAATATACAGATTTCGATTTTGCAGTAATTACAGGCGTGCCTCATGCGCTTCCTATGGACAATTTAAAGGATATGGAATTATTCTCTATTACCAATGGTCCTCGCCAGGTAGTGCCCTTAAAAGAGATGGGGCATAAGCATGTCGTGGTCGAGATAGACCTGCATCCCAAGACGCTTGGAGTGAATCACATCGTAGAGTCGGAGTTTGGCGCGACTCTGAGGGAGCTTGCAAAAGATGCCTAAGCAGATAGCGATCTATGGAAAAGGCGGTATCGGGAAATCAAGCACAGCCTCCAACGTAGCGGCAGCATGCGCCGACGAGGGTTACCGTGTCACGATAATAGGATGCGACCCAAAGAGCGACTCATCCATAACGCTTCTTCGTGGCAGGCGCATCCCTACTATTATGGACCTGATGCGGGAGGGTGAGGACATAAAGGAAGAAGATATCGTTTTTTCCGGGTACAAAGGGGTAAAATGCGTGGAGATCGGGGGTCCTGAACCCGGAATCGGCTGCGCAGGCAGAGGGATAATAGTTGCTATCGGGCTCCTCAGGAAAATTTCAACAGCAATAGAGGATACAGACCTTGTTATTTATGATGTTCCCGGTGATATCGTATGCGGCGGGTTCGTTGCTCCGGTCAAGAAAGGACTGGTGAACGAGGCGTACGTGCTCACATCGGGTGAGTACATGCCGCTTTATGCAGCCAACAACATTTGCAAAGGGCTTTCCCGGCTTGAGATGACGCTCAACGGGGTTATCTGCAACTCGCGGGGCGCGCCCAATGAAGAAAAGATAGTGAGCGAATTCGCAAAAGAGATAGGGAGCCAGTTGCTTGCCTTTATTCCAAAAGATGTTCTTGTCCAGACATGCGAAAGGGATGGATTTTCAGTTATTGAAAAGGCGCCGGATTCAGCCATTGCCGGGGTTTACAGGAAACTTGCGAAAGCGATAATGGCTGAAAAGAGTGCTAAGATTGCTGTGCCACTTTCTGATGCACGGCTTAGAGAACTGACCAGGATTTAACCGCAGATGGAGTTTATTGATATGTTCAGTAGGAGGATTAAGCTCACCGAAGAACGTTGGAATCATATCGCAAAGACGCACCCAGAGCTAAGAGATATGTTAGATGATTTAAAAGGTGCCCTGGAAGATCCCGAATTAATCAAAAGAAGCACCTATAGCGAGAATGTGGTGTTGTTTTATAGGTATTATGCGCATATATACGAAGGAAAGCATATGTGTGTTGTAGTCAGTATTGATGATGAATCGATAGTTACAGCGTATATAACCGATAGAATAAAAAAAGGCGAGGTTGTATGGAAAAAAAATTGAAATTTTTCTTCGATAAAAAAGGAGATGTCCTCGATATCGCAATCGGTAAGCCCAAAGAAGCGATTTCCAGAGAGATAGGCAATGATGTTATTATTAGAATTGATCAAAAGACAAAAGAGATAGTGGGCTTCACTATTTTAAATTTTGAGAAACGATTTGAACACAAAGCAAGGTCGGAAACGCTTCCGATAACGGCTACTTTTTGCCAGACCGAAGAGTTGGAGGCAGAAGGATAAAGGTAAAATAGCCTTAATTTAAATTAAAGATGCCAAGAACAATAACTCTTTTTGAACACCAAAAATGCAGCTATAAGTATTTAATGGAGAGATACGGATTTCAAAAAGAGCATCGGTCAATTTTGAAAAAGCTTTATGGGGATAAAAAAATATTCTATTTCTTAGATGATGCTTTTGTGGCCACCGAACAGGTAGGCATAGTCCGCGCTGGAGATTTTTCAATCGAAATTCTTCCCAAGATTGATATGACCGGCAAAGCAGATGCCATAGATGCAGAATCCGTGAATTCAGCGCGAACAAACCTTCTTGTCCTGCTCAGATATGCGTTTGATTTAAAAGCATACGAAAATGAAATCGCAGCAATGCATAAAAAGCCTGCTGATTGGTTTGAAATCCTGACTTTTTTGTATGCAAAAAACCTGCAAGAAGCGTTAAAGCGTGGAATTTTTCGAAATTACATAACTTATGAGGAAAATTTAGGCGTTCTTAAAGGAAAATGGCTGATCTCACAACATCTCAAAATTAATCGTTTTCAAAAACATCGGTTTTATGTTCAATATGATGAATTCAGCCCGGATAATCTTTTGAATCAAGTTTTGAAGCATGCGGCAATCCAGATGAGATGCCGGTCAATGTATGCCAGCAACCGCCAGCAATTAGCCATGCTTTCTGACTGGATGGATGAAGTTATCCTTCCTTCTGCCCTGAATAATGCTGTTTTAGAGCAGATAATCTTTACAAGGTTGAACGAAAGATTCCGTCCTCTTTTCAATCTAGCAAAGCTTTTTCTGGAACATCAAGCCACTGAGACCAAAGTGGGAGCTACCAGTGCCTTTGCCTATACTTTTGACATGAATAAATTGTTTGAGAAATTTATTGCGAGGTTCATTCAAGAACATAGAGGGAGAATATTGGGAGGAACTGGATATGAGCATTGTGCAATACTGGAACAAGCAATTGGGGATCGAAGATGGATTGCAAAGGATGCAAATAAAAAGAATATCTTTCAAATGAAACCTGACATCATATTTAAAGATGGCCAGAATGGAAATGTGTCTCTAGTTATCGATACTAAATATAAAATTCTAGACGGTGAAGATAGAAAAATGGGCATTTCACAAGAAGATATGTATCAGGCAGCAGTCTATGCTCAGGTTTACCACTGCCGGAGAGTTGTTTTGATATATCCACAAGTGGATAATATTGCGCCAATACAAAAGAACTTTAAATTGAATGGATTAGACGCCAGTGTTGAGGTAAGAACAGTGAATTTAAGTATAGACTTGCCTAAAGAAGTATTTAAAATCATAAATGAGTTAAATAAGATCGTTGCTGGAAAAAATACGTAACAATTAATGAAGGAATAATAAAATTGAAGCCAAATAAAAAGGAAGTTAAGAAATGACTGGGGGAAATGCTGGAATAAGATATTGGAAGATTTCACCTGGAAAAGGAGCAGAGAATTGGGAAGTATGTAGAGATAATAATATTATATCAATCGGGTGGAATGAAACAGAAGATTGGAGAAAAACCAAATTTGGTGATTTGACAACAAATACCGATAATGAAAAAATAAAAATGGTTTTAAAGAACTATTATCCGAAATTTAATTCTATGGAAATAGGACAATCGTCAGCTATTATCAGGCTATTTTTAGAAATAAAACCTGGAGATAAGGTCGTTGTTTATGATAAAAATTACCATATAAACGCTATGTGTAAAGTTATTGGTGAATATGAGTTTGAAGAAGATTATGATTATCCACATACTAAAAAAGTTGAGTGGATAAAAATTTTTAGTCCCCCTTTTGATATTAGACCGATTAAACTTGATACAAAAATGGGGGTTCCTAAAACGGTTATTAAAATGACAGAAAGAGATTGGAATGCCATCTATAACTATGCTATTAGGAACGGTGAAACTGAAGAAAAGGAAAAAAAGGAAGAAGAGGTAGATATGGATAATCCACATGAAAATCTAAACGTAATTCTCTACGGTCCACCCGGAACAGGTAAAACTTATGAAACCCCAAACAAAGCCCTTGAAATTATCCATAAAGATAATAATTATTGCTCCGGTAAAGAAAGGCGAGAACTTGTGCAGGAATTTAATAAACTTCTTGAAAAAAAACAAATCAAGTTTATAACTTTTCATCAGTCTTATTCATATGAGGATTTTATTGAAGGTATTAGGCCAGAAAGTAAACCTAACGGTTCAATTGAATATCCTGTTAAAGATGGTCTTTTTAAGCAAATGTGTTTTGAGGCAGCTTATGAATTAATCAAGGATCAAATCGAAAACAAAGACATATCCTTTGAATTAGCATTTAAACAATTTACTGACAAATTTAATGATCAAAAGCTTAATGATCAAAAGTTTTTATTAAAAACAAAGAACGATAAACCAGTTGAAATAATTTCAATTGAAGACAATGTTCGAATTAAAATTGAAAACGGTAATGAATATCCCGTATCTATTGCTCCACTTAGAGAAGTTTTCCAAAAATGGGATCAAATAGAAAAAGTCGATGACGTTTGGGAAAAATTAAAAGTCGGAGGTGGTGTTGAAAGTTATGTATATGCGATAGTTGCTTATCTTAAAGATTTGAGCAGCAAGATACAAAATAATAATGACTCAGATATAGGATATGAAGCTAAAAAAGCGCATGTTTTGGGCAAATTATCTTTAGATAATTTTAGAACAAAATCTGGGGAGCCGCATGTTCTTATTATAGACGAAATCAATCGTGGAAATATCTCTAAAATATTTGGCGAACTTATCACGCTGGTAGAAGACGACAAAAGACTGGGGGCTGAGAATGAGCTTACTGCAACGCTTCCTTACTCTAAAGAAAGATTTGGTGTTCCTTCTAATCTTTACATTATCGGTACAATGAACACAGCAGATCGTTCCATTGCCCTATTGGATATTGCTTTGCGCCGCAGGTTCACCTTCGAAGAAATGATGCCTAAACCTGAGCTACTCGATGGAATCTCAATCAATGGGATTAATTTAGCAGAATTACTTGAAAATCTCAATAATCGAATAACAGCACTGATAGATCGAGATCACCAAATTGGACACAGTTACTTTTTGAACCTTAAAGGACTGGAACCTGAAGATGCAAAAAACAATTTAGTTTCAATATGGTACAAGAAAATTATACCGCTTCTACAGGAATATTTCTATAATGATTGGGAGCGTCTATCTTTAGTTTTGAATGAAGGATTCATTTTGAAGGAAGATAATCCATTTCAGGGAGATTACTCATGCAGCTATGTTTATAGAATCAAACCATACGACCAAGAGGAATTCAAACATAATTTAGAATCCATTATGTCAGAGGCACAAAATGACAATGATGAAAAATCAATGGAATAAACCACACAACAAATCTGCGTTCATCTGCGGTTAATTAAATCTAATGAAATTTTTGGAAACTAATAAAAAATCATAAAATATGACAGAAAAACTAGACATCCCCCGCATCCTTATAGCAGGCGACCGCTCCTCAGCGGGAAAGACCACCATTTCTATCGGTATAATGTCTGTACTGCGCGACAAGGGGTATAAAGTGCAGCCATTCAAGGTCGGGCTTGACTTTATCGATCCGAGCTACCACACAGAAGTAACTGGCAGGTACTCGCGCAATCTTGACGGATATCTGATGTCGGAGCAGGCTGTCAGTGAAGTTTATTCACATGCTATTGAGGGAGCAGATATCTCAATTATTGAAGGTGTTCGCGGACTTTATGAGGGGCTTTCTGCCACAAGCGATGTCGGTAGCACGGCGCAGATAGCAAAATTGCTGGACTGCCCTGTTATCCTTGTCATCAATGCAAGGAGCATCACGCGAAGCACGGCTGCGCTTGTTTCGGGTTATAAATCATTTGACCCTGAAGTTAATATCGTTGGAGTGATACTGAATAACATCGGCAGCAGCAGGCATGCTGATAAAGCAAGGGAAGCCATTGAGACTTATACTGGCACTCCCGTTATCGGCGAGATACCGCGCAACGACTCCATGAAGATCTCAATGAGGCATCTTGGTCTTATCCCTGCTCTTGAAGGGAGGCGAAGGCTTGCTGGTTTTGATGATAATCTCGTAAAGATAAAGGACATAATCAGGGAAGGTATCGATATCGACAGGCTGGTAACACTCGCCCGCACGGCAAAGCCGCTGAAGGCGCCTCAGGAAAATATCTTCAAACCTGCATTTGCTGGGAATAATGTCAGAATTGGCGTGGCGCTTGATGAAGCCTTCAATTTCTACTACCGCGACAATCTTGATCTGCTTGAACTTGCAGGCGCAGAGCTTGTTTATTTCAGTCCTGTCAACGACAGCGCTCTCCCTCAGGTCGATGGTCTGTATATTGGCGGCGGCTACCCTGAATTATTCGCTCGGGAGCTTGAGAATAATGAGAATATGAGGGAGTCTGTTCGCCAGGCTTCATCAGAAGGATTACCCATATATGCGGAATGCGGCGGGCTCATGTATCTTACTCAGGAGATAAAGACAGATGTTTCAGGGACTGGTAAACATACCATGGCAGAGATGGAAGGTGGGACATTTCGCATGGCAGGCGCATTACCGGGAAGGACGCTGATGGGTCATAAGCGAGTGGTTAGCTATAATGTCGGAAATTTTGTGATCGACAATATCATCGGGAAAGCAGGGGCTTCATTCATCGGGCATGAATTCCACCATTCAGAGATAGTGGATATCCCCGAAAATACTGCATTTGCAATAAGGCTTGACAGGGGAACAGGCATCAGGGGCGAGCTTGATGGTATTCTGGTTGAGAATACAATGGCAGCCTATGCTCATCTGCATGCTGCATCTTATACAGAGTTTGCCAGGTCGTTCGTTGGGTTCTGCAGAAAGTGAATCCCTGCGGATTTTTAAATTAAACAGATAGATAAATTTATATAAATTACCATGGTTATTATGATGTAAGTTCAAAAATACTTGCTTGAACTCAAAAACGGGGAAAAACGGGTTGATTGTATATGGGTTTTGAAGGAGCAAATATATGAATAATGTGATAAATGGAATAAAGACGACACGGCGCAGTTTTATGAAAGGCGCTGTAACTCTTGGCGCTGCTGCGACACTGGGTGGATATGCTGGTCTTACGAAATACTCTCCTGTGAATCTTTTCGAGACCGCACTCGCGGCACCTGCTGGTGAAGAAAAGCTTGTGAAAACCATCTGTCCCCACTGCTCTGTGGGATGCGGGACACTTGGCAAGGTCGTAGATGGCGTGTTCGTCGGTCAGGAAGCATGGACTGACAATCCGCTCAATCTTGGCGGTATGTGCTGCAAGGGAGCAACTATCAAGGATATAGTTGTTTCTGAAAGGCGTCTCAAGTATCCAATGGAAAAGAGCGGGGGCGCATGGAAACGAATCACCTGGGATGAGGCGATAACCAGTATCACGAACAAGATGAACGAGATAAGGGAAAAATATGGTCCAGACTCAGTAATGTTCCTTGGCTCGGCAAAGACCTCGTTGCATGAGGTATATCTCCAGCGCAAATTCGCAGCGTTCTGGGGTACAAATAACGTGGACCACCAGGCAAGGATATGCCATTCAACAACCGTAGCAGGACTGCTGAATACCTGGGGGCATGGGGCGCAGACAGATAATTACAACGACCTGCGCCATTCAAAATGCCTCTTCTTCATAGGCTCAAATGCAGCCGAGGCCCATCCTGTTGCGATGCAGCATGCATTGATCGCAAAGGAGAGGGGTGCAAAGATCGTTGTGGCAGACCCCAGATTCACAAGAACGGCTTCAAAGGCTGACCTGTACATCAGGTTCCGCCCTGGCACTGATATCCCGTTCATCCTTTCAATATGCAACGTGATAGTCAATAACAAGTGGCACGATAAGGCGTTCATCGAAGCGAGGACGCACGGGTTCGATGAATTCTGGGAGGTGTGTAAGGACTATACTCCTGAAATGGCAGAGGACATCACATGGGTTCCAGCCGATAAGGTCAGGGAGTTAGCACGTATCTTCAAAGATAACGGTCCGATGGCTATACTCTGGTCGATGGGTGGAACGCAGCACTCGATAGGGAGCCAGAACATCAGGAGCTATGCCATACTACAACTGCTGCTCGGTTATATAGGCAAATCAGGTGGGGGCTGCGCTGCACTGAGAGGTCACGACAATGTGCAGGGAAGCACTGACATGGGATGCCTGGCACACTACCTGCCCGGGTATCTTGGTGTGAACTCAGAGCCTGCATGGAAGATGTGGTGTAATGTCTGGGGGATACCGTATGACGACATGATAAAGCGATTCGCAAGCAAAGACCTCATGCTCAGGAACGGAATGACGGATTCACGCTGGTACGAAGGTGCTATAAGAGATGACATCAACCAGCCAAACCGCCTCAAGATGGTGATAGTATTTGGACACAGCCTGAACTCCATCACTGAGATGAAGAAGCAAAAGAAAGGTCTGGAAGAAGTTGAGATGATAGTGAACATAGACCCAAGAGCTACGATGGCATCCTCACTTCCAGAGCGCAAGGATGGAATAATAATCCTGCCTGCTGCGACTGTGTTCGAAAAGGAAGGGATGGTAGTAACAAGCGGCAGGTCAGCTCAGTGGAGGTATAAGGTCATAGATCCGCTCTTTGAGAGCAAGACCGACCTTGATATCATGAAGCTAATGGCTGATAAACTGGGTTTCGGGCAGTACTTCACATACGGCAACGTGGATGATATATACACCAGAGAGATATGCAGGGGTGTGCGTAGTATTGGTATGATGGGAAGGACGCCTGAGAGAATAAGAAAGCACATGGATAATAGCGGGACATTTGACCCGGAGACACTGATGGCAAGGGGAGGACCATGCGACGGTGAATACTACGGGCTTCCATGGCCATGCTGGGATGAAAAGCATCCGGGCACGCCTATTCTCTGGGACGACAGCAAACCCGTCAGCAAAGGCGGGCATGATTTCCGCGCCCTGTGGGGCGATAAAGTACCTGATAACAAGTACAAAAAGCATGTAGGTGAGAGCCTGTTGAAGGCGGATGGCGGCAAAAAGATGTACTCAAATGCCGCTGGCGTGGGATATGCACTTGATCTTTCCGGTGAAGCAGTTCAATTAGCCCTGGCTGCAGGAGACCCTCCAACTGGCAGGGGCAGGGCGAGGTTCTGGACATGGGATCTAACCGACCCTGTGCCAAAACACAGGGAACCGATAGAAAGTCCCAGACCTGATCTGATAGCAAAATATCCAACATACGAAGACAAGGACAAAACATTCTACCGCGTGCCATGCGAGTTCAAGACAGCGCAGAAGCCAGAACTTGTCCAGACGTATCCCATTATCCTCACCACAGGCAGACAGGTGGAGCACAATGGCGGTGGCGCCCAGACTAGGGGAAGCAAGATACTTGTGGAGATACAGCCTGAGATGTATGTTGAAATAAATCCCTCGCTTGCTGGCAACATCGGAGTGAAAGAAGGCGATATGGTGTGGGTTGAATCGAACCAGGGCAAAGTAAAGGTAAAGGCAAAAATAACCGAACGCGTTAATGAAAAAACGGTGTTCATGCCATATCACTGGGCCGGAGTATTCGAAGGTGAAAGCTATGAGAACAGGTATCCTGAAGGGACTGCTGAATATGCGCTTGGCGATTCAGCCAATATTGTTACTTCACCGGGATACGACGAGATCACTGCAATGCAGGAGACAAAAGTCGGGCTTTGCAAAGTGTATAAGGCACAGGGAGGTTAAAACATGCCAATAAATAAATTTTTACTCGACACATCGAGATGCATAAGATGCACGGGCTGCGAAGCGACATGCAAGCAGTTCAACGAGGTGCCAAAAGGCATACGGAGACTGCGGGTCGTGACCATTAATGAAGGCGTGCCGGGCGAGACAAACGTCCCGATGCCGTGCATGCACTGCACAAAACCCCCGTGTCTTCCAGCCTGCCCTGTTGCAGCGATATACAAGAGAGACGACGGTGTGGTGCTTGTTAACAAGGACAAGTGCATTGGCTGCGGTTACTGCCTGTATGCCTGTCCGTTCGGAGCGCCCCAGTTCCCTGATACGGGGCTGTTCGGCTCAAAAGGCAAGATGGATAAATGCACTTTCTGCGTCGAACCTTTCAACCAGAAAGATGAGAACGGGCAGTTGATACAGCGTGAGGCAAAACCCAGGTGCGCTGCATTCTGCGGAACAAAAGGACTGCTTGCAGGAGACATTGCTGTGATAACGGAAGAATATAAGAAGAGAATTGCTGGAAAGCTGCCAACTGGCGCGGTTCCTGATGTTGCTTAGGAAGGATCATGATACAGAAGAATGAACAGAATGTGATAAAAGCAGCCGTGGGGATTACAGCGCTCATACTGCTAGCTCTTCCTGTGATCCTCCTCACGATGCGACCTGCCGGGGTAAGCAGAATTCCAGTACAAGACATATATTCGCAGGGTATCGCCCTGAACGTCTATGTAAATTACATCCTGACAATAGTGATCGTGCTTGCGATACTCTTCATTGCTGGATTGTCCACATTCGGGCTGTACCACGAAGCCACAAGAGAACAGCTTGGAAAAAGACTCCTTATAATCAGACCGATTGAGCATATCATAAAGAAAACGGAGAAATAGACATGGCAGAAATAAGACGTTTCAGTAAAAGCCAGATTGCTATCCATGTACTTGGTGCATTCAGTATTCTTGTCCTTTACATAACCGGGCTTCCAATCACATTCCCTGACCAGATCGGATGGATACCGGCTCTGCTTGGAGGATATTCCATAACAATGCTGATCCACAGGATAGCTGCAGTGGGTTTTATTGTGGCTGGTGTTTATCTGGTAGTTTATCATGGATTATATGATATCTTTGTAGGCAGATCCTATTTTACCGATGTCTGGATAAAGATAAAAGACATCAAGGATGCAATCAATGATGCAAAACATATACTCAGGTTATCTGTGGATAAACCTCCCAGATATGGAAAATACAGCTGGATAGCAAAAGCTGAGTTCTGGAGCTTTTTCTCAGAAGCTGCCATATTCCTTGTGACCGGGAGCATATTATGGTTCTCATGGCAGTCCATGGCATTCATGCCACCCCAGTACCTGCTCACGGCGCGATACATACATGCCGGATTTGCAGTTGTGAGCGTATGCGGCATAGCATTCCATTCTTACATGGTGCATTTTAATCCTGAGAATTTCCGCATAGACAGGTGCATATTTACAGGTTCAATGCCTGAAGAAGAAGTCAAAGAAAAATATCCCCGGTGGTATGAAGAATTACAGAGAGGCGATAATAGTGGTGCAGAATAAAATAAGGTATAGTGGCGCTGTTGTAGTGGCAATAATTTACCTGAGCTTCATAGCTGCTGTATTGAAGATTGCGAATCCCGTGGTTCAGGTATTCGTTACCATCGGCATCAACATAGCACTGCTCTTTGTCATAGTAAATATTGGAGCATTGCTTTACGGTATAATCACCCGCGATCGGCGGCAAGCTGATTGAAATAAAAAAGGTGGGAGTAGATCATGAAGAGAAAAACAGATTCAGGACATGATGCACCTGCAATAGCAGACCTGAAAGGATGCGCTTCTGGAAAAAGCGGCTTTACGGGATGCACACTCTGCGAGAGCGCATGCAGGCATGGCGCTATAACACGAAGCGGGGATAACATCATATTTGATGAGATATCATGCACAGGATGCGGCGCCTGCGCTTCTGCCTGTCCGCTGTCGCTTTTCAGGATGGAAGAGGATATTTACTCTAAGATGGATTCTCTTCTTGGGACTTTGAATCCTTTACCAGAAAAAACAGCGTATAAGATACTCATGTTCATATGCGAGCACAACAGACATCTGTTTGATACCAAAACATCAAAGAAGATAAAATATCAGGCAGTGTTTCCCCTGTTTGTCCCCGACCTTGCAGGAATCTCAGAAACGCATATTCTCAGGGCTTTTGATCTGGGGGCAGACGGGGTGATAATATCTGGATGCAATGAATGCACTGGCAAATTCAGCAAAGTGACTTCTGGACTTGCCGGGCAAATACTCAGTGAATTCAACCCTGGAGATCGCATAAGCATAATAAAAAATAACAAAAACGCAAAAAGTTTAATTAGTTCAATTGAATCTTTCAGTGAACATATCACTCCCAGCCCGCTTCGAAAGTTTCAACCTGTGGAATTAAAAAATACATCAAACCGCCAGAAACTGATCAAACTCATGTCCTCTATTGCTGCAAAGACAGGAATCATTCCCCACACCGTTATTGAGAATGCTCTCCTTCCTTTTGCTGACATAACAATAAGTTCATCATGTACCGTGTGCGGCGCCTGCACATCAATGTGCACCGCTGGCGCACTTTTAAGGGATGAAGGAAGCATAACATTCAGATATGGGAACTGCATAGCCTGCGGGCTTTGTGAAAAGGCATGTCCTGAGAAAGCGCTGACTATGCGGCGGGTGCTTGGCATGGAAAAACTGATCGATGAAGCATCATCAACGATTTATAGTTCAGAGGTTCAGGTGTGCGCTTCATGCAGGAAGCCATACATGACAAGGGCTGCTTTTGAGAGGATATCATGTTCATTCATAGAGAACGTGAGGAATGACATAGGACCGAAAGAACAGATAGAGCTAATAAGAAATCAAACAGAATTACTTACGTACTGCGAAATTTGCAGACCTGCACGGGCGATCATGAGAATGGAGGTATTATCTTGAATAATAAGATTTTCATGGCGAGAGCGAACTTTTACGCATTCCTTTCAAGGATGTTCGTAGAGGAGCCGCCATTTGAACTTGCAAAGGATATTGCTGATGGAAAACTCATTTTTCCGAAGACATCATCGTTAAATAAGGATATTGCCGAAGGACTTTCGTTATTTGCCGGATATGCACAATCAAATACGAACGGATCAGATATTCATGAAAAGATGTGCAGGGAATACACCCGCTTATTTATTGGCCCTGTTCCTGCAATGTTCCCTTACGAATCAAGATACCTGGACGGTTCTATAATGGGAAGGTCCCTGATAAAGCTCAAAGAAAATTACAGGAAAGCAGGATTAAAGATATCGCAGGAATATCACGAACCAGAAGATCATATTGCTGTGGAACTTGGATTCATGGGGCATCTTTGCATGCAAAAGTCAGATGGATCACTAATGATGCAGAAAGAATTCCTGAATGATCATCTCCTGAAATGGGCTCCTGTTTTCTGTGATGAATTATTTGAAAAAAGCGGTAATGAAATATACAGGGGCATAGGAAAAATAACAAAGGGATTCCTTGCTTCAGAAAAAGATGTCTTAAATGAAAAAGAGATGAATGAAAATCATTTCCATAAATGAATGAAGGCAAAGGTTATATAATACAAAACCAAAGTGATAATTGATGATAGGAACTCAAGAACTGATATTGATCTTGATTGTCGTGTTATTCATATTCGGCCCTTCAAAACTCCCTGAACTGGCGCACTCCCTGGGTAAAGCAGCAGGGGAATTCAAGAGAGCGCAGGTGGAAACTGAACTTGATATAAAAAGATTTAATAAGCCGCCGGATGATAAAGATATAAAGATACATAATCTGGCAATCGAAATGGGTATAGACATCAAAGATAAAACTTCAGAACAGCTTGTTGAGGAAATACGTTTTAAGATCAGGTCGAAGGAGAAATTAGATATGAAAACAGCAGGTGTATAATATGGCTTTTGGACCGATGGAAATAGCGCTGGTAGTTGTGGTGATAATTATATTATTTGGCGCGGCAAAGATACCGGAACTTGCCCGTTCGCTTGGTAAAGCCACAGGCGAGTTCAAGAAAGGACAAAAGGAGGTAGAGCGGGAACTGGCAGATGTTGAAAAAACAGTTAAGGAAGCTCCTTCTGAAAACAGAACATCAAAGATAAAACAGATGGCGCAAGACCTTGGAATTTCAACCGGGGGCAAAACAGACGAACAATTACTTGAAGAAATACAGAAAAAGATGCCCAAAGTAAAATCAGAAACTTAATCGAAGAAAAACAGAGAAAACAGCTTTATTTTCTCTTTACTTTCTCTTTTATAAGGAACTTAAGCAAATCCTTGCTCAGCCTTGTCTCTCTTCCAAGCCTGTCAAGCACAGCCTGTTCAGATGAGCCGCCTGCCTTGAGTTCCTGCATCCTTTCAAAAACTTCAGGTTTTATCTCCGAGTATTCGTTTATGTCTTTCCTGTGTCCCCAGACATCGCCTTCCAGCAGCGAAATATCCTGCATTTCCAGAAACATTCTCGTGGAGTTGGATATCGTTTTTATATAGGAACTTGGAATATGTATCGCTTTTACGTTGGGGCATGCCTGAACCAGCGAAAAAATATCCTTGTTGGACGGTCTGAATGCAAGATGGATTATTTTTTCACCCGGTCCGAGCGAATTGATCTCTTCTTTTGAGCTTACTACCCTGATTCTCATATTATATACCTCCTGTTGCCTGAAAATCTTATACAATCTAACCATATAAATAATTTTCTAAAAGGATATTTAGACTGAATGTTATATTATACTAAGGTTTTCATTTCTATTCCTTGCAGCAAGGTTTGCTATCCTGGCAGCAAAGGCTCCTGCAACAAAACCTGCATCGATGTTGACCACAGCAAGCACTGAACAGGACTGGAGCATGGAGAGGAGCGCAGCCTCACCCCTTCCACCTGCACCGTAACCAGTAGAAACCGGTACACCGATAACAGGTACATCCATCAGCCCTGCCACGATCGCAGGGAGCGTTCCCTCGCGTCCGGCAACTACAACGACTGCATCCACACCATCGGAAGCAAGCTTACCAAGTTCAGGGAACAACCTGTGAATGCCTGCAACTCCAACGTCATATATGGTAGTAACCTTGCATCCCATCTCACAGGCTATTTCTTTTGCCTCTTCTGCAACAGGAATATCAGCAGTCCCGGCAGAGATAACTCCCACCCTGCCACCTGTCTTTCCGGCTGGTGTACCTATTACAGCAACCCTGGCTCTTTCTGACCATCTGATGTCCTTATCCATTTCAGCTGCAAGAGAGCACAAAGCCCTGTAATTTTCCTCACTTGCACGAGTTATAATGGCTCTTCCTTCGTTTTTTATTTGTATCCTTGCAATAGAAACGACATCATCACAGGTCTTGCAGTCAGCTATAATTGCTTCAGGGATGCCGGTGCGCTTTTTCCTGTGGACATCCACCCTGGCAATGCCTGATAATTGCTCATAACCTGATACCTTAAGCTGCTTCTCGGCTTCTCTGAAACTTATCTCGTTATTTTTAAATTTTTTCAGGATATCAGATAGATCCATACCCTAACATAAGCATGCATGTAGATTATTCTTATGCATTACTGAAAAAAGAAAAAAAAATGGCCTGGCAGTACCCTCGTTGCCAGACCTTAAAATTTTACGAACTTTAGTTCTTTGTCCTCAAAGTTGCAGGATATCCCATACTCGCACGCACGCGATTCTTCCCATGTCTTATTTATGATGCGCGTGACGCAATCGATCTGGGAGTGTTTGCACTTCATATATTTCACACTATCTGGTCTATTATAGTTCCATTTAGTCCCTTGACCATTGGGATCCTTGCTTTCAAACCCGATGCTTTAGAACTTGCTGCTGAAGGTGTTTTCTCACTGCCTGGACCCATTATCTGGGCTGACTTGATACCTGTCATTATAGCCATGCAGCGCACTTTACCCTCGTAATCCTTCCTTACTCTTGCTCCCCATATTACATTTGCATGGGAGTCAAGCTCATAAGTTAATGAAGATGCTATTGCCTCTGCTTCGTGAAGAGACATATCAGGTCCGCCTGTGATGTGGAGCAGGCATCCCGTCGCGCCATTTGTGTCCACATCGAGAAGCGGATGGTTCAAAGCGGCTCTGACAACCTCTTTTGCCTTATCCTGTCCCTTTGCTTCACCGACAAGCATTACAGCCAGTCCTCCGCCCTTCATTATTGCCCTGACATCTGCATAGTCAAGGTTGATGAGTGAGGGCTGTGTGATCGTCTCAGAGATTCCTTTTACGGTCTCTGATATTAACTGGTCCATAACTGAAAATGCCTGGTCGATCGGGAGATTAGGCACATAGTCAAGCAATCTGTTGTTGTCAAGTACTATTACAGTATCGGCGCAGTTGCGCAGGTCGTCAAGACCCTCTTCTGCTTTTACCATTCTTGCGCGCTCTACCCTGAACGGGCTCGTTACCATACCGATAACTATTGCGCCCTGGTCCTTGGCTATCTGAGCCACTACCGGAGCCACGCCTGTCCCTGTTCCTCCACCCATGCCGGCTGTAACAAATACGAGGTTCGCGTTCTTTAAAACCTCTTCCAGTGTGCCCCTGGCAAGTTCTGCGGCTCTCCTTCCTATTTCCGGGAAACCGCCTGCTCCGAGACCTCTTGTAATGGACTTTCCAACAAGTATCTTCTTATCAGCCTGAATGATATCAAGATGGATCTTATCTGTGTTTATTGCGATCGTTTCCGCACCGGCTACTCCTATATTGTAGAGACGGTTCACGGTGTTATTTCCACCGCCGCCGCATCCGACCACGACGATCTTTGGCGTCCCGAAATCTTCCATGTCTTCTGCTCCGCATGTTGTTGATTTTTTCAACAACTGCTCTTTTTCTGCCATTTTTAATGCATCTTGTACAAATGATTCCATGTTCATCCCCTCTATTGGTGTATTATTGCTCTTCTTCTTTCATTCGCAGGAAACTATCAGCATGTTTTGCCTGTTCCTGCACTTTTCCTAATAATTCCATCCTGCCTGCCAGTTTAACGCTTCTCTGATCGATCAAATCTCTAATAGCCGTCCTGATTGCTTCACTTGCGGACGGAAATTCACCGTATTCCACTAACATGTCGATCATTTTTAATTGCTGTTCCGGGAGCCTGAGTGTTACTCTTTGCATTTGCATTTTGATATCTCCCAAAGGGAGGAGGCTAAATGGCATACAACTGTACGCCTTTCGTGCGCCAATTGTACGCCAAGTGTCTGACACTAAGTCTGGCATTAAACTATATAAATCTATCGTTAGAATAAATATATTTAGTTTTTATATTAATCAATACCGGTTTTTCAATAATTTTGGAGAAACCGACAAAACTTTAAGCATTGTTGAAGTGTAGAGGCTTGAAAGTGATATAATGCAGATACTACTTATTCATTCAGATTACATAGAATACGAAACTAAGAAAAGTACGCCGGTAGCTGAAAAAATAGAAGACAGCCTCAAAAAGGGACGTATGGACGAGGCTCTGACAGTTTTCATTGCTGTGGAGAAAAGCGATGAGGATAGTATCGAATATGCAATAAAGCAGACCGCTGAAGAGATCAAAAAAGTAACAGATCAGGTAAAAACGAACAGGGTCATGCTCTATCCATATGCGCATCTGAGTTCAAGCCTGGCGTCCCCGAAAGCAGCGGTCGATGCACTGAAAAACCTCGAAGAACGACTTAAAGAAGCCTCTTTCGAGGTAAAACGAGCCCCATTTGGCTGGTACAAGTCATTTACTATAAAATGCAAGGGGCATCCTCTTTCAGAGCTTTCAAGGTCTATCAGGCAGGGGGAGCAAAAATGTGTGACCGTTGTCAGGGAGAAAGAGGAAGTGGTATCAGAAGCTCTGAAATCAGAAGCTAAAGCCACTTCGTACTGGCACATACTCACACCTGACGGGCAGCTGCTGAAACCCGAAGATTTTGATTTTACAGGACATGACAACCTGAATAAATTCGTTAACTACGAGATACATAAGAGCAGGGCTGTTGATAAGATACCGCCGCATGTGGAACTCATGAGGCGGCTTGAGCTTGCTGATTATGAGCCCGGCTCAGACTCCGGGAATATGCGCTTCTACCCGAAAGGAAGGCTTGTGAAGAGCCTGCTTGAGAACTATGTTCTTGAAGAGGCTGCGAAAAAAGGTGCCATGGAAGTAGAAACTCCAATAATGTACGACATGAACCATCCCACGCTCAAGAAATATCTTGACCGTTTCCCTGCGCGGCAGTACTCCATAGAGGCTGACAAGAAGATGCTTTTCCTGCGTTTTGCGGCATGCTTCGGGCAGTTCC
>JAQUNZ010000023.1:0-33585 GCA_028717345.1 Candidatus Methanoperedens sp.
ATTGCTTTTTGCAGGTATAGAATACTTTGCCATCCTCGAATTCAAGTTTAACTTTGAGATTCTTTATTACCTTCTTTGATTCCAGCTCAAGCTGGTTTTCCAGGTTTTCAAGGTCAAGCCTCCAGAGATATGTAAGCCATCCGCTATCCGTGTCCCTGACCCTCCGGTAAACAGCAAGCCTGTTCTCGTATAATATGAACAAAGTCCTTCTTACTATATTCAAAAGTACACCTGTCACCTCTGCTATTTTTTCATCAGTGACCTCGTTTTCAGGCATCTTTTCGACAACTTTAAATCCTTCTTCACCTACAAGATTTATAAAATACCCTCTGATAACAGGATCATTTGAATTAACCAAAAAATATCACCTATCTATTTTAGCTTTAATACGTCATTAAACTTCCGTTAGCCCTCTTATATACTGTGCAGATCTTTCAACTTTTTCTAGCGCCATTTCTCTCGTTCTCCCGGTTTCAAGCAGGGTGGTCAATGGCTCATCTTCCCTGGCAGTCCATCCCTTTTCAGGAATATCTGCAGCGCGTCCCATCTTCATACACTTCATAAGCTTATTGAACAATCGCTCATTTACCTTGATTATATTACCAGCATACAGGATGTTCCTGACAGCGAAACGCTTATGCTTTCCAGGTTTTGGAAGTTTGCCTGAAAACGATCTAACATGCGCATCAAAGACATTTATCCCGCAAGAAAGCTCTATCGTATCCAGGCTTCCCTGGAAGCGCGGATTGACTTCTATCGCAACAATGCCCTTTTCTGTCTGGATAAAATCAACGCCATTAGAGCCTTTAAGCCCGAAATCAAGCGATATCTGTTCAGAATATTTTATCATCTCATTCTTAAACTGCGTAACAAAAGGCGTAACATTCCCGCAGTAAGCAAAAGGCAACCTCGTAAGACCGGGGGTCCCTATCAATTGTTCGTTCAGGGCTATAACACATGCATTATCTCCAGCCCCTATTATAGATGCGCTGCACGGGATACCATTCACAAATTCCTGTGCTATGAATTCCCTGGCATCAGGTCTTGATTGGATTGCAGCAAGCTCATCTTCATCATTCACTGTAAAATTCCGCATTCCCCCTGAGCCGCATTTTGGTTTTATCATCAGCGGTAACTTTAACCCTTCTGCCTTAGAAAGTTCCTCTGTTTCAGGATGAGGTATCCCCATAGTCTGGAGTTTCTTTGCAAGTCTTAATTTATCATTCACTTCTTCAGATACTTCAATTCTATTTCCCAGGACGTTTTCAAATTTCAATCTTTCAAAGCCAGTCCCCAGGATCACTCCATCTATTTCCCCGAATGACAGGGCAAGTTCGTATATCCTGCTATCGGCATGCTCAAGATGCAAGGCAGAATCCGCACACAGCCGCATGTCAATATCACAGAAATTATCAATACTAAAAACCGTGTATCCAGCCCTTTTTGCAGAGCATACTATGCTGCGTGTGCTGTTGCCTATCACAAGGATCTTCATTTTTCCCTGACCTCTTTTCCCCTGCTCTTCGGGACTATCTCAACCTCACCGCCGCTAAACTGCGATTTCAGAGGTTCAGTGCCTGAGGCTGCTGCCAGCCTGTCAAGAACTATTGCAAGCGCTGCGACCTCGGAGTGCGGCTGGTTTCCAGCAGCTACGTTCCAGTCGGCAAGCGTATAAAGTTCTGGCGGTACTTTTTCTGCACCCACAACGACCAGAAGATCATCGGTAACGATCTCATTTATCACATCAGGAAGATTGACACCATACATGGTAAGATGAAGCACCTTGCCCCCGCTTTCCTTCCATTTTCTTATCTCGTTCTTCCAGTTCGTGATCCTGCGCACATAAAATGTTCCGCCCCATCTCCGGGCAACTTCGATTATGCTTTTCTCTATGCCGCTGTCATCAGAATGAAGAAGCATACCTTCTGCCCCCAGAGCGCGCGCTGTCAATGCCACATGGGTCGTGATCCGCTGGTCTCTCTGGATGCGGTGCCCGAGTCTTAATATTACAGTTCTCATAATTCAGATATAAATGTTCTCCCCATTGATAGGGGCTTTTGATTCTACGCCTATTTCTTCTGTTATCCATTCTGCAAAACCCTGCGTATTATCCCCGTGGACAGGGAAGACAGTTTCAGTGCCGTTATCACAGAATTGTTTAACAAGTTCCTTTAACTGTGTATCCCCGCAGTGAGCTGAAAAATCATACAGTTCGAGCCTGCATTTCAAGTGAAATATCCTGTTTCTATCCTCAATATAACCGCTCTCTACCGCTGTTCGTCCGTTCGTGCCTTCTGCCTGGTAACCTGTCAGGTGGATCTTGGATTTTGCATCGTCATATATCTCGCTCAGATAGTACAACACAGGACCGCCATTTAACATGCCTGCGCTTGTGACTATGATACATGGCTCTTTGATCAGATCCTTTCGCTGCTCGGTTTCAATGATATTTGATGATGTAAAAACACCATTTAACCGGTCAATGTCCCGGATGTATTCAGGCGCTCTTTTCATGATGCTGAAAACATCCGTGCCCATGCCGTCAACATATGCATGAAGCCCGTGCTTTTTTAGTATGAGCATTATTTCCTGCGTCCGTCCTATGCTGAAAGCCGGTATTATCGCTTTTCCTCCATTCTCAACGGTCTCTTTTATGGACTCGATAAAACGCCTTTCAAGTAGAGCCCTGGGCGTATGGTCTTTTCCGAAATATGTGCTCTCAGTAAGAAGAATATCGCTCCTGGGATAATCAGTGTCAGCCCCATTTAAGAGTTCGGTCTGGATTGTGTTTATGTCCCCTGTGTAAAAAAGGCTCTGCTTATCTTTTTCAAGATATACTGAAGATGAGCCGGGAATATGACCTGCATCATAAAAACATACATTAAAACCAGATGTCTCAAATTCTTCCCTGTAATTCACAGGTCTGGCTCTTCGTTCAAAATCCTGGATCTCTTCGTTATAATACGGTATGTTGTGCCCCTTTTTCTCAGAGATATTAAGTGTGTCCCTTGCAAGAAGCCCTGCCAGCTTTGCAGTGATACTTGTTGAGTATATTTCAGGTTCAAGGTCCATGAGATTGGGCACAAGCCCGCAGTGGTCCAGGTGCCCGTGTGAGATTATCAGAGTCTTTGGACGAAGCCCGTTTTTGGGATAGCTCGGGGGGTCGGTGGGCTTGATGCCGTAATCAAGGAGCAGCTCTTCATTTATGATAAAAGCAGACCTTCCAACTTCTCCTGCCCCTCCTAAAAATCTTATATTAATGTTATCGCCTCATATTATTTTCTTGTTCGACGGTATATTCGTGTCTAAGTTAATTAATTTTTATGCAGTTTTTAACTTGACAAAGTCAAGTTAAAAATGCCAGAACAATTTCAAAAACCTTATAACCATATCAAACGAATCTCGACATGTGATCAAAATATGGTCGTTAAAGTAGGTTTTATAAAACTTGGAAACCTTGGGACCTCACAGGTAATTGATCTTTTACTTGATGAGATCGCAGCAAGAGAGGGAATTGCAGTGCGCGTATTCGGAACTGGCGCAAAGATGGGAAAAGACGAGGCAGCGGAAACGGCATCCTTCAAGAACTGGAAGCCTGATTTCGTGGTCATGATAAGCCCCAACTCAAGCGCGCCAGGACCAACCGCGGCGCGGGATGTCTGGAAGGATACGCCAACAATAGTGGTATCGGATGGCCCGACAAAGAAAGAGGACAGGGAAAAGCTGGAGCAGGCTGGATTCGGCTATATCATTCTGCCTGTTGACCCGCTTATTGGCGCAAAGAGAGAGTTCCTTGACCCCGTTGAAATGGTATCGTTCAACAGCGATGCAGCTAAGATATTATCAGTATGCGGTCCGATCAGGCTCGTTCAGACCGAGATCGATAAGGTTATTGATCTGGTAGCAGCAGGCACAAAACCCCTTGCTCTCCCCAAGATACTTGGAAAGCCGGAGAAATGCGTGGAAAGCGCGGGATTTACCAATCCATATGCAAAAGCAAAGGCGCTTGCGGCACTCCACATAGCCACAAAAGTCGCAGAAATTGACTTTCCGGCGTGTTTTGTCCTGAAAGAGGTTGACCAGATAGCAACAACGGCAGCGGCAGGACATGAAGCCATGCGCGCGGCAGCGAGGCTTGCGGATGAGGCGCGTGAGATGGAGAAAGCCAATGACTCTGTCTTAAGGAAACCACACGCAAAAGATGGAAGACTTCTGACAAAGACAAAATTGCTGGATAAACCCCAGTAACTTTTTTTTAAAGGAAGTGTTTTTCACTTCCTTCTGATTTTTTAAAACCAATTCACATTTTGATCTGTTCAGGAGTGAAGCCTTTCTTGATCAGGACATCCTTCATCCTGTTCTTATGGTTTCCCTGAAGCTCGATAACATTATCTTTAATTGTTCCACCGCATGCGAATTTTGACTTAAGATAACTTGTCAATTCCTGCAGGTTGATCTCACCAGGGTTTAAACCCTCTATCACGGTGACCTCTTTTTTGTATTTTCTCGTATCTACTTTGATCACGATTCGCTGCTGTTCTTTTGCCACTTCTTCGCAAATGCAAAGCTCTTTTGGCAATCCACACACGGTGCACATTTCTGAACTCATTTGTTAGGTTAATCCTCCAATCTTATATTACTCAAGAGTATTATATAGCTTCTTGATGCTTCATACAATAAAATATAACAGCCTCGAAATAGCGAGGAATATCGAAACATGCAGGACAAAAATTAGCCAGATGTTCGGTTTGATGTTCCGAAGCAGTATCCCGTCTGATTATGCTACGATATTCGTCATGAAAAAACCATCATCGGTTGGGATACATATGCTCTTTATGCGTTTCCCAATAGACGTTATTTTTTTAGATGAGGAAAAAAATATCATCGGACTGTCGCATCTTAAGCCATGGACAGGGCATAGTTCAATGAAGAATGTAAAGTATGTGATCGAAACAAATCCTGGCGCGATAGGGAAATATAAATTATCCATTGGCGGTAAGATGGAATTTGAGGATGTTTGAGATAATATGACGTTATCAGGCGAATTAAAAGGAACTGTTGTGATAACAGGGAAACAGGGGATCGAAGAATTACATAGAACAAGTTTTTACGGACGTCCGAGGGGTGATAATCTTGAGCTTTCCCTGGCAGAGTGCGCCTATCTTATTTACATGAAAAAGATCAATGTTCAATGCGATGGAGAAGAACTTGATTTTGAAAGGTTCTTTATCAAAGCATCAAACATTGTTAAGAATTTTGAGCTTTTCTATATCGTTTATAAAGACCTCAGGGGGCGTGGATATTATGTCCAGCCATCTGATATAGGTTTCAGGGTATATCCCCGCGGAGGGCATCCCGGTAAGGGTCCAGCTGAATTTCTGGTATTTGTTACTTCAGAGAGGATACCACTTTTACTAACTGATATGAAAAAGCATCTTGACAATTCGGATAATAAAAAGAAACGTCTTATCCTTGCTATTGTTGATGAAGAAAGCGACATCACCCACTATGAAGTAAGAAAGCTTACGCCGTCAGGAAGCTCTGTTTTTCCCCATGGAAATCTTCATTCTGCCGTAACACTGCTTGAGGATAGATGCATGGTCTGGGAACCTGAGAGTTCAAAAATGCTTCATAAAGAGGGTTTTTTTGGAAAGCCCATGGATGAAGGTCATCTGCAGCTATCGCTTATTGAATCATGTTATCTCATGAACTGCGGGGTTCTAAAAATCGAAAAGCGCAACCATGAAAAACTGGATTTTGCAAAATTCTCGGAAATCGCCGCAAGGATCGAATCAGATTTCATGATAAAATATAAAGTATATGAAATGTTGAGGAACAGCGGTCTTGTCCCCAAGACCGGATTCAAGTTCGGGACGCATTTTCGTGTTTACAAAAGTTTTGATTCGATATCACATTCAGATTATCTTGTTCATGCTATTTCGCATGACCACATTTTTTCACTCCAGCAGGTCTCGCGCGCGGTCAGGCTTGCCAATAGTGTTAAAAAAGAGATGATATATGCAGTTGTAAGTGACAAAATTGATTTTATTGCAATAGGAAGAATGCGGTTGTAATGATGAAAAATCATCACTACAGCCGAAAAAATAATTTTCAATCTTCTTTCTTCTTGCGTTTTACTGCTTTCTCAAGCTTCTTTGCCCACATGTCCTCAACCTGTGTATATTCACATTCAAGGTAATGTGTCACTGCTTTTGCCAGAGCATCCTTTGTGCTCGTCTCGCCTGTCTTTTCTTTCAGCGCATCGATATCATCGACTGTAAGAACTGTCTGCGCATGCATTATTTTAGCCATTTTACCTCCTACTTAAATAAAGCGATGCCGTAAAGTTACGGCCCCACCTTTTACATACCTCATCATCATAGGATACTATTTAAACGTTACGCAAAAGATTTCGAGATAATAACGTTATCAGCAGTGCAAACCCAAAAATATATGCTTCAAAACCAGGGGTTTTTACGGTAGCTTTCGGAGCCGCTTTTGCAGTAGAGCCAGTCAGGTTGTTTTCCGCCCTGTTAAGCTCATCATTGGCATATCCCGCATATTGTAAAGCTACTGAATAATCTTTTCCACCGAAAGAGGCGAATGCCTTGTTATTATTTTCATTTGCGCTTGCAAGATAGTTTTCAGCATCCTGTACTATTTTGCCCGCATCTTTTGCATTCTTTATGTCTGCCTTCAATTTCCGCGCCCTGTCATCATTACCAACTATTTTAGCAAGAACATCGGAATATGCTGATTTGATGCGAATGGTGTCGCCAATGTGCAGTTTCTCAGGCGTCCATGTAGGTACCATGCGACCGTACTGGAACAAATTCCTGAACGGATCAGGCTGCACTGATATCAGCTCATATGATTTTGGAAGAAACACCTGGGCTCTGATATCGGCATCAGTTGGGATGGATATATCAATCTTTTTCCCAGAAACAATAGCCTGCGGAGCATTCACCAGTATATCCAGGGAATAATCCGAACCTTCTTTAACTGCCATGTTCCCGGCAGTGAAACCAATCCGACCGCTCCATTTATCTCCGGGTTTTACAGATTGATTGAAATTAAGTTCGATCTTAGTTCCTCCTGATACAGCCTGCTGCTGATCCGTCTGACCATAAGAACTGAACGTGTGGGAAAAATCGTATATCATAGTCACTTTTGAAGACAGGACGATAAACGAAATACCATCAAGAGGCAAAGAGCCAGCATTCTGTATCTCAACCTGTATGACCTCTTCAACAAGACCACTTTCATCAAGAGTAACATTCAACACCCATCTGGTAAGGGACACTTCGCCCGCTGATGCAGGGTAAGCAGCCAGCAGCAGAATTAAGAAATAGACTAATATCTTTTTCAGCATGGTTTTTTCACAGATAATATAGAACATTCATAATTAATATCCTTTGCGCTGGGTAATCATTAAGTAGTTTCCACCACAATAAAATGGATATGTTCCCCATCACTCGCATGAGACGTCTTCGCATGGATAAATTCCGCCCTCTTGTCCGCCAGACCGAACTGGAAGTGAATGACCTTATATGCCCCATCTTTGTGGATGAGACTATAAAAGAACCAGTTGAGATAAGATCAATGCCTGGTTACTTCAATATACCTCCGGATATGGTCGCAGACGAGGTGGATTGCATATCCAGTCTTGGTATCCCGGCAATTATCCTTTTTGGAGTACCGCATGACAAGGATGAGGCAGGCACCCACGCATACGGTGACGATGATGTGATACAGGAGGCTGTGCGCTCCATAAAAAGCAAATGCGATAAAGATATCATTGTTATCACTGATCTTTGCCTGTGCGAATACACGTCTCACGGTCACTGCGGCATGGTTGACTTTGGCACACATGAGATACTGAACGATCCCACGCTTGATATACTGGGAAAGACCGCAGTGAGCCATGCACGCGCCGGTGCGGACATAGTGGCGCCATCGGGTATGATGGATGGAATGGTAAGCGCAATACGAACCGCGCTTGATGATAATGGTTTCCCGAATATCCCCATCATGTCCTATGCTGCCAAATATTCATCAGGGTTCTACGGTCCGTTCAGGGACGCTGCCAAATCCAGTTTTTCCTTCGGGGACAGGGCTTCGTACCAGATGGATCCTGGAAATTCGGACGAGGCGCTTCGCGAAGTTGAGCTTGACATAGATGAAGGGGCTGACATCATTATGGTAAAACCCGCAATGCCCTACCTTGATATTATTTACAGGGTAAAAAAGAGGTTCAAGATGCCAACAGCCGCATATCAGGTTAGCGGAGAGTATTCTATGATAAAAGCCGCTGCACAGAATGGCTGGCTCGATGAGAAAAATGTCATGTATGAATCGCTGATTGCTATCAAACGTGCCGGGGCTGACATGATCCTTACTTATTTTGCCAAAGATATGGCTAAAATGCTCAATGAATAATGCCAGGATATAATACGCACAGGCGTTTCAATTATGCAGTATTATTAATAGTTATGACTTTATTTTATTTCAGGGATATAAGGATATTTGATTTACTCCAGTTCATTATACTGGGTGCGGGTTTTTATGCAGGAACTGAATTCATAACTCCAGATCTTGATATTCAAAGCAGGGCGATAAAAAGGTGGGGCGTGTTCAAGATCCTGTGGTATCCTTATATGATCCTTTTCGAACATGGAAAAAGTTCCCATAATATCATTTACGGGGCAGTTGTGAGGCTTCTGTATATCACTGCGATCATCCTTGGGGTGTATTATCTCCTTTTCAGGGCGCTTCCATCAGATGTGATGATACTGCCTTTGGGCTATGTCCTCACTTTCATTACCGGGATAATATTAGCCAATGCGCTGCATGTGATCCTGGATATGCTGTTTTGATCTCAACAAATGGAATGACGGCAGGCTTAAATATTATATTTATCATGTATTATTCATCAACGGTGATCGAGATTTGGGCATATATCAGTTACTGATAGTATTCATTTATGTTTTATTAGCAGGGTGCATAGCCACAGAGCCGGCATCTGAACAGCAACAACCCTTATATTCAGCCCCAGCTCCCACTGTTCCTGTGATCCCAGGGATAACAGCAACGCTCCAGCCCACTCCTGCTGCAAAGGAACAGTATAAAGAGCCCACACAGCAGGAAAATTATTCAACAGCAATAGAGGTGAATTACCGTGAGTATGTGGACTGGTTCTTATTAAATAACAATAATATCAGGTATTACACCCCGGACGAATATGTATGCGGTCAGTACACCGTAGATATGATAAATGCGTCGGAAAAAGCCGGATTCAAGGCATATTTCGGAACTATCAGGTTCTCAGACGGCACAGGACATGCGCTTGTGGCGTTCAAATCTACATTTTCAGGTTATACTTCATGGTATTTCTTTGAACCGCAGACCAATAAAATTATGACTGAACAGACAATAGGACATATCCTCCAGCAAAATATGGGAAAAAAAGTTACTGAAGTTACGGTGTACGGTTATTACGATGATGCAGGGGATAAAGACCCAGCATCATGGCGCTTTGCTTACCCATTATATACTAAAAAGTATTAAGTTAAAGTAATGCAGGGAATAGCAAAAACCAGGGGACAAATAATGGAAATACATAAAGACAAACAAAAAGAAAACTTTACTCTTGTAATAACAAGAAATGAGCTAATAGAAATAAGAGATGCTCTTGGAGTTCGATGTCTTTATCTCGATGCGCTGCTCAGGAAGAAAGCTGCAATTGCAAGGTCAAAAGATTTGCCCGATGATCGTGGAGCACAAGAAATACACAAGGACAAACCACGAAATATGTACCTTCAAATAGCAAAAGAGCTGGAATAATGCCATTGCCGAAAAAAAATATTAGTGCTACTGGATGGTAGCTTTCAGTATCTTGTCACCTTTTCTGATGCTTGAGACTACATTCTGTCCTTCAGTCACCTGTCCGAAGACTGCATAGTTCTTATCAAGGAATGTTGCATCCTCAATACAGATATAGAACTGCGAGCTTGCACTGTTAGGTTCCTGCGAGCGCGCCATGCCTACTGCGCCTTTCTTATGAGAGAGCGTGGGAGCGATCTCAAGCGGAATATTTTTCCCGGAGCCGCCAGTGCCGTTGCCTTTGGGGTCTCCGCCCTGGATGACGAATCCGGGCTCTACGCGGTGGAAGATGAGACCGTTGTAGAAGCCTTTATTTGTCAGGTCTATGAAGTTCTTTGTGGTTATCGGGGCTTCTGATTCCTTGAGTTCGAATTTTATCGTTCCTTTTGCGGTTTCTATGACTGCTGTTCGGTTTGGCATAAGTATCGTGGGGACTTAGAGGGGGTTATTGTATATGTGCTTTTTTGAATAATAAAAATTCACTCCCCAATCCTTTCCACAATCCCATCAAACCCGCCATCAAAACTTGCCAGATATTCAATATCCCTGCTATTCATCAGTTCAATGGTCGTGCAGTCAGTAAAACTCAGCTTCCTGCTTGCATATTTTACAAAAATTTTCCATCCGTTTTCCAGCACTTCTTTATCCACAAAAAGCAAGTTCATGAATTTCTGGATATCTTCTTTCTCATTTCCAAGTATAAAATCCCTTATTTCAATAGCCTTTTTGACATCTCCAGTTTTGTAATGTGCAAAAGTCACAGCCTCATCAAAAACCATGTTCGAGGTAAATGCAGCCCCATGCTTATTTTCTATAATTTCATCAATAAAGCCTGTGGCTTGAGCATGGAGCTTGTCCTTCTCATTGGCATAGGCAATGAATATGCCAGCATCTATGAAAATACTCATCTTCTGGCTCCATAAACCACGAAATCTATTTCTTCTTCGCAGGTTTCAATACCCCAATCGCTCTGGAGGCTTCTTATTTTCTTTTTTTGTTTCTCTGATAATGGCAGTTTGGAAACCCTGCCGAAGAAGTTATCTTTTCTCGAACTTACAAATTCGATGAGGTTTGAGAACAATTCCTGCTGTGTTATTTTCTTACCTGTCTTAAAAGTAAATTCAGCCTGAAGCATGTCGAATATATTCTTGTCTTTTTCATGGATCTTGATATTTTCACTCATAAATGGAAGGATAACTTTATCTTTTATATACTTTTCTACAAACTGCACAATGGATAGGATTTTTCAGACAAATATAAAACCATCCAGGGCAAAGATGCCAATGAAGGAACAGAAAGAAACATATAATTATCAGAGAATCTAGTGTAGCAGCACATAAAAAACCAGTGGTTTGAAGGAGGAAATACAATAGTCGAAGTTTCAATCGTTCTTCCAGCTTATAATGAAGCTGCAAGAATAGAAAGCACTGTTGAAAGGACAGCCTCTGCACTTGGCAAATTCACATCTTCTTTTGAGATAATTATCGCAGAGGACGGAAGCAAGGACGGCACAGACCTGATTTCAGAGGCTCTTGCGAAAAAGCACGACTATGTGGTGCATCTTCATTCAATAGAAAGACAGGGAAGGGGGCGCGCCCTGAACCGCGCTTTCAAAGCTTCAAAAGGAGACATACTTGGTTATATCGATGTAGACCTTGCAACAGATATGAAGCACCTAAAAGAGATGATACAATACATCCGTGACGGCTATGATTTTGCCACAGGCTCCCGCATGCTTCCAGAGAGCAACGTGAAAAGACCCTTAAAAAGGGGATTTGCAAGCAAAGGCTTCAATTTTCTTACGCGTTTCATGCTTGGCTCAAAACTCTATGACCACCAGTGCGGATTCAAAGCCTTCAGGCGCGCCTCGCTTTTTAAATTACTGGACGATGTAAAAGATACTCACTGGTTCTGGGACACGGAATTATACGTCCGCGCCCAGCGCGCAGGCTTTCGGGTCATGGAATTCCCTGTGGAATGGAAACACGGCGGCACAACAAAGGTCAATCTTGTAAAGGATGTCTTTGGAATGGGCTCGCAGATATTCAGGCTATGGTATGAGTTATTATGGCAATGAATTACTATAACAACTATCTGTGTTCATCTGCGGTTTTTTTTGGCGAGTAAAAAGGGAATGAGGATATGGGATTTGAACTGTTATCTGAGCTATTGTATGCAGCACAGTGGTACCTGTTTATAGTATTTCTCGGGATAATTTCACTGCCATTAACGATATCAATATGCAGCAGCCTTCCAGACCGCGGATATTCGGTCACGAAGATCCTTGGGATACTGCTTCTCGCCTACGTTTCATGGATACTGTCGTATGCTCTGGGTTACAGCAGGAACGAGATAATGCTTTCTTTATTGCTTATATGCGTTTTTTCTGCCATTATCTATGTAAAGAAAAAACCCGGCATTGACAGGAAGCTGCTGCTCAGGAACGAGTTGATATTCGGCGCTATGTTCGTTCTATTCCTGATAATAAGAGCCTTCAACCCGGAGATACACGATGGAGAAAAAGTGTATGACTTCATGCTCCTCAATTCTATCCTGAAAAGCGCAAGTCTTCCCCCTCACGATTCATGGCTTTCAGGGTATAATATAAACATGTATTATTATTTTGGCTCATTTACCATCGCTACCCTCACAAAACTCGCCGGGATCCCGGCAAATATAACATATAACCTGGGAATGGCACTTCTGCCGGCGCTCGCTGCGGTTGCTGCATTCGGTCTGGGCTACAATCTCACCACGGACAAAAAAGGAGGGATTGCAGCATTATTCCTGCTTGTGTTTGCCGGAAACCTGTACCCTGCCGGAGTAATATCAGCCCATGCTCTGAACATGACCACAAGTCCGTTTGGGAACATACCGCCCATAATGGATTACTGGGGACCGACGCGAATAATCCCGAATACAGTCAATGAATTCCCGTATTTCAGCTTCATATTCGGCGACCTGCATGCACATGTCATCGCCATACCATTCGTACTGCTTGCTATTACATTTATTCTGAATGCTTATCTTTCAAAGAAAATCTCAAAAACTTCCCTCCTGTTAATTAGCCTTGCCCTTGGCTCTCTTTTCGTATTCAATGCCTGGGATTATGCCACATATGCAGCGCTTTTTATCTTTGTGATATTGATCCAGCCATGGAAGCTTGAAGGAAACATATCAACAAAAATATCCAGAGAATTGTCAAAACGGCTGGGTATTGTTATTGGAGTGATCCTGCTCGGATTCCTTATGTTCATATTCTTCTTTATGGATTTTCATTCGTCAGGGATACAGGGGATAAAACCCGTCATTACAAGGACTGCTCTTATCAATTTCCTGGCAATTTATGACCTGTTCTTATTCCTGATAATCTCATTCATGTTGTTGCATATACCTGAATTCAGGCATAAAAAATGGATACTGGTTGCCCTGGCGTCATCTGGAGTTGTATTATATTTCGTTAAGGATTTCCAGACCCTTGCTGTGTTTGTTCCCCTGGCTTTTTTAACATGCACCGGCATTTACTTTTTTTACAAAAATAACGATATGAACAGGTTATTCATATCAGTCATGATAGCCATGGGGCTTGCCATCCTGGTATTTTGCGAGATGTTCTATTTTGACGACCTATTTTCCGGTGAAAATGAAAGGTTTAACACGGTATTTAAATTTTATAATCAAGTGTGGCTTCTCTTTAGCATAGCTTCAGCCTGCGCTTTGCATGACCTTGTCAAAAAAAAGTACAGGCTGAAAAAGGCTGTGCTTGTAATTCTATCCATCCTGATCGTGCTCAATTCCCTGTATCTGTTTACAGGGACATTCGCAAGAACTGAAGGCTTCAACCGCAGTGCCAGCCTGGATGGGATCGATTTTTTGAAAAAGACGAACTACGGCGATTATGACGCCATATTCTGGGTAGACAAGAACCTCAACTGGACTACTGTGATCCTGGAGGCGCCGGGTGAGAGCTACGAGGATACTTCAAGGATTTCGTCCTATACAGGTATCCAGACAGTTGTAGGCTGGGCTGGTCATGAATTTGTGCTGAGAAATAGCTGGGGAGATGTAGCGGCTCGCATCAGGGACGTTGATGCGATATATGATACAGAGGATTATGGCGAAGCTATCAGACTTCTGAGAAAATATAATGTTTCCTATGTGTATGTCGGGAACGTGGAACAGAGGAAATATAAACAGAGGGGCTTACAAAAATTTGAGAATATCTCTTATTTCGAAAGAGCCTACAGGGGCATTTATGATATGTACCGCGTATTGCCATGATTAAATATATAATATACATTTAGATGATTCACATCATATATATGTAAAGATTTATTTTATACAGAATCATATAATTAATACTTGAAAGTAATAAACGAAGGAGAAAAACAAAATGATGACAAAAATATTACATGTCCAATCTGTATTGCCCTATGAAATTACATTGGCATTAAAGGCAAAAACGAAAGAGTCTTCGAATAAAGAAGCTATTTCAAAAGCAATTTACCATTTTTTAAAATGCCAAAATTCAGATGGAAGGTCTGCTATCTGAGTATCCTGGTCATAAGGCAGGTAACTTAATATCCTTGACTTCATCGTTCAGGAATTCAGGGGTATCATCCCTCTCTCTATCTCATCCAGCACTCTCGCAGCAGTTCCATGGCTGATAAAAAGCTCATGTATCTCCTCAACCGCTCTGGTTCTGGCGTAACCATCAATATTCCATTTAATATCCGGGTAAACCACATCCTTTAAAATAAGACCGTTCGCACCTAGCGGCTGGAGATTATAATTTATGGAACAATCAAGAATTTTAGAAAGCTTCTCCCTGTCTATCTCTCCCTTTCCCGCAAGTTTGAGAGCTGCGGCGATCTTCCGGACCATGTGCTGCAGGAACCTGGTCGCAGTGATCTCAAGATAGAACCAGTCGCCTTCGTTATGAATGGATATCCTCTTTATATCGCATAACGTTGCTTTTTCTTTATCTTCATCCGCAAAATTCCTGAAATCGTGCCTGCCTGGGAATATTGAAGCTGAATCCTTCATTTTTTCAATATCAAGTCCTTTCCCCCAGAAAATATAAAGGTACTCTCTCTCCACGGCAGAAGTCCTGGCATTGAAGTTAGCATCCACACACGCCCAGGCATAGACCCATATCTGAGCAAGAGCGCTGTTTATTGTCCCCGGCTTTGCAGCTTCGGCATTATCCGTATCAAATGCTATCACCTGACCGAGGGCATGCACACCCCTGTCAGTTCTTCCTGAGGCTGCATATCTTGCTTTTGGTGTGTTCTTTAACGCACCGCAGTCCTTGAGCGCTTTCAGGAGTTTTCCCTCAATGGTGGGTACGCCCGGCTGTATCTGGTAGCCGTAATAATCATTACCAAGGTAAGCGAACTTAAGGGCAATCCTCACTTTTATTTCTCCAGGCTTTCTATCCACTGTTCATAAAGTTTATCATCTTTTAATCTATTCAAGTACTCTGGAGGTATGGCACTTCATCTATATAATACTATGAAAGAAAGGTACAACCCGCATGAAATAGAGGAAAAGTGGCAGAGCAGATGGACAGAATCAAAGATTTTCCAGCCGGAACCTGACAGCAGGGAAAAATTCTTTATAACTATCCCTTACCCTTATCTTAATGGCAACCTTCACGCAGGGCATACCCGCACTTTCACCATCGGGGACGTAGTGGCGCGTTATAAAAGGATGCTGGGTTACAATGTTCTTTTCCCTATGGGTTTTCATGCCACGGGAACCCCGATCGTAGGGCTTGCAGAACAGATACATAAAAAAGACCCGGAAACGATCAGAGTATATAACAAACTTCATGAGATACCGCTTGAAGTCCTGGACACGATACAGACGCCAGAACAGATAGTTGAATATTTTAGCATACAGGCAGAAGCCGCCATGAAAATAATTGGTTTCTCAATTGACTGGCGGCGCAGGTTCACTACTACTGACCCGCACTACAAGAAGTTCATCACATGGCAGTTCAATCTTCTCCACAGTATGAATAAGGTCGTAAAAGGCTCACATCCTGTGAGGTGGTGCCCGAACGACGAGAACCCGGTTGAAGACCATGACATCTTACGGGGTGAAGACGCAACAATAATCGATTACACGCTCATCAAGTTCAAGCTCAGTGATGATTTACTTCCCTGCGCAACTTTACGCCCTGAGACCGTATTTGGAGTCACGAACCTGTGGGTGAACCCGAAAATAGTTCATGTCAGGGTTAAAGTTAACGGCGAATCGTGGATAGTCAGCAGGGAAGCCTACGAGAAGCTTCGGTTCACTGATAAAAAAGTGGAGCTGATAGCTGAGGTGAAAGGCGATGAACTGATAGGGAAAAAAGTAACCAATCCTGTCACGAATTCTTCAGTGCTGATATTACCTGCATCTTTCGTGAGCCCTGATAACGGCAGCGGCATCGTCATGAGCGTTCCCGCACATGCGCCGTATGATCACCTTGCCCTTCGCGACCTGAAAGGCGCGGATCTTACAAAATACGGCATCAACGAAGATGTTTCGTCCATACCCCTCATATCTCTTATTAAAGTCCCGGAATATGGGAAATATCCTGCCGTGGATGCAGTGAAAGAACTTAAAGTGAAAGACCAGAACGACCCGAAAGCCGAAGAAGCCACCAAGCTTGTGTACAGGCGGGAGTTCCATGGCGGCGTGCTCACTGAAACCACTGGAAAATATGCAGGCATGGCAGTGTCTAAAATAAAAGACGTTCTGACGCGCGACCTTATCGAGAAAGGGGTTGCTGACGTATTCTATGAATTCAGCGAGTCGCCTGTAGTGTGCAGGTGCGGTGCAACATGCGTTATAAAGATGGTTGAGAACCAGTGGTTCCTGAACTATTCCGAACCTTCCTGGAAAGAGCAGGTTTACACATGCCTTAAGAACATGAATATTATACCGCCTGAGATCAGAGTGGATTTTGAGAACAAGGTGGACTGGCTAAAAGACAAAGCCTGCGCACGGCGCAAAGGTCTTGGAACAAGACTGCCGTGGGATACTGCATGGATGATTGAGTCGCTTGGCGATTCAACGATTTATATGAGTTATTATATTATTGCCAAATATCTGGATAAATTCACTCCAGAACAATTAAAAGAAGAGTTCTTTAATTACTGTCTGATGGGAAAAGGAACGCCAGAGAGTGTTTCTGAAAAAACAGGCATCGGTGTTGATGTCATTAGAAGAATCAGGAGTGATTTTGAATACTGGTATCCGGTTGACCTTCGCACTTCAGGTAAAGACCTTATTCCCAACCACCTGTTGTTCTTCCTGTTCCACCATGTTGCGATATTCCCTGAAATGTACTGGCCGCGTGCCATTGCTATCAACGGTTTTGTATCGCTTGAAGGGCAGAAGATGAGCAAGTCAAAAGGACCCATTCTAACACTTCGATCTGCAGTAAAGGAATATGGCGCAGACGTCACGCGGCTATATATCCTGAGCTCTGCAGAGCATGTCCAGGACGCAGACTGGCGTAAAGCTGATGTGGAATCCACAAGTAAGCAGGTTGAAAGATTTTACAAGCTTGCATACGACATTATCAAATCAGAAGATACAGGCGAAATAAAACTCATAGATAAATGGATGCTGAGCAGATTACAGTACAGGATACGTGAAACTGCGGATGCGCTCAACAGGATGCAGACAAGAAGGGCTGTCCAGAACGCTTTCTACATGCTCATGAACGATATGAAATGGTATGAGCGCCGGGGTGGGAGAGCTGCCTGCAAGCAGATATTAAATACCTGGGTACGTTTGATGGCTCCTTTTACACCGCATATTTGCGAGGAAATAGGTGAAGAAATGGGAATTGACATGGTATCTCTGGCAAGGTTCCCGGTGGCTGACGCTGCGCTTACGGATAAGGGGGCAGAACTCTCTGAAGAAATAATAGCAAATACACTGCGGGACATGGAAGAAATAATCAGGCTCATCAGGATAAAGCCCAAAAGGATCGTATTATATACCTCTGCGGAATGGAAAAAACAGGTACTTAAAAAAGCCATCGCAATGAAAAAAGACAATGCACTTGACATGAAAACGCTCATGAACACCCTTATGGGCGATCCAGCCATGCGCACGTATGGAAAGGATATCCCGAAATTCGCGCAGAAGATCATAACAGATATCCAGGGGATGGAACCTGACCTCATGGATGCCCTGCTTGATGTTGATTTTGATGAAGTTTCAGCATTGAACGAAGCTCGTGAATTCATAAGTGGGGTTGTGGAATGCAATATTGAAATATATAGTGCTGACGCTCCAGGATATGATCCGCAGAATAAAAGCCGTTTTGCATCTCCAATGAGACCTGCTATTTACATTGAATAACTGTTAAGTAGTGATAAGCGGATAAATACATACAAATATGAACACATCCAGGTTGCTTGAAAAAATATTGGACGATCTAAAACTTCCGGGTGGTATAGATGCCTCAATAGTGGCAAGCAGAGATGGTTTACTTATATATTCAAATACAGTTTTAAAGGAACATGCGCAAACCTTTGCAGCCATGTCGGCTACAATGCTGGGGGCTGCGGAAACTGCAACATTAGAACTCAGAAAAGGTATTCCAGAGAGAATAATAGTGGAATCGGTTAACGGGAAGATAATCGCGACCGGCGCAGGACCAAAAGCTCTGCTTGTAGTTTTGACCGAGCCCAATGCAAGTCTCGGGTTAATCCTTATCGAAGTGGCTAAAGCGTCAGAAAAGATTAGAGAAGTATTGGGGTAATGTATGAAACATGTGGTAACCGGAGTAAACGGGCTTGATGATGTATTAGAGGGAGGTTTTTTAAGACCTTCTATCGTATTAATTGGGGGTGCGGCAGGTACAGGGAAGACCACAATGGCATTGCAATCCCTTTTTAATGCAGCAAAAAATGATGAAAACTGCATGTATGTCACGACCCTTACCGAGCCGATAGCTACGATCAACAATTTCATGTCCAGATTCTCTTTCTACAATGCCTCACTGCTGGAAAAAGGTAATATTAAATATCTCCCTCTTGATATTGAGATCATCCATGATAGCACAAATGCTATCATAAACGAAATGGAAAAAAACATTGATGTGATAAAACCTGACAGGATAGTTATCGACCCTGTTAACGTGTTGGCTATGGGGTCTGATGAAGAAGAGATGAGAAAATTCTTTTATGATCTCTTCATGAGTATGAAAGCATGGAACTCTCTAGTTCTGGTAACAGGTGAATTTACCTATGAATCGCTTATTCGAAGCTCTTTGAGCTATCTTGTGGATGGTGTAATCTATCTCAGTAACGAACCGTTCCATGAGCGAAATATCAGGTATCTCAGTGTGCTGAAGATGAGGGGACAGGATTTTTCAGGCGGAAAACATTCCTGCAAACTAACTCAAGACGGGTTTACAGTATACCCAAGAAAAATACCTGAAACAAGGACATCTATTCAGAAAGAACGCATTTCAACAGGAATAAAAGGGCTGGACAAGATGACAGATGGAGGTTTCATGCGTGGCACATCTATCCTGCTCTCTGGTTCAAGCGGGACCGGTAAGACAGTGATAGGGACACAGTTCATTGTAAACAGTCTGCTAAAAAATGAGCCCGGAATTATAGTTTCATTTGAAGAAGATGCGGTACAGATACGGGAAAATTCAAGGAAGTTCGGATGGGGTCTGGAAGATTTTGAGAACAGGAATCTACTTAAAATAATATCACCCATTGAATTTGATACCAGCGAACTTGCACTCCAGATATATCATACAGCTGAAAAAATAAAAGCAAGATGCATTATGTTCGATGGAATTGCCAGACTTCAAAGTTTGATGCCCCCGCATATCCAATTCTCAGATTACATGGAAGGATTTGTCAGCACCTTGAAAAAAATGAATGTTACCGCAGTTTATACGAATGAGACGCAGAACCTGACAGGAACTACAAAGGTCACAGGTACGGGTATCTCCCCTGCGATGGACACTGTAATCCTGCTAAGATATCTGGAAATAAAAAGTGAAATGCGAAAAGCCATTTCTGTGCTAAAGATGCGTGGAAGCGATCATGACAAGGATATAAGGGAACTTATTATCAATAAAAAGGGTGTTGAGATAAAAATGCCGTTCAGTGAATATTCCGGGTTGTTATCAGGAAGTCCGGTAAAAGCACCGTCTGATGCTTTCATAGAAGCCTTTAGAAAATGACAGATATCATGGATTTAATATTGCTCCAGAAGATATTTAATATATATTCGTGGCTGGCAGCATGTATTATCATGGTTTTTATGGCTGCAATAGCACTATTTTATCAAAAGAAATTCGGTAACCGGACGTTTTTTTATTTTTATATAATTCCAATAATTGTTCTTGTTATACCAGCGATACAGTTATTTCCCTTTTTTACGTTTCAGGCAGAATTTATAGAATTCCTGGGGTCATTTATCTCTTTTCTGGCAAGTTATTTCCTGTATAGAAAGATGGTGGGTGTGAAATGAATTTTGAAGTAATTGATACGGTCTCTTTTTTATTGTTTACATGCATACTTTATTTTTTAAGTGTTTTCAGTAAAAGGTTTGGGGATGTGATGGGTATGAAAAAATATTACTATCTTTATTATGCAGGTATATTTTTCACATTTTCAGGTTCTGTCATAATGAGCCTGTCTGTGCCTGTTCTTGAACCTCAGGAATTGTTCGGGTATGTCTTCTTTTCAATTGGATTGACTCTTGGTCTTATAGCGTCGATAAAATATTGGGGATGGTTAATAAAAGAAATCATTAAGGGATAAACTCTATGAAAACCATTCTCTTAATTATTTTAACCAGTGCAATTATATCTTCAGGTTGTATTGAGAAAACGGAAATGCTAAACCTGAGCATAGTGAAGGAACCCGATATCAGGGGAAATGATACTGCTATTAAGGTCGCTATCTCCTCGGTGATATCTCCAAAAGAATCCATAAATTATTATGAAGGATTGATACAATACATTTCATCCAAACTTGGCAGACCGATAAAGATCATCCATAGACGCACATACCAGGAAATAAATGACATGGTAAAGAAGGGGGAGATCGATTTTGCTTTTGTCTGCAGTGGACCCTATGTCGAAGGAAATGATGAATTTGGTATGAAACTTCTCGTGGTTCCAGAGTCATATGGAAAAAACACATATTATTCTTACATCATTGTCCCCCGGAACAGCAATTATACAAATCTATCCGACCTTCGGGGCAAAAGGTTTGCGTTCACTGACCCGTTATCTAATACAGGATGGTTGTATCCTGCATACAGGCTTTCTCTTATCAATGAAACACCCGAATCGTTTTTTGGAGCGGATGAAAAATTCAGGAATAACTTTTTTTACACATACAGCCACGACAATTCCATCATTGCAGTGGCGGAAGGGGTGGCAGAAGGAGCAGCCGTCAACAGCAGGGTATATGAATATATGAAGTTTGAAAAACCCGATATCATACAGCAAACAAGAATAATCGAAGTTTCACAGCCTTTTGCCAATCCTCCTGTGGTGGTATCAGGTGATGTAGATCCGTTATTTGAGCAAAGACTTAAAGATATTTTCCTGAATATGGATAAGGATGAAGAGGGAAAAAAGATACTCTCAAGGATC
Organism: Candidatus Methanoperedens sp.; assembly: GCA_028717345.1. GTDB lineage: Archaea > Halobacteriota > Methanosarcinia > Methanosarcinales > Methanoperedenaceae > Methanoperedens. The sequence goes on from JAQUNZ010000023.1 coordinate 21,527, forward strand.
ATGATAGACAGATTTGTAACTCTGAATGACAGCAATTATGACCCCATCCGTGAAATGAGGAATAGCATAAAATGAAAAGCCTGAGATTCAAGATAATTATATCCACAATGCTGATAGGATTATTTGTGATCCTGGGTTCATTTCTTGTTATTCAGGATATACAGAAAGGGATAATTGAAGGGGAGTTTCGCGACAAGGGAATATTAGTGGCGGATCATTTGAGATTGGAACTCACAGACCCGGTGCTTGTAAATGATCTGATGGAAATAAAGAACTACATTGAAAACCTGAAAAAAGGTTACTCTGATATAGAATATATTTTTGTGACAGATTCAGATGGGGTGGTGCTTGCGCATACCTTTGAGAATGGTTTTCCAAAAGCGCTTCAAAATATGAGCAAGCCTTCGAACGTTCAGGACGAATTCATATATTATTCTGATAGGGGGGTCATCCATGAATTCGATAGACCGCTTTTGAACAATATCGGCTATGTCCATTTAGGTTTATCTGAAACACGGGTCAGGACGCATATACAGGAGTCCTCAGACAGGCTGCTGTTGCTTTCGATATCGGCATTCGTTCTATTGGGGATATTTATTTTCTTCACAGGAAGATGGCTTACCGAACCTGTGCTCAGGCTTACCGAAGGAGCAAAAAGAATCAATAAGGGCATACTTGACCAGAAAATAGAGGTTGCATCAAAAGATGAACTTGGGGAGCTTGCTGCGACATTCAATGACATGTCAAAAACCCTTGATGAGAAAATTAAGGATCTTGTGACCTCAAAAGAACAGACCGAAACTGCACAAAAGTACCTTGAGACCCTGTTTAACAGCATCGACGATGGCATTATTGTTGTGAATATCAATCATGAAATCATTAAAGTCAATGAATCGCTGCTTAAAATGATGCGCCTGAGTGAGGAACAATTACTGGGTAAAAGCTGCCACGAGATGATCTTTAGCATCCAGCGCCCTCATGATAAAGAGGGATGTCCCGTCGGTATAATGCTTCGCACAAAAGAGCCCATGAGGCTTTTGCGTGAAGTACAGGTCAACGGCGATAAAAAAATCCTGGAAATAAACGGAACTTTGCTCTCAGACAGCAGGGGTGAAATCAACGTAATTTTAGTGCTGAGGGATGTAACAAAACAAAAAGCGCTTGAAGAAGAGATAATTGCCAGGAACAGGGAACTGACTACGCTTAACGAAATATCAAAAAATGTCAGCGAGAGCTTTGAACTGGATAAAATATTGTCAAATACCCTGAATAGTCTGCTAAAACTTACAAAGATGGATTGGGGTGAAATATACCTGCTTGATGAAGGATCAGGGAACTTTGTCCTTGATATCCATGCAGGAAATGATGTTGCTCCCCCAAAAGTTCTTCCCTCCAATATTAACGTAAGAGATGTACTGGCGATCAATGATCCAGGAAAAAATCCATGGATCAGAGCTGATGGGGGTTCAAATGTTGATTCATCTTTCGTTGGAATTCCCCTTAAATTGAAAGATAAGGTTTTCGGGGTGATAACGCTTCGAAGCAGCAAGCAGTATAATTTTTCTGATAAAGATAAGGACATTTTCACAGCGGTCGGCAATCAGCTCGGTGTTGCCATAGAGAACATCACATTTTATAACAACATCAAGTACCTGAAGGAATTCAATGAAGAGATCCTGAATAATGTCAATCTTGCTATCCATGTTGTTGATAAGGACCTGAAAATCCTAGCTGTGAACGATGAATTGATAAAACTTAGCAAGGGCAGGTACAAAAAAGAAGATATGATAGACAGGGCTCTTTTTGAGATATATCCCTTCCTGAAAGAAAAAAATGTCGATAAAGAATATGAATACGTTAAAAAGACCGGTGAGATATTCCAGAGTGAGGAAAAGATAGAATATTACGGGGATGTTGTTTATACTAGCACGAGCAAGATACCGGTCAGGGACCATACAGGGAGTGTCGTCAGGATAATTACGGTAATGAAGGATGTAACCGAACAGAAAAGACTCGAAGAGGAATTGAAAGATTCGTATGAGGAGCTCAGATTGACGTATCTGAAGCTAAAGGAGCTTTTCAAGGTAAAAGAGAACTTCATCTCGAATATGTCGCATGAATTGAGGACGCCGCTTACCTCTATTATGGGGTATACCGAGCTTTTGCTTGATGAAAATATCCCTTCAGAACAGAAACACAAACTTGAAGTGATATATAGGAATTCTCAACGATTGTCAAGACTAATTCAAGGGCTGCTCGATACTGCAGTCATTGAATCAAAGAACCTTACGCTAAATATACAGACATTGTCGCTTTATGAGATGATGCAACATATCTCAGAGGATATGAAAGCGGTGACTCAAATAAAAAATATTCCTGTGATATTAGATATCCCTGAGCAACTCAAGGTTGAGGGGGACAGGGAAAAATTGATGCAGTTATTCTCAAATATGCTGGACAATGCCATTAAATTTACCCTGAAAGGTAAGATTAAAATTACAGCAAGTGAGGATAATGAGTGGGTCCATATTAAATTTGAAGATACGGGTATTGGCATACCGCAGGATAAGCTTGATATAATCTTTGACAGGTTCTACCAGCTTGATTCTCCTGAAACACCGAACAGGGGAGGAGCAGGACTGGGTCTATGGATATCAAAAAACATAGTGGAGGCACATGGTGGTAAGATATGGGCGGAAAGTAAAAATAGGGGAAGCACATTTCATGTTTTGCTGAAAAAGGAGAACTAATGGAAAAAAATGCTTCGAATAAAACGGTTCTTATAGTTGATGATGAACCCGACACACTTGAACTTGTTAAACTTGTACTTGAGAGTGTAGGATTTAAAACTGTTTCGGCTGCAAGTGGAATAGAAGCATTGAGACAGGTGGATGTTTCAAAACCAGACCTCGTACTGCTTGATATAATGATGCCTGATATGGATGGCTGGGAGGTTTTCAGGAAAATCAAAGAGAAATATTCAACATTGCCCATTGCAATTTTGACGGCTAAAGCGCAGAACTTTGACCGGTTGCTTGGTCTGCATGTTTTAAAGGCTGATGATTATATTATAAAACCTTTTGGGAAGAATGAATTAATAAGCAAGGTAAGAAAATTATCGGGTCTTACATAGGGTCGTTCGACCAAAAATTAAATAATCAATACAGTAACAATGGTGAAAATTATGGCGGAATCAAAATTTGTAATCCCATTCTATACACAGGAACGATGGCAAAACTGGATAAATAAAGTCAAAGAAAGCGATTTCAAGATCGATGACCAGGAGAAAGGGGCGGTTTTTGTATATATGGAAGATGACGTGGTGCTTGCCTGTCTTAAGATAATTGCGAAATATGATAAGAACACCATATCAAAAGATGATGCTCTGGGTCATATTTCTGGAATAAAGGAGATAGTCCTTACAAAGATCGAACCCATAAATGAAGATGTTGATATTATGCTGGAATCAACCCAGCTTTCACTGATGGGTGTTTTTGCTTCGTGCGAATGCTATATTGAGAAGGCATTTGAAAAGACGGGTTCATTTGGCAAATTAATAAAGGGTGCCCTGACGGCAGAAAAAGAAGATAATATGGGAGCTGCAATGGGAAATATTGCAGAGATCGGCGCTAATATCCTTTCAGGCAAGAAGTTGAAGGAAAAAGATATTGAGGATCTTCCGGAAGGACTTGTCGCAGAATGGCTTGACGGGATAGATTCAATAAGCGCAGCCATGGTGGGCGACACAAGTTATAAAGATGATGAACCTGATGAAGGGAATTGATGTCATCTTGTTGATCCACGATATTCTGGGATTGAATGCAGGTGAAAATATATATTTTGTTGAAGATAGTTATGCGGCTATAAAACATAATTCTATATCACTTGATTATCTGGAGAATATCCGGGAAGATCCTGAGGCTTATTTTGAGAAGATCATAGATGAAAACGGTAATACTCTTGGCATTGTCCTCTTAAATCCTGAAAATGAAGAATCGCCTGAATTCAGAGCAGTTTTTACCGACATTGTATCTTCAAAACTTGCGCCAAATGAGAGCAGTAAACATTTTTCTGACATATCAGGGAAATTGAAAATAAATAAGACTTATAACACCACAATTAAAAAATTCAGTGAAGCGGTGTTTGAATATTTTTCCAATGCTCTTGTGAACAGGGAGTTTTGCGATAACTGCCTTAGCACAAAAGAGCCATACGAAATGGTATATATCAAGAGCAGGAATGCCAGATTGAAAGCATTGCTTGATAAATTCAAATTAAAGGGCGACATCCTTGAGATATGCTGCGGGAACGGAATGTCCACATTGCCAATGCATGAGATGGGATACAACCCGTTAGCTACAGATATTGACAGGTGCCAGATATGCCAGGGTCTTGAGCATAAAGTTCTTGATCCTGCAAGAACAGTAATTCTTGATGCAACAAGGCTTAGTGATTTTTTTCCACAGAACAGGTTTGATACCATAACTGGTTTTATGCTGGGGACGATATATCAGTTCAATAAAGGGATATGGGAAAAAATGATCTTTGAAGCTGTAAATGTCCTTAAACCCGGGGGCATGATCCTGCTTACCGTAAATAAGAAGGAGGAGATGGAAATCCTTTATTCTGCCCTTAACAAAGCCCATATCACCGGGAAAATGATAGATAATACTGATGAAATGGGTATATACGACCAGTGGGTGTATGTAGGAACAAGTTAACATGCCACGCGACCGCAGGGATTATTATTACCATAAAGCAAGGAAAGAGGGTTACCGCTCGCGTGCCGCGTATAAACTCAAACAGATCAGCGAACGGTTTGACCTGATCCATAAGGGAAGCACTGTAGTTGACCTTGGCGCTGCTCCCGGGGGATGGTGCCAGGTAGCGCAGGAAATATCAGGGGGAAAAGTTGTGGGTGTGGATATCCTTTCGATCAAGGAAATCGAAGGTGTGGAAACGATAAAGGGGGATATTCGTCTTGACGATACCATTGAAACGATACGAAATCTCATTAAAAAAGAAGGCGCAGATGTGGTATTGTGTGATGCTGCACCAAACCTCTCAGGGAACTGGAGCTATGACCATGCCCGCTCCATTGATCTGGCTTCATCCGCGCTTCTTTGCGCAAAAAATATCCTGAAACCAGGTGGGGGGTTTGCTGTTAAGGTGTTCCAGGGAGATATGTTCCCTGATTTCTTAAGGAAAGTAAAAGGCGTTTTTGAGAAAGTGCAGGCTTTTTCTCCTGAAGCTTCCCGCAAAGCCAGCGCTGAGATATATGTTATTGGAAAGAAGCTGATAAATGACGCGGTAACACTGGGTCAGGTTTACACTGTCACCATAGATGATGTAGGGGCGGACGGCGACGGCATCGCGAAAATAAATGATCTTGTGGTATTCGTGAAAAGAGCGAAAAAGGGGGAGACGCTTAAGATACGGATCAGGGAAATCAAAACTAAATTCGCTTTTGGGGAAATCGTGCCGTCATAGATATTGCAACAACCATATATATCTTCATCACATATTTCTAACACTATGATCATAACGCTGCTTACCGATTTTGGGGATGTGTATCCTGCATCCATGAAGGGGGTGATACTTGGCATATATCCCGCGGCGAACATCGTTGATATCTCCCATACTGTCCCCAGACACGACGTGCGCGCAGGGGCGTTCATGTTAATGGCATGCGCGCGGTATTTTCCATCAGAAACTGTGCATATTGCAGTGGTTGACCCCGGAGTCGGGACAAAGCGGCGCGCAATTGCCATAAAGACAATTTCAAAGGATTATGGCTTCCATTACTTTATCGGTCCTGATAACGGTATTTTAATTCCGGCTGCAAGGAGCTTTGGGGAGTTCGAGGTATATGAGATAACAAATAAAGGATTGTTCAATGAAGAGGTATCTTCGACTTTTCATGGCAGGGATATATTCGCTCCGGTTGGAGCACATATCTCAAGAGGGATCGAAATTTGCGATGTGGGAAAGAGAATCTATGATCATACTGGCATGGATTTTGGCAAAGTAAAGAAAATGGAACATTCTATTGAGGGAATGGTGATATTCATTGATGATTTCGGGAACATAATTACAAACATCCCATCAGATGCCATTGATTTAAAATCCGGGGATTTCATGCAAATAGAAAATAAAAAAGTTCAGTTCCAGAGGTCTTATGGCTTTTGTAAGGAAGGAGAGCCGCTTATACTGGCTGGAAGCCACGGGTATCTTGAAATAGCTGTTAACCGGGGGAATGCGGCAAATTTTTTTAATAAAAAACCGGGCGATGAGATTATTATAAGCACACATCCATAATGTACATTACCATCATTATTATGGTGAATCTTTTTATAGTTAGAGGATTATAACTCAATATTACAGTCAAATAATCTGGAAAAAAATATGGTAGTTGCAGAAGAATTCATCAAATGTTGTACGACATCGCTCGAAGGTAATTTCGGGCAGCTATCACATGAAATTATCAATAAAATATTAATAAAGAAAAATATTACGAATGATGCGAAGTTAAACGATCTGAAAGAATTTATAGATCTTATCGAAAAAAATATCAGCGTGTTTTCTGGAAAACATAAGGCAGCAGAAATATGCAATTCTATTCGGGCAAAGGCAATACCCAAGTCCGTAGGGATAACAGAAGAGGTAAAAACGGTCGATATGACCTTAAGTCCTGAACTTGATACAGAGATCCACACATTCCTGGCAACTCATTCCCTTCCGAACGAAGCTGATATTTCAGACTATGCAAAATATCTGACAATGAAATATGGAGGAAATACCAGGACTCTTGAAAAAGATATCGTAGAAAAGGTCAAGCAGCACGTGAGAGAAGGCATCATGAAAAATATTCTCTCCGGAGAAATATCCAAATTCCTTGAAAGATATCCACAGCCAGAGAAGTCAGATGTTGATGATTTTATTAAATATATGGGTCTATTGAAATTGAGCCTTGATGATAACCTTATTAGAGATGAGCTTGAAAAAGAGAGACTTTACCGTAAGTTCCACGAGCCAACATCCTCCTCAGATAAGAGTGAACTTTCTGAATTCATTACTTTTGTCAAATCAAACAATGATAAAGAATCTGTAGGAAAATTGATGCAGACCCAGGGGCTAAGCTATCTTATTAAAGATGAAAAAGGCGTTTCTGATGAATCACTCACAGAATTCATGGGAATCGTGACACCAAGTGAAAGTGATATGAAAGACGCTCTTGAAGGAATGGGTCTTAAGCATCTTATCAAGGGCAAAAAATAGGATAAGTATGAATATGACACGTTCACTTGAAAAACTCAGAGACCATCTTGAAAAAAATGCCGGAGAAACAGGCGTTAAGATCTTCCAGACATCGGTTGCAAGACTAAAAATAGGGGCAAATCCTTCCGCAGATCAAATTAAAAAATTAACAAAGGAAATAGATAAAAACCTTGTTCTTTTTTTTGGAAGTACAAAGACTAAAGAGATATTAGATAGATTAGAAGAGGAAGACTGTAAAACACAGGCGCATTTTGAGTCAGAACTCGAACAGGCTCTTGAGTTCAAGTTCATGAAAAAGGGTATCCCTGGAGAATCAGACATTGAGGAAATTACCACATATATTTTTTCAAAAGGTTATTACGGGGATAAGAATAATTCTATCGAGATACTAAAACAGCTTTCCAAAAAAAAAGTACTTCTTGCATTGAATGACAGCATTATCAGAGGCGATATTCGGCGTTTTCTTGACAGGTATCGGTCGTACACGCAGGAAGACATAGAAAAATTTGTCGATTATTTAAGAAGTAAAAAGCTCGAAGTGGATTCAGAAAATGTATTGGATCTAATAGAGAAAGAAAGGCTTTGCCTGAAGTTCGAGGACACCAGGGAAGAAACATGGCAGGAAAAAATATCCCGTGAGTATATCAGTTTGTTCAATTCTCCAAAAAGTTGCGATTATAAATACCTGATGAATGATGAAGAATTGACTTGCCAGCTTTTGAAAAAGATCTCAAAATAAGAATACTGTTCATGTTCTTATTTAAGTTCCTTGTGCAGGAAGTAGAAATCACCAGTATTTTTCATCCCGGGAGAACCTTTCAGTTTGAACAACTGGAATATCCCTATGATGGACAGTGTTATCAATACCCCTGTCAAAGTGCGATAAACTACAACAGGAATGCCCAGTATCCTGACATCACTATCCAGAATACCGCCGAACACCGTATATAAAGCAAAACAGAATGCAACATAGATAAATCGTCTCTGTTCTTTTTCTCCTACGATTATTCTTATCTTTGTTGAAATGTCAAAAAATGAATATGCAGAAATCAAAGCGCCCAAAAAGCCCAGCGTATATCTCTGGACAGTGTCAGCAACAGTGTAATTTATTCCTGCATTATTATTTGTAAAGTCAATCCCGATGAATATTAACATCCATACATACATCCATAAAGCTCCAAAAGGCATCCCGCGAAGCCACCTGTACTCTTCAACTCCGGCAGAAACGACATTAACACCAAATGCGAGCAGCGCTGTAAAAGAAGAAGTTGCAAGCAACAGTTTTATTAGATCAAAAATCCAGGAAGGCTGCCATCCAAGGATCCTGAATATTTCAATGTATTCAGTAAGCCCGTGCAGCAACGCAAAAATGGCCAGATATTTAAAATCTGCCAGTAATTCTATATGGCTCATCCTGTGTTTCCATAATGCCATTACCAGGAACATTACAATAAAACTTGTTCCATATAAAAGATAAACAGCCAGTTTTACAGAGGTGTTGTCCCAGTCGAAAAGATCAATGTTTATCATCTTAAGTTTCCCTTAGTTTATTTAATTATATAAAAGCTCTCTTTAATTTGTGCCCAAGTCCATAGTGATTTAAAATTTTTCCACAGGTGCGGAGCCAAACAGCCAGTTTAGCGATTGGAATAATTGAAACTATCAAGAATATTGCTATAATCAAAATGGGCCCGCGGAGACTCGAACTCCGGATCTCCGCTGTGTAAGAGCGACGTCATAGCCGACTAGACCACGGGCCCAGCCCTGGCTTACATGTCGTTTGGTGTATATAGTTTTTGTCTGTTTTACTTAAGTTTTCAAAATAGCAAGTTTTAAATTTGGCAGGATGTACTCTGTGCATGGATTATCGCAAGGGTTCAATTGGCATGATATTTGTGGCAAGGATCGATCACGGTGAAGATCTTTTGAAAGAGCTGAACTGGCTGGCTGTCCGAGAAGACATAAGGTCAGCCTTTTTCATGATACTGGGCGCGGCAGGAAAAGCACAACTGGTCACAGGACCAGAGGAAAAATCAGTCCCACCCGTAACAGTATGGTCAGCATTTGATGACGTGCGCGAGATAGTGGGCGCAGGGAACATATTCCTTGAGAACGGGGCGCCAAAGATACACCTGCATGCGGTTGCCGGAAGCAGCAGGGGGCTTACGATGGGGTGTATCAGGAAAGAAGCGGAAGCATTCATGGTTCTTGAGGTTTTCATAATCGAGACTGATATAAAGGCTGAAAGGGTAGTTAATGAAAATATGGGATTTTCGCCGATAACATTCTAATACGGTATTCTCATCTGTTTCCCACACGCAAGGCATGTTGTAGCAATATGCGTCCCCTGAAGCCTTGTGCGCGCCGTAGTGCCCTGGACTAAATATGAGTGGCAGTGCCTGCAAATCCGATGTTTGAGCTCTCCTGGCATCCTGACACGGTATCTCATCCCGATGCGTCTAGCTAACTGCACGTACCTGTCGCTGCGCTCAGGATGCATCCTGAATTCCATATCTGCAAGCTCGAAAAGCCGGAGTATGCGCTCATATGCCATATCCTTTGCCCAGTCTTTCTGTTTTTTGCGCATGGCTGGATAATGGAAGAGATAAGTAAAATACTTTGGCGTACTGGAAACGTTTATATTTCTTCAAACGTAAGAAATAGAACATGGCAGAGCTTGGAAAAATCGAGAAACCTGAAGCAGGAAGCTTCAAGGAAAAAAGAAAACTCTTCGTGGTGCCAACGCTTCCTTTTGAAGAGCTTTCAGTGGAAATGGATATTGATAAGGCAAAAGTGGAAAGGTTCTGGGGCGAGGTGAAGGAAAAGATAGAATATTTCAGGTCAACATACGGTAACATCAGTGTGGTATTCATTGAAGGCATGAGCGAGGACGAGGCAAAAGGCATTGAATTCTTTGACAGGTTAGGGAAAGAAAGCAATCATTACAAATTCCTGAAAAGCCTGACCGAGGCTGGCGCAAAGCTAAAAGGGATCGATAAAACAGGAATTCTCATGCAGGGAAAGCTTCTTTTTGATGAATATTCAAAATCGTTCTCTCATGAGGTAATGGACATCCATAAGGGCTTCTATGGCAAGGACATAGACTTTGATAAATGGAGAGAGTACCTGGTCAAAAGGATACAGGAGACACAGGAGGATATAAGCAAACATGCGACAGGGATAATAAGCGGACTTCCTGAGAATACAAACGGGGTTCTAATATTCACGGATGGCAGACCATTAGAATACCCGCAGGGCATTGATGTGTTCCAGATAAGACCTCCTGCTTTTGACGAGCTTTCAAAGTTGTTACGGGATAAAATGTGAAGTAATCTTTATCACATTACGGGTTCTTCTGTCTATTCTATGAACTGGATCATTTATGCTCTTGCATGCGTTGTCCTGTATGGGATAATGCAGTTTTTCATCAAGTTATCGTCCACTGGCAACAATCCTATCGCATCCTCCATGGTCTTTATCACAGTACAATTCATTGCGCAGATCATCCTTGGGGCATATTTTATCACAAAAAGCGATTTTAATATGGATGCTAACAGCATAAAACTCGGGATCGCAGGAGGCATCACAGCCGCGGTGGCGACGATAATTTTCTTCCTCGCGCTTGAGAGCGGACCTCTATCAAAGGTCGTACCGATAGCGAATATGAGCCTTCTTGTTAGTGTTCTTCTGGGCGTATTGATTCTGGGTGAAGCTGTGAATATCAGGATCGCTGCGGGGGTTGTTTTTGCTATTGCGAGTATATTCCTGCTCACGAATGGGAATTAAATCAACTTTACTTGTTCTAAATTCAATTTAATTGATTAAACACATTTATCTATAATCCCATCCCTCCAAAAGCCAGGTAATACTTATGAGCCTTATTTCAGAAGCAAAAAAAGGCAGCCTGACAGAAGAAATGAAACAGGTTGCAGCGGAAGAAAGAGTTGAGCCGGAATTCGTGCGCCGCGGGATAGTAAGCGGCAGGATGGTAATCCCCTTGAGCCCATACCGCCAAACAAAGCCCTGCGGCATCGGGAAAGGACTTCGCACCAAAGTGAACGCATCCATCGGAACATCCTCTGACATTGTGGATATCGATATGGAGATAGAAAAAGCCCGCGTGGCAGAAGCAACTGGCGCAGACACGCTCATGGAACTTTCAACAGGCGGGGATTTTTATGAGATACGGAAAAAGATTGTCGATACCACAACACTTTCAGTCGGAAGCGTGCCGCTTTACCAGGCATTCATAGAAGCTATACGCAAATACGGTAGCGCCGTTGACATGAAAGAGGACGAACTCTTCAGGATAACGGCAGAACAGGCAAAGCTGGGGACGAATTTCATGGCTATCCACACAGGCATCAACCTCGTCACTGTGGAGCGGCTCAAGAACCAGGGGCGTTTCGGGGGATTATGCTCCCGCGGCGGGGCGTTCATGACAGCCTGGATGATGCATAACGAGAAGGAAAATCCGCTGTACAGCGAGTTCGATTACCTGCTTGAGATCATGAAAGAGCACGAAGTGACCCTGAGCATGGGGAACGGCATGCGCGCAGGGGCGATACATGATTCCACTGACCGCGCCCAGATACAGGAACTGATTATGAATTCCGAGCTTTCTGACAGGGCGCATGAGGCAGGCGTGCAGACCATCGTAGAGGGACCGGGACACATACCCATAGACGAGATAGACGCCAATGTGAAGCTCATGAAACGGTTGAGCGGTGAGAAGCCGTTCTATATGCTCGGACCGCTTGTTACTGACATTGCTCCAGGAT
>JAQUNZ010000023.1:33595-34370 GCA_028717345.1 Candidatus Methanoperedens sp.
GGATATGACCACATAGTTGCAGCCATTGGAGCATCCCTATCGAGTGCTTATGGCGCTGATTTTATATGCTACGTGACGCCTGCGGAGCACCTTGCTCTCCCGAACGTGGATGATGTGAGGCAGGGAGTAATAACTGCAAGGATAGCGGCGCATATAGGCGACATGGTCAAGAACAACGATAGGGAACGAGACCTTGATATGGGACGTGCAAGGCGCGACCTGAAGTGGGACAGGATGTACGAACTTGCCATTGATCCGGTTCATGCAAGAGCGGTCAGGAACAGCCGATCGCCAGAGGATTCTGAAGCATGCACGATGTGCGGGAATTACTGCGCGCTAAAGATCGTGAAGCAGAATTTCAATTTTGAGCGGTGAAAAAAAAATATACAGCAACAAATCCACGTTCATCTGCGGTTCTTTACTTCACGTACAGCACACCCTTCCCGCCCACGACAACATCGCCTGTATATTTCTTATAGGTAACTCCGTCAACCGCCTCTGTACCTTCTGCTTTATACACAGGCATCATCTCAGCCACGGCGCCGTTAATGATTATCGTTCCTTTTGCCATCTCACTGCCAGGTCTGCTTGTGCTGCCTCCGATCACGATCTTACCACCGTTATTGGAAAGCCCTGGAAGTATGCCAGCATTTCCCTTAACATATATCTCGCCGCCGCACATATGCTCGCCCAGGAAATCAAGTGTGTTTCCCATTACTGTGATCTTGCCGCCCCGCATGCCGCATGTTTCGCCGCGGTATCCGGCGCCAAGGTA
>JAQUNZ010000024.1 GCA_028717345.1 Candidatus Methanoperedens sp.
TATAGCAAGGGTAACGAAGGTTGAGTTACCTCTGTAAGCAGGTGGATTGTAAGAATCAACGCCGATGATGATGTTGGGGATGGTTGGGGTTTGAATTTTTTCTTCTGTCCCGATGCATCCTGAAAGAGATAGAACAACGCCTAACAATATCAGGGTACAGACAGATGTTTTACTTGCCACCCTTTTCACCTTAACTTCTTTTTCCATCCATTGGTTCAGCAGAGTGTCCCTATGTATATATGTTGTCATTTCAATCCCTTCTTTCGCCTAATCTCCACCACACACCCAGAACTCCTACAATCCCAAAAACAATCTCAAACCCGGGCGCCTCCGGGCTTGCCTGCGCTGCTGGTGAAGAAGATGCATCCCGGACATCTTCTGCTAAGGCTTCAACTGTAATCACTCTAACTGTATCAGGTAATCGTATCTCTCCTCTTTGCAAAATGTCATCAAACCTGCTCCTATCAGCTTTAGCCACATACAACTTAACACTGTTCTCATGTACATCGATTTCTGACTGTACATGTATGCCTGAAGCATTGACAGAAGATGATGCGTCTGCTTGATCCTTTTGGAGGTTAGCCAACGACACATTTGCAGTGCGCATCTCAACAATGTCGGCTAACTCTGGATACTTCTTCAAGTACGGTTTGATTATCTCCTCACTATCACGAGTGAACTGCACAACAAACTTGAATTCTGGGGTGTGCTCAACCCAAAGTCCAGCAAAGGTTCCGGTCTCATTCTTGCTCAGTTCCGCACCCAGTTTCCCTGCAACATCTATTAGCTGGAATCGGCGGAGAGCTTCCTCGACACTAACTCCTGTATTTGATGCATATCCCTGTGCGTCAAACAACAGTGCATCCTGTTTTGGTATCGCATCTTCTACACGGCGCAAGAAGTCCTTCAGTGATACTTTCTCACCACTTATATCACGCACCTCCCCATTTTCAACGATATACTTGCCCTGTACCAACCCAGCAACGTTGAACTCACGCCCAGCCTTTTTCAGGAAAACCAGCACACTCTCGTTTTTTGAGAATTCGGGCATATCTTCCGCCCGGACACCATAACCATCAACATTTCCACCCTCAGTAATTATTGTCAGCGTTCCACCCGCGTTACCCTTAATATACCTGTCCGTAGCGAGGGTGGTATAAGTATAGATCATGGTCCTGTCAGAGCCCCGCCTGCTCTCAACTTCCTTAACTTGCCCTGTAACGATAACATCAGCCTGTCCGGTAAGGTCTTCGATGCTCATTTCTGCCATTAATGCCATGGCGGATGGCGGGACAGCCAGCAGTGCCGCTATGATAATCATGGCTGCCGCTGCTATCTTTTTCTGGACGATTTCAGCCATTTTTCTTCCTCTTATGATAATCCAACACAGCAAGCAGAAAGATCACAAAAATACACCCGAGAAGGAACATCAGACCCGGATGCGCCGAAACTGTATCTGCGATATTAGAGAACATATCAGGCGCCATCTGGCTGACAGCTCCTCCTTTTTCAATTAAAGGGGCAGGCACAGGAGCTGATGTTGCGGTGGCTGTGGATTGTGGAACCGTGGTTATTGTCTGGTTCATATCTGCGAAATAGCCTGTGACGCCTCTTACAGATGCGTTCACCGCTTCAGGCGCGGCGGCAATGTTCAGTTCATCGGACGCACCTTTAATATCATAACTATAAGCTGTCATTTTCCACTGCGGCGCACCTGCCATGAATAATAAGAACTCGATGATGCTTGAAGCGAAAACCGCAGCCAGCACAACTCCTACATACTTCCTGAGAATATCGGTAATGGATTTCCTGTCTGTCTTTTCAGGAACAACAACGATGAGTTTTCTCACTGGTGCATATATCTTAACTTCCCTGCCCTTCTCACTGTATTTTATCTTCTCCACCCTGATGAGCCCCACGCTTTCAAGATTCTCAAGGTTATAAACGATAGTGGTGAGCGGGGTTTGAAGGCGCTCTGCGATATCCGAAGCAGAGAGAGGCACGTCAGCCAGCAGTTCGATTATCTTGCGCGCCGTGTCGTTGGAGATGACCTGGGTTATCTTCTTGGATTCCTCGCCCAGTGGCAGGATGAGGAGCTTTTCGTCGCCCGGTGGTGCTTCATTTTCTGACATTCTAATATTAATTGGTGGGGATGTTAAAAGAGATTGCGTAAGCTTCGAACTGGTTCGTAGTTTAGGAAAAAGTTTTATGTGTGGGGAGCATGATCAGGAAATAAGGGAATATGGATATGGCGGATCAAAATGCTGAATAAAAATCGCTTATCTGGAACGACACTGTTGATATTCATGTTAAGTACTGCCCTGATTCTTTCAGGTTGCATTAAATCGGAAGAAACTCTTCAGAAACCTTTAGTCCCGAACATTAATGAATCTCCCATCGGTCAGATATCTGAGGATGAGATTAGGGTTGATAGTAACGTCACTGATTCTAATATTGGTATTGAACCTATAACAGATTCGGGTTTTTATGAATTAGCAGGGATTTTAACGAAAAAATGGGACGCTTCGAATTTCCCGGGATTCTGGCGTGATCAGGAAACGGGTGTATCTACTGAGGAATTGGTCATAGATCAGAGCATAAATAACAGCCGCAGGATCATAGAAAAACACAACTTGATATATAGAACTCGACCAGAATCAGTGAATTTCCAGGTGTACAGGAATACCAATAAAGCGCCCTCCGGCACAAATGGTTCTTATCAGGTCATGGGGTGGCTTGGGGAAAAACATGTTTTTTTCCAGGGGAACAAAATTGCGAAAATCATCTTTGAGCAGAATGCTACAGAGAAAAAAATAATGACGACAGGTGATTCATGGTATTTTGATGAAGGATACAGGTTCTTTGCCCACACGGTTGAAGCCCCGCTTGAAAGGATGGCATGGGTTGAGTTCCTTAAAGACAATAAAAGCCTCCAGGAACTGGTAATCCCTGACAGAGAAGCTTATGCATATCAGGTTGATGCGACTGGCACCCCGGTCTTTGTAACATATCCCTATATCCACAGGGGTAATGAAACCGACATCGGTGAGTTTATGTATACATGGCTTCGGTCGGCGAATCTGAAATCTATTAATTTCAGCGATACTTTCGGCATTATGGAAGTAACTTCAGTCGATAATGGCATGATCGAACTAAGGAACAGAGCGCCGATTGAACTTGCGCCTGACAGTACGATTAATCTGATGGGGAATCTGAACCTCAAAGTGGGAAGTTCGAATACGAGCCTATCGTTCTATCCATACAGGGTGAAGAATCCGAATGTCAAGTAGGAAACGTTCCACAGAAACCCTTACATCTTTTTGCCGCCTTAGATATCTTCCATGCCAGTTGACGATAAAATGCACTCTATCAAAGAAGCCCTGAAAGAAAAAGGCAGCGCCCTCATCGCATACTCAGGCGGCGTGGACAGCTCAGTACTGGCTGCGCTCGCTTACAGGGCGCTTGGGGATAAAGCTCTTGCAGTCACAGCTGACGCGCCGACGCTTGCGCCGGGGGAGCTTGATGGTGCAAAACGGGTCGCAAAGGAGATAGGGATCAGGCACATGGTTATTTTTTATGACGAACTCGAAGAACCTGAATTCGCAAAGAACCCGGTTGACAGGTGCTATTACTGCAAGAAAGGATTGATAAGGGAATTAAAGAAAATAGCGCAGCAGCACAGTATAAATACCATCATCGAGGGAACGAATTACTCAGACCTGAAATCACACAGACCGGGTCACAGGGCAGTCACCGAGGAAGGAATATACAATCCTTACATTGAGTTTGGCGTGACAAAGGAAGAGATACGCGAAATGGCTCGCAAACTCAAGCTCACAGTAGCAGATAAGCCTTCCATGGCCTGCCTATCCTCCCGTTTCCCTTACGGGCAGGCGATAACCCGTGAGACGCTCAAAAGAGTGGGTGAAGCCGAAGCGTATCTTCGAAAGATGGGGTTTGAGGTTGTGCGCGTTCGCGACCACGATGGGATAGCGCGCATTGAGATAATGGTTGATGAGATGCCAAAGTTCCTGGAAATGCGCGGCGCTATCGCCTCGGAGTTTAAAAAACTTGGTTTTTCCTATGTCACTCTCGATATCATGGGATTCAGGAGCGGGAGTATGGATGAGGTGTTTCTTAAGTCATAGTCAAGCTTTTTCCTAATGCCTTAAAACCTGACTTTATCAAAACCAGAAATTTGCTCAAATTAAAAAAATTATACTTTATATACTATGACAAAAATTAATAAGTGTATAATATGGATGAATCGACAAACCAATTTCCTGAACAAGCGGCAAGAGACAATATTGATAAACAGCTCCATGCCGCTGGATGGGCCGTGCAGGATAAGGATAAAATTGACTGGAATGAAAGTATTGGTATTGCTATCCGCGGATATCAGACTGATGTAGGTCCTACTGATTATTTATTATTTGTCGAAAGAAAACCTGTTGGACTAATAGAGGCAAAAAAAGAAGAAGAGGGGTCAAAACTCATATCTCATGAACCGCAAGCGGAAAATTATGCAACAAGTAAACTCAAATACCTTGATAATGATCAGCTTCCGTTTGTTTATGAAAGTACAGGAACTATAACCCGATTCACTGATTACAGGGATCCAAAACCGCGTTCAAGACCTGTATTTACTTTTCATAGACCTGAAACTTTCAAAGCATGGCTGAAGGAGGGTAAATCTTTAAGAGCAAGACTGCTGGATATTCCCGGACTTCCCGAATCCGGTTTGAGAGACTGCCAGATAAAGGCAATAATAAATCTTGAAAAATCATTCAAAGAAAACAAGCCACGATCTTTGATCCAGATGGCTACAGGTGCTGGTAAAACCTACACTGCGATTACCTCTATTTACCGTTTGCTGAAATTTGCCAATGCAAAGCGGATATTATTCCTGGTTGACACCAGAAACCTTGGAGAGCAGGCAGAACAGGAGTTTTTGGCATATCAACCATCTGACGATAACCGTAAATTTATGGAACTATATAATGTTCAAAGGTTGCATTCAAACTATATTTCATCTGACAGCCAGGTATGCATAAGTACTATCCAGAGGCTTTATTCTATTTTGAAAGGTGAAGAACTGGATGAAGAGGCAGAGGAGAAAAATCAGGATGAGACTAAATGGGAACCAAAAGAACCAATGCCGGTGGTTTATGATGAAAAGATACCGATAGAACAGTTTGATTTTATTGTAATTGATGAATGCCACCGTTCCATATACAACCTGTGGAAACAGGTGCTGGATTATTTTGATGCCTTCCTTATCGGGTTAACTGCAACACCGGATAAAAGGACTTTTGGTTTTTTCAATGAAAATGTTGTGAGTGAATATTCCCACGAGGAAGCTGTGGCAGACGGTGTAAATGTTGGATATGATGTTTATTTAATTGAGACCGAAATTTCACAACACGGAGCAAAGATAAAAGCCAAAGAATTTGTGGATAAACGCGAAAGGCTGAGCAGAAGGAAACGGTGGGAGCAACTGGATGAAGATGTTTCTTATTCTAAAAAAGAACTGGATAAAGATGTTGTCAATCCCAGCCAGATAAGAAATATCATCCGTGCTTTTAAAAATAAACTGCCTGAGATATTTCCGGGCAGAAAAGAAGTTCCGAAGACCCTGGTTTTTGCCAAAACCGACAGCCACGCTGATGATATTATTCAGATAGTCAGGGAAGAATTCAATGAAGGTAATGAATTTTGTAATAAAATTACTTATAAAACTAAAGATGAAGACCCGAAATCTATACTCACGCGCTTTCGAAATGCCTATAACCCGAGAATTGCCGTCACCGTGGCTATGATCTCTGTCGGGATTGATGTCAAGCCTCTTGAATGTCTGCTCTTTATGAGAGATGTAAAAAGCAAAGGCTACTTTGAGCAGATGAAAGGTCGCGGTACCCGCACATTCGGCTATGATGACTTGAAGAAGGTCACTCCCTCGGCGTTATCGGCAAAAACACATTTTGTTGTTGTGGATGCCGTTGGAGTTACAAAATCACTTAAAACTGACAGCCGCCCTCTGGAGCGAAAACGTTCAACTCCGATGAAGGAGCTTCTGGATGCTGTGACTATGGGAGTAAGGGATGAAGACCTGTTCATTTCACTTGCAGGGCGCCTTGCCAGACTGGAAAAACAACTTACTGACCAAGAAAAAGAAACATTTGAGGAAAAGGCAAAAGGGAAGACTCTAAGTGAGACGGTCAAAGACCTGTTGAATGCTTATAATCCTGATAAGATCGAAGAAAAAGCGCAGGTGCTGAAGAGAGAAAATCCTGAGATAACAAAAATCCAGGCTCTTGATATGGCAAAGGAAAGTCTGGGCAAAACAGCAAGTTCAATCTTTAATGGAGAACTTAATAAATACATTGAAAATGTGTGCAGGGTTCATGAGCAGATCATTGACATTGTGAATATTGATAATGTTACAAAGGCGCAGTGGGGGAAAGATTCCTTAGATAAAGCAAGAGAAATTGTAAATGATTTTTCTAAATATATGGAAGAGCATAAGGATGAGATAATAGCACTCAGCATTTTTTATGATCAGCCATACCGGCTCAGGGAGTTGACTTCCAGTATGGTTAAAGATGTTCTTGAAAAATTGAGAATGGATAAGCCACTGCTTGCACCTCTGTACGTATGGCAGGCATACGAGCAGCTTGAAGAGGTGAACGGGAAAAGCCCGAAAAGTGAGCTGGTAGCTCTTGTTTCCCTTATCCGCAGGATAACAGGTTTGGATGATAAACTGACTGCCTATGATAAAACTGTGGACAGGAATTTCCAGAAATGGGTGTTTGAAAAGCAAGCCGGAGCATTAAAGTTCAATGAAGAGCAGATGGGCTGGCTGAGGATGATGAAAGAGCATATTGCTACGAGTTTTCATATTGAGGTGGACGATCTGGACTACACGCCGTTTGACGCACACGGAGGACGCGGTATGATGTTTCAGTTATTTGGGAATGGAATGAACGAGGTGATCAGTGAAATGAATGAGGCGCTGGCAGTATGAAAAAGAAAATTGACCGGATTATCATGAAACTTCGAGAAAATAAGCCAGTTCTTGAAGAAAAATACGGTGTAAAGAACCTTGAAGTCTTTGGATCCTATATTCGCGGTGAACAGAAAAAAGGGAGTGACTTAGATGTTCTTGTGGAATTTTCAAAAAAGATTGACTTATTCAAATATATGGAACTTGAAGAGTTCATGAGCAAGAAACTTGGTGTTAAAGTTGACCTTGTAATGAAAGATACTCTAAAACCACGGATAAAGGACAGAGTATTGAAAGAGGCTATACCTGTATGAAAATTGAATACGCTATACAAAGAGAGATTACTTTCACGGTGCTATGATAAAGGATATAATAATGGAACTATGAGGTTATTTTAATGTTAACTAACAAAGAGAGGGCTATTCTTTATCTTTTGAACAATACGAATAAAATTTCAAAAATAAAGTTAGTGAAGCTCATGTTCTTGATGTCTGAAAAAATGAGCTTTTACAATTTCGTTCCATATAACTATGGGCCGTTCTCTTTTGAACTGTATCATGACTTATCCCACCTTGAAAAACAAGGATATATTTCAATGGATGAAGAGTCTGTTTCTCTCATAAATAGGAACATTCCTCCACTGGAAAAAAATTCTGGATTCTTAATAAATGAACATTTCCAAAAATTTCTGAATTATAATGATACTCAAATTCTGGATTATACATACTCAAAGCATCCCGAATATACAATTTTTAGCCATTATGATAAAAGAATGAGCTATTCGAGAGATTCAACCGGAATTGTTACCATAGGCTATGAAGGAAAATCCATTGATTCTTTCCTCTATGAACTTATTTTGAATAAGATTAATACGGTTTTGGATGTAAGAAAAAACGCATACAGCATGAAATTTGGCTTTATGAAAAATAAACTGATCAATTATATGGGAAAAATCGGCATAGAATATTTGCACATGCCTGAACTTGGAATACCCTCTGATCAAAGAAAGAACCTCGATACATATCTGGATTACAAAGCCTTGTTCGCCGATTATGAGAAGGAACTTGCCGGGAAAACCACTTACATTGAAAGAATTAAGGAAATTGGTGCGGAGAAAAAAATCGCCTTGATGTGTTTTGAAAAGGACGCTAAATATTGTCACAGGGGAGTGATAGCAGAACGGTTGAGGAAAGACGGCATAGAGGTATGCAATATATGACCTGGGAGAAGGAAATTGTCCCCGCTCTGAGTGGACAATTTGAAGAAAAATCAACAAAATGATTATAAAGTTATACTTTATATATAATAAAAAAGGTTTAGACATATATAGATTTAATATTAGAAGCATGAGGTTTATTGTTGAGGAATTATGACTTTTGTGGACATAGAGGAAGTTTCGAAGGAAAAAAACTCATTAGTACGTTCATGTAGAATAAAAATTAATGGAGGTACTATAATAACTCCTTCCAGAGCTGTTAGCGTCACTAAGTCCAAAATTGAAGAACTAAAAGTATCCTCGACATTAATTAACAATCAATTCAGACCTTTTGGTGAGGTGTTTGTTCGCGTCCCATTGGATTTCTTAAGCAAAATAATAGATGATGATTATGAAGGTCAGAAATTTAGTTCAATGCTTGCAACTCGCTTGAGTCAATTGAAGGATGCAGGATTAGTCCCATATTTGATTCTTTCTTTGGTCGATAATGAAGATAATCTTTATAACAAGATGCCTCCACCACAAATTCTTGATCTTCTTTTTAATTTTATCTGGGGAACCCCGAACAATTCTATTATTGTACCCCCTCTTATTGGAGTTCTCAACGAGGATAAAGAATATATCAAATACATTACTGCTTTGGAGAAAAGGCAGAAGGATCGTATTGATAAAAAGCCTCTGCCCATGATGGCAATTATTCCTCCTGTGTACCGATTAATTGCTCCAGAACTTCTGGAAAGGTATTGGAAAATTGGATGCCGCATCATTTCTTTCGATTTAGGGAATAAAAAATATAGCGCATTTGGTTATGTCATCGAAAAACTTCATTCTGAGTTGAATGTATTGAGTAAACGAGATAAAGAACCTTTTATTCTTCATGCCTTAAATTCAAAATTGAAAACTGGGAGAGGGGATACAAGTAGAATTAATGACTTATTGGGAACGGGGTTTGGATTTGATTCCTATGCCCCAAATCATGGAGGACGTCCAAAATGGATTCCTCCTCCAGCGCCTCCAACTGAATCCAACCATTTGTTTGATAGAAAAACTTATGGGTTTTTTTCGCTTTCGGATGTTATCTCCAATAAGACTATAGATCAAAAAGATGTGCTGAATACTTACGCATTTAAAAATGTTGAATTAGATTCAATTGTGGACCAAAAACCTGAAACAATAAAGCGAATCTGTTCAGCATATAATCTTGAAAAAACTATAGGAGAGATTCGGACTTTTCCAGAATTAATAAATAATGAAGAATTAATTAAATATTTTTCCAAAAAGGAACGTATTCAGGATGACCTGAAACTTATGAAAAACATTGCAGATAGAGGAATAATCTCTAAACAGCAAAAGAATCTGGATAAGTGGTTTGTATGAAAATAAATGAAAATACTTTAACTTCAACTCAACTCGCGATAATTACGCTATTAAAAAGTAAAGATATCACTGGAATGGATTTTGCCCCGATTCCAGGTAATATTCATTTGGTAAAAGAGATTTTCGCAATAAAGAATACTGACATCGGAAAACAGCTGCTCGATGAATTGAACTTTGAGCCAGATAATTTTGGTCCTTTTGATGAGACAATTTTTGCTGCTCTGGATGACTTGAATAATGCAGGACTGGTGGAGTATGTTCAATCGAAAGGAGGTTCTAAGATCAAATTAACAAAGGAGGGTGAACATTTCGCAGATACTATATGGAAAAAACTTCGCGAGGATGTTAAATCTATTATTACATATGTGAAATTAAATTTCAACCATATTTCTTCAGAAAAACTACTCGATAGGATTTATTCAATTTACCCGGAAATGGCGAAATATTCCCTATCAAAAGTGGCCAAAAAATATCAATGATAGGAGATGCTATTTGTGGTGACTCTCTTTGGAGATACATGTTTCTTGATTGGATTAAAAGATAAGACTGATCAGCATCATACAGAGGCAATAAAAATCTGGAAGAGGTTACTAAGCACGAATGTAGTAAAAGGATTAAATCATGTCACCATTTCAGATTTTGTATTGATAGAGGTTTTTCAGGGTCTACAGAGCCATGCAGGATTTGAGACCGCTGCTGCTGTATATAGTGAATTAACTGATAACTGTAGAGTTCAAAAGGTAACACTACCAATGGTGCAGCAGGCAATTAATCAAAAACTCGAACCTTATCGCAATCACAGAACAAAACAACCACCAATAGGTCTTGTAGATGCAATATCTTTAGTCACAATGGACAAATTGAAAATTTCATGGATTCTGAGTTTTGATGAGGGTTTTGACCGAATTCCTTTAGTTAGAAGGATTCATAATGAAAATACGCTGCCATTTGATAAATCTGTTCGCTAAGACTTTAAAAAAGTGGGAATTTTGATGAACGTTTTATTGTCAGTTAAACCAAAATATGCCGAAAAAATTGTCGAAGGAAAGAAAAAATACGAATTCAGACGAGCAATTTTTAAAAGACAGAATATAGAGAAAGTCTATATTTATTCCAGTTCGCCGGTGAGTAAGATCGTTGCCACTTTCGAGATTGAAAAAATCTTAAAAGATACCCCGGAAAAAATATGGGCACTATGCCAAAAATATGCCGGCATCTCAAAAAAGGATTTTTTCGACTATTTTAAAAATTCCGAACAGGCATTTGCAATTGAAATTGGGTATGTCAATAGTTTTCAAGAGCCAATAGACCCATATCTTATTATTGAAGATTTCAAGCCCCCTCAGTCATTTTATTACTTGCCCAATGATTTTCTCCAGAACCAGTGGGACGTTGTTGATACTGAATTGGTCAAGCCCTCATTATCGATAGAATCAGTATCAGGAATTTCGTTCATTGGACATTTATGAATATAGTTTATGCTAAATTATCAGGTCAGAAATCACCGCAAAGTACGCAAAGATCGCAAAGCTCCACAATCCCTCCGACCGCATATCAAACGGCGCCGCCATCACGACGAAGAACACGGATGACACAGATTGCGCGGATTTTCACGGATCTGTGCGCATCAGCGTCATCCGCGCAATCCGTGTTCCATCGTAATTCATCTGCGTTTATCCGCGTTCATCTGCGGCTAATATTTAGTAGAAAGACGCAGGAGGCGCTGGCAAGATGAAAGAGGGCGCGCTGCATGAACTCCCAGGAGGCTGGGTCTGGACGAGGCTGGAAGACGCTTCTAAAGAATTTATTGGAGGTGGAACACCTTCCCGACAGATTCCTGAATATTTTGGAGGAAATATTATTTGGCTTACACCAACTGAAGTGCCGAAAAATAAAATAGTAATTTTAAAGGACTCAAAAGAAAAGATTACGGAATCAGGGTTGAAACATAGTTCAGCTAGAATAATTCCAAAAGATGCCGTGTTACTAACATCAAGAGCAAGTATTGGTTATGTAGCTATAGCGGGTTGTGATGTCACTACAAACCAGGGTTTTGCTTCATTTGTTTGTTCTGACACAATTTACAATTTCTTTTTAGCCTACTGGCTGTGGGCAAACAAACGGTTGCTTGAATCGAATGCAACAGGAACTACATTCAAAGAAATCTCAAAATCAAAATTACGAGAATTTTATCTGCCCCTTCCTCCCCTCCCAGAACAACGAGCCATAGTCTCCAAAATCGAACAGCTTTTCAGCGATCTGGACAATGGAATAAATAACTTCAAAAAAGCACAGGCGCAGTTGAAGCTCTACCGCCAGTCAGTCTTAAAAGCCGCCTGCGAGGGCAAGCTCGTGCCAACCGAGGCTGAACTTGCGCGCGCGGAGGGGCGCGAGTACGAGGCGGCGGATGTGCTGCTGGGGCGCATATTGAAGGAAAAATGCGAAAAAAGCAATGGTGCGAAGTATAGAGAGCCTGTGGAGCCGGATACAAACGGGCTGTTGGGACTTCCCGATGGGTGGGTATGGACAAAAGTTGGGGGGATTACAGAGAAAATTGAAAAGGTCTCACCGGAGGATGAACCTGAAGCGGAGTTTATATATCTGGATATTTCCTCTATTGATAACCGATATTTGAAAATCACTGAACCAAAGAAATATTTAGGTAAAGACGCCCCTTCAAGGGCAAAACAGAAAATGAAATGTGGCGATGTGTTGTTTTCAACAGTCCGAACTTATCTAAAAAATATAGCTCAAGTACCAAGCATATACGACGGACAAATTGCCTCAACTGGTTTTAGCATTCTTCGCCCTTCAATAGGAGTTAACGAAAATTTTCTGTTTTATTATGTTCAAACTGAAAAATTTCTAAATCCATTAACAGATATCCAGCGAGGCACGAGTTATCCTGCTGTTCGTGACGGTGATGTTCGAGAGCAGTTTTTCCCTCTCCCTCCCCTCGCCGAGCAGCGCCGCATCGTTGCCGAGGTCGAGCGCCGCCTCTCAGTAAGCGACAAAATGGAAGAAACCATAGCAGAATCCCTCCTAAAAGCAGAATCCCTGCGCCAGAGCATCCTGAAAAAAGCCTTTGAGGGAAAACTGCTTAACAAAAAAGAGCTGGAAAAAGCCCGTAATGCTTCTGATTGGGAGCCTGCCGGGAAACTGCTGGAGAGGATACGCCAGGAAAAAACACAGATAGGAGAAAAGAAGAGAAAAAGATAAAAATGTTACACAGCAATAATACTTTCGCGCCGCGCATACTAAAATGACATATATCAAAAAGAGCATTTGTTTGATTTACCGCAAGTGATTTCAAATGGATATTAAAAAAAGGATACTGGAAAACCTGACTGAAACCCAAAAATATACCCTGTTACTCCTGAGTGCAAATAATTATGAACCGGTCAGAGGCAGACTCTGGTTTCAAAAGGAACTTTTTCTTTTAGCTAAAAACAGCGATGAACTTGCTGAGCAAACCGATTTTGAGGCTGATTTTATGGGTCCATATAGTGAAAGCGCCGATGAGGAGCTTGAGCAGCTTGAATTTGCAAAAGTTGTTGAAAAAGAAGGAAATAAATTGAAACTTACCGGACTTGGCAGGGATATAGCGGAAATACTTGAAAAAAATTCTAGCGAAGAAGAAAAGGAAATGATTGAAGATTTTAAGTCTGAGCTTAATGATCTGACCGAAGATGAACTGCTTGGTTTCATATACTTTACTTATCCTGAAATGACCAGAGAATCTGTAAAGTTTGAAAAAATCAAGCCAAAAAGAATGAATATAGCATTAAGTTTGTATGCAAAAAGTAAAATCAGTCTCGGGAAAGCGCTTGAAATCGCTGGAATGAACATTGATACTTTTATTAAAGAAGCCAAACTGAAAGGAATTCAAATATATACTTAGGTGCTTCTTTATGAAAATCCTGGATTCGTCCCCTGTCATAGCTTTTTACTCAGAACTTGATAAGCTGGATTTGCTACATAAATTTCTAAAGTTAGGTCATGAACTCAGGATTCCAAAAGGTGTTTTCGGTGAATTAGAGAACGGAAGAACCTCAGAAAAATTAAAATCAAGCATATCTGAAGGAAAAATCAAAATTCTGGAAGACCTGCCATCCGAAGAGACTTTACACTTCAAAAACCGACATCCTTACCTTGGGATTGGAGAAATTGAAGTAATCCTGTGGTGGCTAAAACTCAAATCAGATGCTAATAAACACTATTGCATCATTGACGATAAAAAAGCCAGAAAAGTCGCTGGAAAATATCAGGTTGCGTTTACGGGAACAATAGGTTTAATAGATTTATTAGAGAAAAAACAGGCTATTACTCAGGATGAGCGCACAGAATATATTAATAAACTTTCAGTTTCAGGATTCAGGATAAAGGGGATATCATGAAATCTATCAGTTAGTTTTTTAATCATATAATATAAATATAACAGTGAATGTCAAAACATATCGAGTTCAAGAAGGTGTGTCCTGATGATGA
This sequence comes from Candidatus Methanoperedens sp., assembly GCA_028717345.1. Lineage (GTDB taxonomy): Archaea > Halobacteriota > Methanosarcinia > Methanosarcinales > Methanoperedenaceae > Methanoperedens. The sequence goes on from JAQUNZ010000024.1 coordinate 14,085, forward strand.
CACGTTATATATCACCAAAGAACTCCGTGTTAATGGGAAAAAATTAACAACGCCAATAAAATCGCTGGGGGTAAGCTCAAAGCTGGTATTTAATGATAAAATAAAAGGAGTAAATGAGTTTTATAAAAGATTCTCTTTAGATGAAAACTTAAAGAAAAATTCAGTTTATAGTGTTCTGAGTTCTCCAGAGAAATTGAGCGAGCTTAATTATAAATTTAACTCCCTGGTGAAAAAAACAGATACAGACAAGGAAATTAATCTCTGTTTTATTGAATACGATGACATGAAATACCCGGAAAAGAAACCACTGGAATTTATTCTGGATACAGCATATGAATATTCTGATATTACTCCCTTACCGATTATATCCAATGTTGGCAAGCGTATTGATTCTGAAGAGAAATTCGAAAAATACAAAAAATTTTTGGAAGAATCTCTTGAAATTATCGATACCTTGAATCATAAACCTATAATGGGAATCGTACCGCCTGTTCAATTCTATATTAAAGAAATTGTTGAGTTATATGCGAAAAATGGTATCGACGCTTTTGTATTTGATTTTGATGGGAAAACACCATTAAGTATGCATCAGACTATTCGAAGTTTTATGCGTTCTTTAAGGGAACAGGATTTGTTAGAGAATAGTTTCATCCATTCAATTAATACAAATCAAGGACGCTTCAATAAAGAAGTTAATGTTGTTGGTGCAAAGGATATTCTATCCTTCGGTCTTGGTTTTGACAGTATGGGTGAAAGACATAAACCTTTAAAGGGTCCGAAAGAATTTTTTGAAAAATTGAAAAATCGGGAAGATAACAAACTCAGACTATTTAATAAAGATGATTATGGTTATTACAGATTGGGTATTAGCGAACTGGAGGAAATTTATCCCGCAGATTCGATTATTAAAAAAGAATCATTTGTTAATGAAAAGTCAGATTTAAGAAACCTCCAGAAAAATTTCAATATGGAGCAGATAGGACTTGAAACTATTCGATTAAGGGATATTATTACTAATCAGGAACCAAAGGAGTATCTATCTCATAAAACACAGGTCAAAAAAGAAGATTTCAAGAAGATTATAAAAATGAAAAAAGAAATTTCAAGAAAACATAGTCAATTGACATTATTTTAGCTTAAGATTTTAAGAATATTAATTAATATTAGGGTGTAAACGATGTCTGAAAGTAAATTGGAGGAAGCGATTAAATTTCTCGGAAGATGCCTGAAAGAAAAAGGATTGAAGGTTTCAAAGATAATTTTATTTGGATCACAGGTCAAAGGAAAAACCACTGAGGAAAGCGATGTTGATATTCTTATTATCTCAGAAGATTTTAGCGGCAAAGACATTTTTGAAAGGGCGAGATTAACCAAATACGCTGAAATAATGACTCTTAAGAAATTCATGATGCCTCTTGATATTGTTACCCTGACATCGGAAGAGTTTGAGCGCGGAACTTCCCTCGTTGTTGAATATGCTAAAAGGGGGAAAGTAATGTATGCCGCATAATCACTGTTTTCGAGACTTTATATTATCTTCTGGTACGAAAAAAACCACAGAGCGCACAGAGGACACAGAGAATAATTACTCTGTGATCTCTGTGTCCTCTGTGGTTGATTATCATTGCTTGGATCATTTATCTGGGAAAATTAAAAAATGACCAACACAAGTGCCATAATATCAAAAGTATGGAGTTACGCACACGTACTCCGGGATGCTGGTGTCGGCTACGGCGACTATCTGGAACAGTTGACATATCTGCTTTTTCTGAAAATGGCAGATGAATATTCAAAATCACCGTATGACCGTAAACTTCCGATCCCGGAAAAATATAAATGGGGAAGTCTGGTATCGAAAAAAGGCGCTGACCTGGAATCACATTATACAGAACTTCTCCGTGAATTAAGCCAGGCAAGGGGCATCCTTGGACAGATATTTACAAAATCCCAGAACAAGATACAGGATCCGGCTATGCTATCTCGCATCATAGGCATGATAGATAATGAGAATTGGAGCATGATGGGTACTGATGTTAAAGGGAAAATCTATGAAGGACTTCTTGAAAAAAATGCAGAGGATGTGAAAAGCGGAGCTGGTCAGTATTTCACTCCCCGTTCCCTTATCATGGCAATGGTTGAATGCATTCATCCTGAACCTGAAAAAACGATATGCGATCCTGCATGTGGAACAGGTGGCTTCTTCCTTGCATCTTATGATTTCTTAAGCAATCCCAGGAATTACCGTTTGAATAAAGAGCAGAAGGAATTTCTCAAAGACAAAACCTTTTCGGGAAATGAGATCGTTGCAGGCGCAAGAAGAATGTGCCTTATGAATATGTTCCTTCATAACATTGGCGAAATTGATGGTGAATCGTATATATCACCAACGGATTCCCTTATATCCGTTCCAAGCGACCGTTATGATTATGTTTTGACTAATCCACCTTTTGGTAAAAAAAGCAGCATGTCCTTTACAAATGAAGAAGGCGAACAGGAAAAAGAAGACCTTGTTTATAATCGCCAGGATTTCTGGGCAACCAGTTCTAACAAGCAGTTGAACTTTTTGCAGCATATCCATACTATCCTGAAATCAGATGGATGCGCCGCCGTTGTTCTGCCTGACAATGTACTGTTTGAAGGAGGAGCCGGTGAGACTGTCCGTAAAAACCTGCTTGCATCAACAGATCTGCATACAATTTTAAGACTTCCGACAGGTATTTTTTACAAACAGGGCGTAAAAGCAAATGTTCTCTTTTTTGAGAATAAGCCCGCAAGCAAAACCCCCTGGACAAAAGAGGTATGGATATATGATTTTCGTACCAATATTCATTTTACATTGAAAGAGAACACGATGAAATTCGAGGATTTAAAGGATTTTATCAAATGTTACAATCCTGAAAACAGGCATAAAAGAAAAGAAACATGGTCACAGGACAATCCGAATGGGCGGTGGAGAAAAATCTCATATGAGGAAATAGTTTCAAGAGATAAAACAAACCTTGATATTTCCTGGGTAAAAGATGAAAGCCTTGCTGATCTGGATAACTTGCCTGACCCGGATATACTGGCAAATGAGATTATTGAAAATGTAGAAGCCGGACTTGAGGGATTTAAAGAAATAGTCGAAACGATAAATGGCGAATGAGAATCTTACTTACAAACATCCCGCCTGAACCGGAACTGTATTCGATATAGTCTTTTAAAACGATGGGTTCAGGCATGATAGTATTCCCCGGTCGCCCTCTGCTGCACCGGTGACCCGCACGGCTCCATGCCAGGAACTCCTACCGCATCCGCGCGGCACTGCCTGCACAGCCTGAACTGGGGCAGGAACTCCTCTGCAATTGTCCTTGCCATTGTAAGCTCGTCGCATTCCGGCGCTCTCTCCTTCTCGAACTTCTGGAGAGGTATCAGCGGGATGATGTTCATCAATATGGCGCCGTTCTCTGCTGCCCTTTTTGCAATTTCCTTTACCTGCTCAAAGTTTATTTCAGGGATCAACACCGTGTTCACCTTGACATTAAGCCCTGCTTCGCTTGCTTTTTTCACTCCAAGGAACTGCTTCTCGATCAGCAGCTTTGCGCCTTCAACACCCTTATATGTCTTATCGTGATACCGCACGAACGAGTATATTTTAGCCCCTATATCGGGGTCAACCGCATTTATTGTAACAGTAACGCTCGTTACTCCAACCTCGACAAGCCTGTCCACACTTTCAGCCAGCAGAAGACCATTTGAAGCAACACACTTTATGAGTTCGGGATATTTCTCATGAACAAGGCGAAGGGTTTCGAAAGTATCTTCATTCGCAAGCGATTCCCCCGGACCTGCTATCCCAACAACACGCAGGTTAGGGATGTCCTTAATATACTTATCAACCCTGACAAGTGCCTCCCGCGGATTAAGTATCACGCCAGACACGCCTGGTCTGTGCTCGCATTTATCCAGTTTCCTTATACAGTAGTTGCACTGGATATTGCAGCGCGGAGCCACAGGTAGGTGAATCCTTGCTGTCGTGAAATGCGCTTTCTCATTGTAGCACGGATGCACACTTGTAAGGTGCGCGAATTTTGAGCCTATGTTGCCCCAGCGTTCCTGTTTCATGTTATCCTCTGTTGTTCGTAACTATACGAATTAGTATTGGAGTTAATACTATAAAGGTATTTTCCCAATTGTCGCTTAATACACTTTTTATTAATAAAGCTTGTTCACATTTTTTCAAACAGTTCCTTTCCAACACCGCACTGGGGGCAAACCCAGTCGTCCGGAAGGTCAACAAAAGCAGTCCCGGGTTTGATTCTCGGTGTATCTCCTATTTCCGGGTCATATATGTATCCACAAACAGTACATCGATATTTGTCCATTTCTACCTCCGTGACTTATAGAACCGTACTGTTATATAAAAGGTAAAGATTGCCATAACAAAAGAGAAATCGGGGGTTTCTTTTGCGGATGGCGCATACAGTGTGTAATTTGCTGAGGTCATCTCAACTACTGGCGGTCTTACCTTACCCTTCCCGAACAACAGGTCTGAAAGTTCCTGCGAAGCAGAGACATAATTAAGCCGTGCTGAAAGGATGACAGGTCTTTTTGCAGTTTTGGGGATCGTAAAATTATAGTATTCTATGGAATATCCCTTTGGAGGTATCCTGTTATCAGAAAGTATCTTCTGTGCAAACCACACCTTTTCGGTGTGTTTGCCACTGGCATCGCCAAATACAGTATGGTATTTTACAGCATCATGGTCGATATACCCATTCTCGTCCACGCCGCCTGACCTGAAGATCGCTTTGCCCGAAGCATCCCGGACTTCGACATCAAGCCATATCAGTCGCGCTTCGGTCAGCCCGGTTGGGAGTTTATGCCCTGCCCCTGTGTTTGTAACCTTTAATCTAAGAGTCACGTTGTCATTAACAACTTCGATAGCCTCGATCTCAAGTGTTGCAGCAGATTTAAGCCTCTCCTGCGCAAGCTTTTCATGCTCTGGCGAACCGAGAAGTCCCGGAAGCATAGCATTACCTCCTACAAAGTAATGAGTGAAAATATTTTCTCTAATGGGTCCGCCCACAGCCGCTCTTCCAGGATTTGGCACGAACCTGGTCACACCGGGGGTCATGTGGCAGTCCTGGCAAGATGTAGTTTCGTTGTATGGCCCCTCTTTCCATTCAGTATAAGTGTTCTCAAGAACAAGACCATTGAAAGGATGCACTACGTTATGGCATATTCCGCAGAAATCTGATTTTGTATAAAGATCTGAATACACAGTCGAATGGAATGTAGAATAGTTGGAATCATTTAAAGGTCCTCTTTTTATTCTGCCTGGTGAAGAAATGAAAGCCCCGTTCCCGATGCCACTTGTTGCGTTGACAGTATGGCAGAAGTCACAGCTTACTCCCTTTTCTGATATCTCGCTGACGTTATAGTTATCGGCTGATGGAATTTTTCCTGAAAGGTAGTCGATGGGTGCATGGCATTTTGTGCAGAATGCATCAAAAGAGCTATTCGTTTCCCTGCTTGCAATAACGAAAAGCTTCTCGTACACAGGGTCTTTATGCGCCATAGAATGCATCGAGCCGTTCCACTGCGCATAGATCTCTTCATGGCATCCCCCGCATACTTCAGGATGCACATAATCCGAGGTTTCAATTCCATTATCATACACCATTCCAGAAAGGGCTAATGTCATAGAAAAAATTGTGGCAAGAATCACCAAGCTCCTCATTCCAACCATATATCATCAAATCTCCTATCCTGCCGAAAAGTATTATTTCTATAAGATAAATAACTATCGCTGCGGGATTTCCATGGTTACACCACCCCACGCGGTGGGACATACAACGCATATCTTATAGTGGATGAAAAAACTGCACTTGTGGATACTGTGAAACATGGATTCAGCAACGAGATGATAAACAGGATAAAACAGATAATTGACCCTGCGAGGATCGATTATGTTATCTGGTTAAAGTTTAGCGAAGCTGCATGAGCTGCGGCTTTAAAAAATACAGACGGTAGCGCAGGCATTCCTTGAAATTATCTCCCTGGAAGTCGCACGATTCCAGGTCTGCTGCGACACATTTTCCATCCGTGCAGAAGTTGCATTTTTCAGATGTCATTGATCGAACCTCATCTATAGAATATTAGATGAGCGTATTATTTGTTTCGGTTAACAAAAAATTTAATGCCTGTTAAGGAAGTATAAGTAAACCAAGGTTCGCAGTAACCTTATCGGAGGAATTAATATATGACTGAGACAGAATCCCCAAAAGGTCAAGATCTTGACCTTAAACTCAAAGCTAATATGACGCATATGGGTGAGGTGACCTACACACTTCAGGTTTCACCAGCTAATTTAGAATGGAAATATTCAGAGGCTGATGCCGAATATCGAATAGATCAATATGTAATAAAAAGCGATTTGATCAGACAGACAATTCGAAATATATTATTTAAGAACAAAGAGCTTCTGGTCGATTCAATAAAAGTAGGCTCAAAAGACTATCTTTTTGAGGTTCAGGTACCGAAACGGATCGATAAGGAGAGACTCAAACAAGTTCTCATCCAGATAGCCAATGAGATAAAAAACGAAGTCGTCAAAAGCAAAACTGAACTGGAGTCATTCAAGAAATTCCTTGATGATAATGTATTTTAATTGAATTTTCCCCTTTTCAGTTCCACTTTGCGGTATTTACACTTCCCTGACTATGTGAATATTAGAGAATGGTATATAGTGTTTCTTTCCTGCGTGTTCTCCCTCAAGCGGGAAAAACACTAAATACTGTTCCTCGTGTTTTATCTCAATTACTTTTGCATTTGTTACCCATTTATCAAATGTAGTTTTCCCATCTTCACCAATGTATCTTCTGGATTCTATAATGTACTTTCGATCCTGCATAACATACCTCCTGTCATCTATATAGATGCTATCTTCAGGCATATTAAATTAATACTTCTACGTATAAAAACCTAGGTTCAAGCCCATCTGTGCTGCAATTATGACCCCTGCTGTGAGAGCGAGGAACGAAACGTCAGAAATTCGAAGGTTCTTCCTGCCTACGTACACATGTCCATCCGCATTATAGCCCCGGCAGAGCATACTCTGGTATGTCCGCTCCCCCTGTTCATATGAACGGATGAACATAGAGCTTATTGTGTAGCCTATCTGTTGAAGCGTCCAGATGCGCGGGACTTTTTTATTCAGGAGGTCAAAGCACCGCGTCTTCTGGGCTCTTCTTATCCTTCCAAGCATGTTCGAGAAGACAAAGAGGTAGCGCACCATCATTGTAAAAAGAAGAGCCATTTCCTTCGGCATTCCCAGGCGCCTTGCAGATGCGACAAGTTCACTCAATGATGTGGTGGATGAAAGAAGTATCACTGATGTTATGGAGACCAGGAATTTCGCAAATATGATCGCACCAAAAAGCGCGCCTTCATGCGTAGCAGAAAGTCCGAATGGCAGCGTAAAAAGCACTGTATATTCTGGAATGAACGGCTGTTTCAGGAACGGCTGAAGGACTGCAATGCCTAATCCAAAGGGTAAGGCTATCGCGAACCGGATTGCGATGTAGGAAAATTCAAGGCGGGCAAGCAGCAAAAGGGCGATAAGATAGGCTTCAAGAAGCAATAGTTTCTGGAAGTTCCAGGTGTCCATGCGTGGGAGCGATACTGCATATATGACTATAACAAGAGTCATAAAGATCTTTATTCTCCCATCTATCCTGTGGACTATTGATTTCCTGAAAGACTCGCGTTCAAGTTCAGTAAGCGATATGTGCATCCTATTTCACCACTCGCAGCAGTTCATCCTTGGCTTCTTCCAGAGTGAACTTCACATTAACAGGCACGCCTTCATCCTTAAGCAATTCCAGAAGCTGCGCCACTATGGGTAGGCGCAGGTGGGTTTTCTTGATAAGTTCATCTGTTGAGAATATTTTCTGGGGCGTACCATCACCGATTATCCTGCCTCCTGACATTATGCATACCCTGTCTGCAAGCATAGGTACGATATCAACATCATGCGTAGCTGTTATTATAGTGATTCCCAGATACCTGTTCATGTCGTTTATAAGCCTGATGAGACGCACCGCTCCACCCGGATCAAGTCCAGCCGTGGGCTCATCCAGAACAAGCACTTCCGGTTGCATGGCAAGTATGCCTGCCATAGCGACCTTTTTTTTCTCACCCATGCTCAGATGATGGGGTGCCCGCTCCTCAAATCCTGTGAGGTGCACAAGCTCAAGTGCCTCACGCACCCTCTTTTCGATTACATCTGGAGGAAGACCGAGATTCATGGGACCAAATGCAACGTCCTGTTTGACCGTAGGTGCAAATATCTGGTCGTCAGGGTCCTGGAACACAACACCCACAGTCCTCCGCACATCCAGTATGTTTTTCTTATTTATTGGCTCACCTTTAATAAAGACCTCGCCGCTTGTTGGTTTAAGTATCCCGTTGAAATGTTTGAAGAGCGTGGATTTCCCCGCGCCGTTCGCTCCGATTATGGCAATTCGCTCTCCGGGCTTTGCCGCAAAGTTTATGCCGTCAAGTGCTTTTATCTTTCCCCTATATACGTGGGTTAGATCTCGTGTTTCTATTATGTTCATTTTATATCATTCTGCGTTCATCTGCGTTTATCTGCGGTTCTTAAAATTTTCGCGGCGCCGAACCATATTATCAGGATAGCTGCAAATCCGATAACAATAGCCGCGATCTCACCCATCTTTCCCATGCCAGGGATGGCATAGTCTGAGAACAGGAGAGTTATTGTGTTTTTTATATTATCTTTTACAAGAAGGCTTGTGGTATGTTCAAGACCGTCGGGATTGCTTGACGCAAGGAATGGCGCAGCAATAGCAAGTCCTGCAAAAGCCACAATACCTGCCACAACCACTTTTGCCGTGCTGACTTTCTTATATCCCTCTTCTGCAATGATATCAGGTCTGGCCCTGATTATGGCATTGAACACGATGACCGTTATAATCCCCTCACCTATCCCTGCTGCGCCCTGGAAAATACTCATGTAGAGTACACCTTCCTTGAGCGGGAATGTGCCTGAGAGCCACAATTCAAATACAAGAGCAATGGCAGGAAGTATCATGCTGATCCATGCGCCTGCAAAAAGAGCTATGGATCGCCTTACCGACAGTCTGGAGAGTGCTATGAAGCTGTAGTACCCGAAGAATCCGCCTATTATCCCCATGTTCAGGATATTCGCACCCATGACAGTTATCCCGCCATCCCCGAAAAGAGATTGTACTGCGAGAACCAGGGTCAACAGCAGGACAGCAGCCCATGGGCTTGCGAATATTATGGCTGCCAGCGCTGCACCCACCACATGCCAGCTCACACCTCCCAGGACAGGCAAAGGTATCAGCAGGTTTGCTGCTATGTTAATGGTCTGGAGCACGAACATGCCTGCAGCAAGCACGCCAAACAGCGGTATCATGTCCTCGTTAAGGTCGCTTCGCGCCCATTTTATCGACCGCGCGATAAAGATGATTGCTATGAGCCAGTAAACTGCTGCCTGGTACCATACGATGGAGCCGTCAGGGATGTGCACTTTTTATACCTCCTAAATAAAATTATTAACAATTTATAAACATATATTTGCTTGGTGTTACGAATATGCATTTTCGTAACACTCGTGATATGGCATAATAAATCGTTATAGTATATGAAGATTTGCCCGCCCTAACACAAGAGTTATTTCCATCCCGGTTTCGCGATCGCTATCTCCCAAACCTTCTCTGCCGCCTCTGGAAATCCCTGATAGCTCTCAGGAAATCTATTTTCCTGAAATCCAGCCAGTTCATATCAGTAAAATACAACTCTGAGTAAACTGCCTGCCATATGAGAAAATCCGTTAATCTTTTGCCGCCTGCTCTTATTACCAGGTCGGGCTCGAATTTGAACAACAGGTGGGATTCGATAACCTCTTCGTTTATGTCTTCGGGTTCCAGTGTGCCGCTCTCAACTTTTTTCATGATGTCTTTAACTGCACGCGTCAGTTCATATTTCCCACTGTATCCTAGCGAGATATCGATCCGCATACCATCTGTTTCCCGTATCTTTATTTCTTTATCAAGGCGGGTGATCACGTTGATATTTCGCGTTATTTCAGAAATCGCATTGGGTAATTCTGTTGAGAGCTTGAGGCATATCTTTTTACTCAACTCTTGTTTCAATTCGATAATACTGATATAAATGGTAACTATCTTAACACCATATTCTTTGCACCAGCAAACAAAAGAACGAATTTTGTCGTATCCCTCGTCAGCCAGAAGGTCGCTTTCCGATAGCACAAGGACAATATGTTTCGGTATTTCCTGGTTCTTTATGGCATTTTTCAGTTTCCATTCATACAATCCTGAAATAAGTCCCATGCCCATGTATTGGAAGTAAAGGATAAAGTATTTGCTTATTAGCATAGATTCTGTGAATGATGAAGCTGACCCAGGAGTACAAAACGCAGTGCATATATATTTTTACAGGTCTGATCATCCTCTTCTTTCCATTCCTTCCATCATATTTTTTTATGCTGGTATTCTTTTGCGCAGCGCTTTTCATTTCCAGGGTCAGACCCGGCACAACTGTATTCCAGACGCTTGCCAGGGAATCGGATATCAGGAAGGGAAGATTGAAGGGTCTTACATATCTTTTTCTGGTCATCGGATCACTTTTTTTAATAAGTTCGATAGTTGGACCTTCTAAATTCCCCATTTTCATAATTGGCGGAGCCCTTGCGATCACGACATTTGGGGACGGGGTCTCGGACATTATCAATATCCATGAAAGAAAAAAAAGCTCTGAAAAGGTCTATTCAGCTATATCAAGCGTTGTTTTCCTTATCTCAGGAGTTATTTTTACGTATCTGGCATGCGCCTGGATACTTGCATGGAAAGGAGAAATAATTCCGAATGAACTGATATTTTTCCTTGCGGTTATTGGCGCTGTCACTGGCGCGCTTCTTGAATCCATGACCTACAATGAGGATAATATTGTCATCCCGTTCGGATCTGCCATGTCAATGTGGTTATTTTTCACGTTCAGTTACGGCTATCTGGTCGAATGGGTGTACTTCTTACAAGTCATCATCTTTGCGTTCGTGCTCGGATACCTTGCTTACCGTATGAGGATAGCGGATATCTCAGCAATGCTCAGCGCCACACTGCTTGGTATAGTAATTATAATCTCCACTGACGTCTGGTGGTATCTTATGCTTCTTGCGTTCTTTTTGCTTGGAGGTCTTTTCACCCGCTATAAATATGATTTCAAAAAATCGCGCGGGATAGCGGAATCCAAAGGCGGCGTCCGCGGCTACAAGAACGTGTTCAGCAATTCGCTGGCAGCGCTTGTGCTTGCTGTTGCTTTTAAGGTATTTCCAGATCATTCGATACTCCTGCTGCCGGCATATCTTGGTTCCATAGCCACTGCCACCGGAGACACGCTTGCAAGTGAGATAGGGCAGACCTGGAAAGGGGAGCCGCGTATGATCACAACGCTAAAAAAAGTCAAACCGGGTACAGATGGGGGTGTAACCGTTCTTGGCGAGTGCGCAGCATTTGCAGGATCTGGCGCGATCGCTCTTTTGTCCCTGATGTTCATTAAGAATGACATCAGTCTTGCACTTATCGTTCTTGCAGGAGGATTTATTGGCACGAACATCGATAGTGTGCTCGGTGCGACGCTCCAGCAGAAGGGTTATCTCTCCAACAACGGGGTGAATCTTTTTGCCACGATATCAGGAGCGATCATTACGGCATTGATCTACAGTTCTTTGGGCTCGTAGTATAGTCCGGATAGTACATGGGCCTCCGGAGCCTATGACTCGGGTTCAAATCCCGACGAGCCCGTTAATGACCTACACCGAGAGAAGCAAACACCAGGACAACAGTCAATATCAGACCTGTAACTGAAATACACGCCCAGATAATATATCCTGGCAACACTAATGAAGATTTCATATACTCACCTCATTTTCAATGAGAAGTACATACATATAAAAGCTGCTAAAAAAATTAAAACAAAAAAAAGAGAGAGAATTAAACTTTCTTAAGTTTATCAATCCCAACTTTCTTAACATTGGGCTTGTTTATCTTATCCGGCATCCATTTCGGTTTGTTCTTTGGAGCCGTAACAACTTCTCTCCAGCCTTTGTATATGTGTAATTTCTTGGTCCCTCTTTCTCTTAACCTGATCTCAACCGGTTTCGACTTGGTTCCCTTGCTGCGGTTTGCAGCCTTCAATGCTGCCTGACGCGGCTGGTTACCTGTGAATACTCCAGTCTCTTTTCCATTCTTTTCCCTTAATACATAATTTCTGGTTTTCGCCATATTTTTCATACCCCGACAACGATTTGTTGTCTTATCATTTAATTCTTCATGCTACTATATAAATTTAACTCAAAAACCAGCGCCTTTGCATATTGATTTGCAGGTAAAGTAATTATATCGGAAAACGTATTTACTATTATACTGACTAAAGAACGGAGGTTAAATGACAAACTTGCTTTATGTCCAGACAAGCGGAATTGACACACCAGAACGCCTGTATTCGCCTTTTATCCTTGCGCAGACCGCAAAAGCGATGGGTATAGAGGCAACGATATATTTTCTCGGGACCGGGATCACTGTCGTAAAAAAAGGCAATGCTGAAAAGATCAAGATCGGGCAATTCCCATCTCTCAAAGATGTAATGGAGCAGACCATAAAAGCGGGAGTAAAGCTCATGGTATGCGAGCAAAGCTGCCAGCTTATTAATCTTGGAAGGGGCGAATTTGTCCCGGCAGCTGAGATAGTTGGCGCAGCAACGCTCAACGATCTTGTGCTTGAGGCAGATGGAACAATGTGGTTCTAAGAGGTATTATGAAGGGACAGGCGGATCTAGACCAATAATTTTTCGAGTGAGACAATGAGAAAGGTTTACATGGATCACGGTTCTGCTTCACCTGTTGATGCACGTGTGCTTGAAGCCATAATGCCGTATTTTGATATGGATGTCGGGAATCCCTCATCCCTCCATTCGGCAGGACGGAAAGCAAAAAGAGAGCTTGAAGCGGCGCGCACAGCAGTTGCAAAGTTGATCGGCGCACCCTCTTCGAACTCCATCATTTTCACATCATGCGCAACAGAATCGAACAACCTTGCGCTTCGGGGTGCAGCATTGCGGTATAAGGATAAGGGAAACCACATCATCACAACTTCGATCGAGCATATGTCAGTGATGAATACACTGAAAGACCTGCAGAGAAGCGGGTTTGAGGTCACTTATATCCCTGTGGATAAAGACGGGCTTGTAGATGCCGAACGAATAAAGAAAGCAATAACAGATAAGACTATCCTCATTTCTGTGATGTACGCAAATGGCGAGATCGGGACAATCCAGCCCATACGCGAGATCGGTGCAATAGCATCGGATAAAAAGATAATGTTCCATGTTGATGGGACAGCAGCAGTTGGAAAAGTGCCTGTCAATGTGGAAGAAGAACGTATTGACCTTCTTACCATTTCCTCCAATGATATGAACGGACCCAAAGGCGCAGGCGCTCTATATATTAAGCAGGGCGTAAGGCTGATACCTTTCATGCTGGGAGGAGGGCAGGAATTCGGGATGAGAAGCGGTTCTGAGAACATCCCCGGCATAGTCGGGATGGGAAAAGCTGCGGATATCGCTGGAAAAGAGATGATAACTGAAGGCGCGCGTCTCATCAAAATGCGCGACAGGCTTATAGATAATATCCTGAAGCTTGAATATACGTATCTTACAGGTCACAGGACAAAACGCCTTCCGAACAATGCAAGTTTCAGGTTCAGCTTCATAGAAGGAGAAAGTATCATACTTCAGCTCAACGATATGGGGATCACTGCAAGTACAGGCTCGGCGTGCTCTTCAAAGACCCTTGAACCGTCGCATGTACTCATTGCTACCGGACTCAGGCACGAAGAGGCTCATGGCTCGCTTCTGCTCACTCTTGGAAGATCAAATTCAGAAGAAGATGTAGATTATGTGATAAAGAGCGTCCCTGAGATCGTGACTCGTCTCAGGGCATTATCGCCCCTTTATCCAGCAAAGTAGGTGAAAACATGGCAGAACAATTCGAATATTCAGAGAAGGTGATGGATCATTTCAGGAACCCGAGGAACGTCGGGGAGGTTAAAAACGCCGACGGCATCGGAAGAGTAGGGAATCCTGTTTGCGGCGACCTGATGGAGATCCAGATAAAAGTCGAGAACAATATATTGAAAGACGTGAAGTTCAAGACTTTCGGCTGCGGCTCAGCCATTGCCACAAGCAGCATGATTACTGAAATGGCAATTGGTAAGACGCTTGAGGAAGCACTCAAGATAACGCGCGGGGACGTGGCGGCTGAACTTGATGGTCTTCCTCCCATCAAGATGCACTGCTCCAACCTTGCGGCTGATGCTCTCCATGCAGCCATAAAAGATTACATGGCAAAAAAGGAAGAGAAGGCAAAAATAGAGGCAGAAAAATATGATTTTGATGTGATCGTGGTCGGCGGAGGTCCTGGCGGGCTGACGACAGGAATACTGTGCGCCTACAGGGGACTTAAAACCGCAATTTTCGAGGCTTCAAGCTGGGGAGGGATACTCTCGTGGCTGTGCCCGACAAAAATGATAGAGAACTTTCCGGGACTGAGTGAAAGAACAACATGCAAAGACCTTGTTGATACATGGGTGAGCGAGGCTGGGAAGCTCAAAGTGGAATTAAAGAAGGAGCGTGTAAATGAGATCACGAAGGATCTGAAAGTCATCGCAGAAAGCGGTGAATACAGAAGCAAGATCATAGTCCTGGCAACAGGGAGTTCTCCGTCAATAGCAGGCGTAAAAGGCGAGGAGAAGTTCAGCAAGGATGACAGGGGCGTCTATTATTATGTGACAAACCCCGCGAAATTCGCGGGGAAGCGGGTTCTCATCGTGGGCGGGGGGAGCTCTGCCGTGGATGCTGCGCTTTCCATAATCGAGACAGCAGACCTGATAACCATAGCACACAGACATAATGAACTGCGCGCGGTAGGACATAAGATAGAGCGCCTTAAGGCAAGCGATAAGATCAAGATCCTGTATGATACCGAACTTGTAGAAATAACAGGCGCAGAAAAGGTAGAGAAAGCCATCATGCGGGATTTGAAAGAAGATGAGAACATCCAGCAGGTTGTGGATTCAGTTATACTTGCTGTTGGCATGACGCCGAATACCGAGATATTCAAGAAGCTCGGCATAGAGATGGATGAGAAGGGGTATATAAAGACTGACAAGACCCAGAAGACGAATATCAATGGTATCTACGCTGTGGGAGACATTGCTTCCGATCTTGCGTTAGTTGTGATGGCTGTGGCGCATGGAGCTACGGTGGCGCATAATGCGTATATAGAACTCAGGAAGCCTTATTGGAGATGATTATCATAAATCAAATAAGTATATATTTTAATAAGTAAAATACTCATATCTTACGGTGATATGCACATGCCCGATACAAACCAATCAACAAACCTGGAACGTGTTCCTACTGATATTCCGGGTTTTGATGAATTATGTGATGGGGGTCTATTGAGAAAACGAACCTACCTTGTATCAGGTACTGCAGGTGCAGGCAAGACCATATTCGGCATACAGTTCCTATATAACGGCATTACAAAACACGGTGAGAGCGGCATTTATTTGTCTACTGAAGAAGCACCTGTGAATGTCAGGGAGAATGTAAAACCGTTCGGATGGGACTTAAAGGGTCTTGAGGACGAAGGAAAACTTGCGATAATCGATGCGCGCTCTGTTAGATTTGGAAGATCTTCGGCTAATAAATCCGTTGATATCGAGCCTTTAGAAATACGTTCGATCATGGAAAAGATCCTGACAAAACAAGAAGATATCGATGCAAAAAGGGTATTAGTTGGGGGGGCTGCATCTATCGGTATTTCTCTTGAGGATCCTTCAAAGATAAGGATAGGATTTATGAAGTTAAGCAGAACCCTTGAAATCCTTGGATTGACCTCCCTTATCATCTGCGAGACCATCGATGACAGTACAACAAGCAGGTTCGGGGTTGAATCATTCGTTACTGATGGAACCATATTGATGTCCAATCAGCGAATGGATAATGTAAGGGTAAGAAGTATTGAAATAATCCAGATGAAAGGCTCTACACACAGCCAGACCACTCATCCGTATGAAATAACCCCGAAAGGAATAGTTGTGCATCCGTATGAAGACGTCTATTCATCCAAAAGACGTTGAAGGAAAAAAATGCCAATAGCAACCGAGTTCTTAAAATATTGTACTCAATATCTTGATGATAATATGGGGGGAATATCTGAAGGTGTCATTAATAAGATACAGTCAAGAAAAAATTTGAATGACACGTCAAATATTAACGATGTTATGGAATTTATCGGTTTGCTTGAAAACAGCATTGGCGTAATCTCAGGTAAGAACAATGCAATTACAATATGCAAACATCTAAGGGAGAAAACTATGGAGCTTAACCTTGCCAATGAAACCGATGAATTACACAATACCCTCAGGAACGAGGCATCTGATATCAACATCAATGAATTTTTAGCAAGGATAAATGCAGTTAATTTTCTCAACGATCTACGACCGATAGATAAAACTGAGAAACAAACATTATCTGAGATGCATGCGGATATGGATGGATTTTTATCAAAAAATGTTATTCCGGCAGAAAGTGAAATCACAGAATTTTCAGAAGAACTGGCTTTGAAATATCATGTTGATGTGCCAAAAATAAAGAAAGATATCATTGAAAAAGTTAAAGTTAATTTCAAGAATGAGATCAACAAGAAAGCGATTAAAACTGAAATAAACAAATTCCTGTTTAGATACCCTGTGCCCTCAAAAGAAGATATAGATGATTTTGTGAATTATTTCAATTTATTAAAATTCACTTATTCTGAAGCACAAATTAGAGAGCAAATTGAGACTGAAAGACTTTACCTAAAATTCCAGGACCCGGTTTTACCTGAGAAAATCTCTGAATTTGACCAGTTAATAGACCAGATAAAAGGATACAGGGATAAGAACGACATCATCAGAATACTGGAAGAGAAAGAAATCAGTTATCTTATTAAAGATGAGACCCGGGCATCTGATAAATTTTTAATTGAGTTAGTTGAACAAATAACCCTGTTTGAAAAAGATCCAGTGGGAGGCGCTTATCTTAATCACCTGGTCAGGGAAAATTAGGAAAAGAGATGGCAGGATTGTTGAATTTGACAGGTCAAAGATTTCAAATGCCGTCTTTAAAGCTTTCATCGCTACAAAAAGCAAGGACGGTAAGATAGCCGGGAGCATAGCGGAACAGGTAGTGGAAATAATCCAGAAGCGAATCACAGGAATACCGGGTGTCGAGGATGTCCAGGACATTGTCGAGGAAGTTCTCATTAAAAACGGCTACGCCAGTGTTGCAAGGGCGTACATTCTGTACAGGGAGAAGCGCGCCCAGATAAGAAAAGCCAAGGAACTTCTCGGAGTCAGGGATGAATTAAAACTCCCGGTAAATGCAATAAGAGTGTTAAAGAAGCGCTACCTGCTAAAAGATGATGTGGGAAACGCAACAGAGACCCCGCTTGAGATTTTCAGGCGAATAGCAAAAGCTGTAGCCCTTGACCCTGAATCAGAGGATGAGTTCTTCAATGTTCTTTCAAACCTTGAGTTCCTCCCCAATTCTCCCACGCTCATGAACGCTGGTACAGACATAGGACAGCTCTCTGCGTGTTTTGTTATCCCTGTTGAGGATTCGCTGGAGAGTATTTTCGATGCGGTAAAGGACATGGCTCTGATCCAGCAGTCAGGTGGTGGCACCGGGTTTTCGTTCTCCCATCTTCGACCTGAGGGCGACATCGTAAGAACCACCCATGGTGTGGCATCCGGTCCTGTTTCTTTCATGCGTGTTTTTGATACCACGACTGATGTAATAAAGCAGGGAGGTAAGCGGCGGGGCGCTAACATGGGAATACTAAGGGCAGACCATCCTGATATCATCGAGTTCATAACAGCAAAGACTAAAGAAGGAAACCTTGCGAATTTTAATATCTCTGTTGCTGTTGATGATATGTTCATGAACGCTGTCAAAGAGGATCGGGAGTATGAGTTGATAAATCCGCGGAACAATGAACCTGTGAAGAAGGTGCGAGCGCGGGAGATATGGAACCTGATAATAACGATGGCGTGGAGAACGGGAGACCCTGGGCTTATTTTCATTGATGAGATCAACAGACACAATCCCACTCCGCATGTGGGGCTGATGGAGAGCACAAATCCATGCGGTGAGGTGCCGCTTCTTCCGTATGAATCATGCAATCTCGGCTCAATTAATCTTGCAAAGATGGTAAAAGAAAGGATTATCGACCTTGAAAAGATTGAAAGAACGATAAATATCGGCGTCAGATTTCTTGACAATATAATAGATGTAAATAAATACCCTCTTCCAGAAACTGAGGCGATCACAAAGGCAAACAGGAAGATAGGGCTTGGAGTAATGGGTTTTGCTGATATGCTCGTGCAGCTTGGGATACCTTATAATTCTGAGGATGCACTGAGAACGGGCGAGGAGATAATGCAGTTCATTGAAGAAAGATCACATGCAGCGTCTGAACGGCTGGCAAAAGAACGGGGCGCATTCCCTAATTTCCCTGGCAGCATCTATACAAAACCAATACGTAATGCTACCGTAACAACTATAGCGCCTACTGGTACGATCAGCATCATTGCAGGATGCTCAAGCGGGATCGAACCTTTGTTTGCCATCTCATTCGTGCGAAATGTCATGGAGGGGACAAAACTCCTTGAGGTGAATCCGTACTTTGAGGCAGTCGCACGTGAGCGCGGATTTTACAGCGAGGAACTTATGATGAAAATCGCCAGGCATGGAACACTTTCTGGAATTGATGGGGTGCCTGAGGACATAAAGCGCGTGTTCGTTACTGCTTTTGACGTGGCGCCGGAATGGCATGTAAGGATGCAGGCAGCTTTCCAGAAGCACTGCGATAACGCGGTCTCAAAGACCATCAATTTCCCGAATGACGTGGATATCAAGGAAGTAGAAAAGGCGTACATGCTTGCGTATGAACTTAAATGCAAAGGCATCACTGTGTACAGGTACGGCAGCAAGGCGCAGCAGGTGCTTTATCTGGGTGATGCTGTGGATAAATATGTGTCTGCTGATGATGAATATGCGGGCGGGTGCCCGGCGCTGGTGTGCCCGGTG
>JAQUNZ010000025.1 GCA_028717345.1 Candidatus Methanoperedens sp.
CTGAAAAGAACAGGTTCGGGACTCTGGGAACATCCATATTTCATCTTTGCATACTTCTCATCATACTTTCGTCGCTATACGGAAGTACGGGAAGGATGGAAGGCGATATGAGATTGATAGAAGGGCAGACCCTTTCAGAAGACCACGGGAATTATATATATATAAACGAAGGGCCTCTTTTTTTTGATAAGCATCAGAAATTCAATATCACACTTGAGAAGTTCTATCCTGATTATTACGACAAATCAAACACTTCAAGGGGAGCGGCAGGAAAGCTTGTAATTCAAAAAGATGGAAAAGTCGCTGCCACGGATATAGTTCATTCCAATCATCTCATGACTTACGGGGGATACACTTTTCTCGGGAACGTCTATGGTATGGCGCCTCTTCTGATATTGAGAAATGCGGATGGAAGTGTCATCTCAGGGTCATATATTACTGCTTCTGACACCGATAATAGCAAAAGGTATGTGACAATGTTCGATATAGGCAATACCGGGCTTGAAGGGGGCTTGATGGTCTATATGACCGCCAATCTGACATCCGGGAATATTGCGGAAGGAGATGCCGAACAAATGCCAGTCCTCTTCCTGAAAATATTTGAGAGGGGAACTGAGATATTCGACGGCAAGCTCGGACTCAACGACGCAGTTCAGATAGGCGATAAATACCTCGTGTTTTCAGATGTAAAATACTGGAGCAACTTTTATGTCGTAAAGGATGAAGGGACACTTCTGGTATATACAGGAATCGGGCTGATAACCTTGAGCCTGATAATCATGTTTTTCATCATCCCCAAACGGCTCTGGGCGGAGATAGTGAGCGGCGAGACCGGAGCAACGGAAATTCATATCGGGGGCAGGGCTGACAGGTTCAGGTCTTTATATGAAGAAGAATATTGCAGATTAATAGAGCATATTAAAGAGAGGTTATCAAATGGGACAGATTGATCATACCCTGTATCTTGCAGCAATGACATTATACGGGCTCAGTTCGATATTATATATCTACTGCTTCGTATTCAGGAGGGAAGACAGGATAAGTTATGCGTATTATGGCTCATTAGCCGGACTCGTGGTACATAGTGTGGCAATAGCCCTCAGGTGGATAGAATCCGGGCACGGGCCGTATGTAAACATGTATGAGGTGCTTTCCAAGTACGCATGGTTCTGTGTTGTCATTTTCCTGTTAGCACAGCAAAAATATCCAAAGATCAAAAGCGCTGGTTTTGCCGTAATGCCTGTCGCGTTTTTGATGATGGGTGTTGCTAATACGTATTCCAGAGATATCACGACTGAATCTGCATCCCTGCACAGCTACTGGCTGATAGCCCATGTTGTTTTCGCAAACCTTGCGTTCGGGTCAATACTTGTGGCTGTCGGGATCGCTGCCCTGTATATACTGAAAGACAGGCGGCTAAAAAAGAAGGAAATTGCTGATGGTGAAAAGATCGATGATTCGTTCTATGACAGGTTGCCCTCAATGAATGTCCTGGATGACCTTATGTACCGATTCGTGGCTTCAGGTCTCCTTTTCCTTACTATCATGATCGCAGCAGGGGCAATATGGGCTAACCAGACATGGGGGAGGTACTGGGGATGGGACCCCACAGAGACCTGGTCTCTTGTCACATGGTTCATGTACGGGTTATGCCTGCATCTTCGCATGAACGCAGGATGGTCTGGAAAACGGATAGCCTGGTTCATAATATTCAGCATAATTGTACTGGCTTTCTCTTTGTTCGGCATCGGGTATGTGTATTCAGGGCTTCATTCGAATTATTTGACATCGTGATAATATTTCTACACAGGTAACAAAATTTGAAGAATCTGAAGATTGAGCGATTTAATTTGATTATATTACTCCTTTTTTTAAATACAGTTTGATTAGCATTTCTTCTTTTAAAGGGCATGATATTAAATCATCAAATTCTTCACGAGAAAGATGGAGTTGTTTTTTCATTGCACTGATCAGAGCATCCCCATATTCTTTTTTCCTATGACTGATGAAGGTTTTTATGTTAGTTTTCTTTCCATTAAAATAAAAGACATAAAAAGTATGATGAGACTGATTGGATTTAAATCCCTTCTTACTCAAAGCAGATCCCATATCTTTTGTTTTATAAGTACTCATTTTATTACTCCAGAAGGTTGACCAACTTACTTCTAAATTTTCTCGCTCCTTCGGTCAATTCATCTTCTGGAGCATCTAAATACTCTGCTACTAAAACTGCAAGCTCTTGTTGTGCTTCTTTAAAAGCTAATTCCAGGTTCTGTTCGACCACCAATAATCCAACCTCATCATTCGAAAGAATATATTGTTCGTTTTCAAAAGCAATATCTACAGGTATAGCCTCTTTTAGTTGTTTCTCAATTGAATCTTTTTTAAAATTCTTAATAGTAAGATTATCCAATGCCACTAAGGAAGTTTCATCTTGAATATTAAGAATATATTTTCCTCCTGTCGGTTTCATTATTCCCCGAATCCTCACCAATTCTCCCAATGAACTGATTATATTACTTTCTATCTCAGGTGAATATTGGCAATCTATCATTCCCTCTGGTGAATCAATTCGGAACTCTCTCTTTTTATCTACTCGCAATTGTATTAGTCTTCCAGCAACCTCTTTTTCATATTCCTCAGGTGGTTTTTGGATTATAGAACGGATAAAATCTTTTCGTAATGGATTAAGACGTATAGATTGAGATTTACCAAACCGAAGATTAACTTTAAATTTGGATTTATAATCTGGCCATATAGCTTCATAATCTCTTATAATTCTGTTAAGACGATGTGGATTATTTATGATTTCATAGAGCTTTGGATTTAACGTATCGATATCAATTATATCATTATCAGAAAGGAGATTTAATAAATTATTAGCAATATCAATCGATCTTTCACCGAATGTTTGTGCTTCAAATAATCCCTTTTGAATATCTCCAATCTGCATTTGTGCATGAATGCTCCCTGTTTTCAATCCTGTTATTACTAAAGAACAATTTTCTTTAACAGACTGTGGAAAATCTCCTTTAGGGCGTGGAGCATTCCCTTCTAAATGATCACATATACTATAAAGGATATTTTGAATGTGTTGAAACATTTCTGCTACATAAATAGCAGGTATTTTGTCATTTTCGTCAATAGAAAAAGATACTACTTTTTTCTCAACATCCATCATTAACTATTACCATCTTTTTAATTGATAAATGCTTCGTTGTCATCATATTCCTTACTTAACTGAATCATAGAACCATAATCTTTATATCCAATAATGGTTATGTATAGTTTTGTCAAAACCAATAATGAAGGAATTAAATATGACAACCACAAGCCTGAATTTCTTTAAACAATACCACAGCACTGTGATAAAAGCCCTGGGAGAGGATGCAAAAAAGGTTAACGCAAAAGTCGGCTCTATAATGGCTGACAACTGGGCTGACAGAGCGGGAAAGATGAACAGCAATTCCGAATTCGCGCAAAGTTTTGAGGAGTACCTGCAAAACCAGCTTGAATTCGCAAAAAATGTGAAGATCAACTGCGATGAAAAGAACTATCTGCTTGATATCAAAGGATGCGCCATCTGCCACGGGAACGAGATACTAAGAAATGAAGGGATGGCGACCGCGTGTCCTATCGTCCAGGCTGCAAAGTACGCGGCTGTAAAAAAGCTCGGTAGAAATGTGATAACAAAGGGCGTGGATAAACCGGGAGTGGTGGGCGAGTGCACCATAAAGTTTGAACTTGAATGACATAACCAATACATATTAATGTGTTAAACCATAGTAGAAGGCTGTAATATGACTTGAGGTGAGAGTATAAATGCAGCATGATGGTGGATAAATTATGGCTGCCATATGGTGTCTGAGAATGATGGAAGGATCATTCGAGCATGGGAGGTTGAATAAGGTCATACCTTCAATGATCATTGCTGCGGCTGTCCTCCTTTTTGTTTCTGCAATGCTGGTAATTTTTTCTGGAAATCCATCAGGCTATACCCCAATAACAGACAAATGCATTTTATGCCACAATGATACGGGCTATCCGGCAGACACTAACAACGATTCTATTTCAGCGCCCTATAAACGCCCGCATAATAATACAATAATGTGCGAAGCATGCCACACTGAAGACCTCCATAATATTGTATATATACAGGGACACGGGACTTACGGATTAAGTGGCGGGGCTGCCACGTGCCTGAACTGCCATCAGGAAAAGATAAATAATTCTAATTTTACCAATGCACCCATTATCCCTGCGCTGAAACACTCTTCAAACCCCAATAACGGTACTACCTGGGGTACATACTGGAACTCAAGTCAGAATGCCGCAGCTTCATGTTATTACTGCCACGGGGATACAAAACATAACGTTACCGCAATTGGCGGAGTAACTTATCTTCTTTCAGACCCCAACAACATCAGGAACGGCTCACTTTCCAGTACGACCTGGTGCGCCGACTGTCACCTTAACGGCTCGATAAACCCCAACTATCGCGGCGACATGTGGTCACCTGCTCCACCTCTCATAACTGTGAACAACACAGGCAAAGCCGGATGGATAAACCACAGCACTTTCTTAACCGGAGGATCAAAAGACAGTGTCTGCAAGACATGCCATGCCCTGAACGGGACGTATGCGCCAACCTCGCTGAATTATTCTCACAGCCTTGACGTCGGGTTAAATGGAGGTAAGGACTGCATCGCATGTCATAATATCGGAAGCGGATTCCATAACATCGATATCGATGCGGTTAACTTGAGCGTCCATTCAGGCATGAACGCCCGGAACGCTACGAATGCGAGTGTTGATGCCCTTAACGGAGCGTGCTGGGCATGTCACGATACTGATGGGAACATCAGCAATAATCCTGCCAGCCAGGTAATGGGCGACATATATAATACTCCCAAGAAATGCATTGACTGCCACCTTTCAAGCGGGATATACCATACCCAGTCTGTAAGCTGGGGCGGGCTGACAGTATCAGAACATTACTTTGCAGGCGATGTAATAAAAGCAGGGAACTCGACATCAGACATCTCGTCATGCATCACCTGCCACGAGAACGTAAGCGAAATGATCCTTCCGAACAACGACCCGGATACAGGAACATTTGTGGGTGATGGATCGAGACTCACGGGAGGTAACATGAGTTTCTACCATTACGGCAAGCCAAGACCTGATATTCGCATCTGGGAATCGGGAAAGACCGCAAACTGCTCCTACTGCCACCAGAACGCAAGCACTGCATTTGCAGGAGCCATGGCAAATGCCAGCTACAATACTTCAATCCAGAACCACACAGCACCGGGCATAAATTCACCGAACTGCTATAATTCCACATGCCACGGTTCAGGTTGGATCCATAACTCCACACTCACCAGACCATCCTTCACATCAACCAACTCAACATACTGCCAGAAATGTCACTCAAAAGAAAAACACAACAATACCCTGAACTGCAACAACTGCCACATCGACAGTAATAGCAGCGATACCATCCATCCCATAAAATACCTGCAGACAAACAAGAGTTATTTGAGACTCAGTACCTCCGCAGTCAACTGTACCAACTGTCACCAGAACTCATCCTTCTGGACAGGATCGCCATCAGTCCCCATCATCCCTGGAGTATTAAAACACTCCTCCAATGTAAGCAATGGCAGTATCTGGAACAATACTTCATACTGGACATCGAACAGCGGTTCATGCTATTACTGCCACGGAAACACCAAACATAACCAGACAGCACTCGGAACAATAAATTTCCTCCTTGCAGACACTAACAATACCAGGAACGGAACACTCTCAAATACCAAATGGTGTGCAGATTGCCATATCAACACCTCAAATGCCAATTATAGCGGCACTATCTTCCCATCCGCTCCACCTCTGATCACAATCGACAATACAGGAAAGAGTTACTGGACAAACCATAGCACATACTTCGGAACAGGGATCAAAGACAGTACCTGCCGTTCATGTCATGCCATGAATGGAAATTATGCAGGAACATCACTCAACTACTCTCACAGCCTTGATCCAAGAACCTCAGGACCCGATTGTCTCTCATGTCACGATACAGGAAAACTTGCTCAGAAGAGAATAAACAATTCAGCCATGAACGGAACCGATGCAGTCCACAGGAACCTCAACTCCAATGCAATTAACTCAAGTAGAGTCTCGGCAGAGAACAAGAAATGCTGGGGCTGTCACGACTCAACAGGCAGCCAGCCATCCAATGACAGCATGGGAAGCAGGTTCACCACTCCCTACAAATGTTACGATTGCCATAACTCAACATCAAAACCATACTCCAATGTCAGCACTGCCCCCAACGTGAGCGAACATTTCAGAGGCGGTGACCAGATCCGGGCAGCATCGAATGCATCAGATAACTCTTCATCATGTCTGGTCTGCCATAACCTGGGTGAACTCAAAGTAATCTATGCAGAAGACGATTCATACAATACCAATTATTCCCTCTCATCCCATTATGGAAAGAACAGAACAGACCTGAGAACCTGGAACGGAAACCAGGCAGTAAACTGCAGTTACTGTCACCAGAACAGTACAACAATATTCGAAACTGCAATGGCAGATGCATCATATAACAAGTCCATCAGTAACCACAGTACCAGAACAAATTCACCGAACTGCTATAATTCCACATGCCACGATTCAGGCTGGATCCATAACTCCACACTCACCAGACCATCACTGGATTTGCCTAACTCTACTTATTGTATATCATGCCACACCACAAAACAAATGCACAATGGATCCACGGGTCTGAATTGTACACAATGCCACATCGACAGTAATAGCAGCGATACCATCCATCCCATAAAATACATGCAGACAAACGGTTCATTCCAGACCTCAAACACATCCGCGGTCAACTGTACCAGCTGCCACCAGACATTATTAGCAAACTTCAGCAGCGCCCCCCATATCCCCGGTATCTTGAAACATTCTTCAGATCCATCTTCGGGCATGAAATGGGGCAACTACTGGAACAATAGTTCTGCTGTTACAGCATGTTACTACTGCCACCAGAGCCAGGTTCACCTGGCAACAGGACTTATTGGCAACATAACATCAATAAAAGGTTCGAACAATTACAATGATACAGACCTTGGAAATTCCACATGGTGCTCTGCATGCCATTACAATGACAGTTCATCAAATTATAAGGGCGATCTTCTATCCCCTGTACCGCCTGAGATCTTGAACAGTACCGGAAACATGCCGCAAAATGCAAGTGATGGGACTACATTCTATAATCACAGTGAAATTCAGCAATATGATGATGGACATTGCAAGAACTGCCACGGAAGCGAATTGTCAGGTTATATTAAAACCTCCAGGAACTTCGTCCATAGTGTTTCTGAAGGTGGAGGCGGTCCATCATGTGTGACCTGTCATAATACAAGCGGAACAGGATCGCCAATAGACAAAAGGGTAGATGTGCCTGCAATGAAGCAGGGAGTACACAGAAATCTGAACCTGAACGCTGTTAATACTTCAAATATTGATCCAGTAAATAAAGCGTGCTGGGCATGCCATGGAGATGGAACAGAACCTTCCGGGCATCCGGCAGGATACAGGTCGCCGCGAAAATGCGAAAGCAGCGAATGCCATTCAATATCGCAGTCAGCATTTAACGAGAAAATGGTATATTCGCATTTCATGAATGCAAGCTTGAACAGCAACCCTGAAAATGCCACGAATTATAATATCACAACCTCAGCCCGGTGCCAGGAATGTCATATTAACAGTGTGGTGATGAATGACGGAAAGCAGGCGCTTGCAGTTGTTTCACATTATGGAACAAAAGATGAACTTGTGGATTCATTCAACTGCCGCTACTGTCATCTTGATAAAGAAAATAGCGAAGACTGGGGAGACGCCACGTTGATCAACAGGAACAGGACAGGACTGATCGAACTTGAAAAAGAACGGAACCTGCTCAAAGTATCAGACGGCGAGAGCGTCTACCTTGGAGAAGGATATTACCTGAAACTGAAAGAAATAACACCAATGCGGGATGATGTGATAATCCAGGTTCTCAAAGGCGATATGATCGTAGATGAGACAGCGCTTGGCGCAGGGATATTATATAAATATGAGACTGAACTCATCATCGATAATTCTAAAGTAAAAACTCCGGTCATCATACTGAACATTACGTCCATTTTCAAAGGCACAAGCGGCTTTATTCAATTTGAGGGTTTCAGGATAAAGAAAGTCCATAATGAGCGGGAGAGCAGGAATAACACCAACTGTTTAGCCTGCCATTTATCCAGATATTCGGGAGAGAAAAAGAGATATATTGTCATCGACAGGGAATACAAAGAAAATTCCAGCGACAACATCTTTTATTCTGAATTGTTCGTAGATTTCAATCAAGATAACAAAAGTAAGATATATTTTTCTGATGAAGATAGCATAATAGCCCAGTTCCTGAATGGAGGAAAATATTTCTCATATCCCAAATTGCAAAAATACCTGAAAGAAGGAGATACATGGAACATCGCGGACAACTATGCGTTGAAACTCAATGAAGTAAGTACAGAAAGCAAACTGGCGTGGATGAACCTTACTATTAACGGCGCAGTCGTTGAGGATGCCGCAGTACCTCTCGGATACCGGTTCAATTATACACCAGGGCTGAAATATAAAGACGCCTCTATGAACAACATAACTGTATTTACCGCGAACGTCTCTGCTATTTCCCAGGGGGCACCGAATTTCGTAATTCTTACTGGCGTATATGGAATATCACCGCAGGTGGTGAAAATAACTTCAAATTCAACTCTTTTCGGATATAACAGCAGCTGGCTGAGGCCAGGTGAAACCCTCTCTATCGGAAAGATACCGGAGAATCTGCATGCTCCGAACCTGTTTACAGACCAGGGCGGCTGGGACGATTGTGTTAAATGCCACGACGCCTCATGGAAACTCGGGATAGCGGGCTTTAATGCCATCTCCACAAGACTGGGAAAACATTCAGGGCTGAACAGGAACGCATCCAGCGGGACAAGCATTTCAGATACCATAGATAAGGCATGCTGGGCATGCCATACAGGAGGTGAAGAGCCCACGATACACTCACCAACTTATATTAAGGCGAGAAAATGCGCGTCATGCCATACATACCAGGAAGAGCCGACATACGGTGCGAAAAGTGTTGGCGATGAACTTCACGGGCTTGAGCAAAACTGCGAAAACTGTCACTACTGGGGTTCCCATAACATCATCAGGTTCGAGATTACACCGGGTATAAAAGCAGCAACTCTCTCGCCGGAAAAACCAGTTAAGGGAGAGAAATTTATACTAACAGCAAGGGCGTTCGCAGGATACAGGATGACGATAAAAGACGTGGAATATTTCATCGATGATACTGGCATATCCGGAACAGGAACACCACTTGAACCTGTTGATGGAGTGTTTGATTCGCAAAAAGAAGATGTGACTGGAGTTATAGATACCACCAATATTCCTGTTGGAAAACATGTTATTTACATTCATGTAATGGAAAGAACTGATAAATGGAGCGATTATTATCCAGTTGACCTTACGATAGTTGATGTATCTTCCAGTCCAGGCATGCTGAACAATTCAAAATATGATGTGTATTCCCAATGGTCAGGTATCATTTATCTAATAATTGTTTTAACTGTTGCATACTTTGCGATCTCAAAGCGCAGGCATTAGCATTGGGTTTTTTGAGATAAGAAAAAAAGTTATGGGGTTGCCTGAAGTGCCCCATAAACATTTACTTTTCCATATCCGTAATAATTATCCTTGCCAGCAGTGCCAAGATCAATAGCAGTAGTATCGAGTATTTTCCTGACCTGACTGTTGGTCAGGGTGCTGTTCTTGGATAACACAAGCGCCGCTGACCCGGATACGAATGGTGTAGCCATGGAGGTGCCAGTCTTGTATCCATACCCGCCGCCCATCAGGGTGCTATAGATATCTGTGCCCGGCGCTGCCAGTTCTATCTTCTTTCCATGATTGCTGTAATAAGCAAATCCATCGCCCGGATCAAGTGCGGATATTGCCATCACGTTTGGATATGCAGCCGGATAACTTATTTTTCCACTGTTTTCATTGCCCGCAGCCGCCACTATAAGGACGCCTTTGTTCCACGCATAATTCACAGCATTCTGTAGCGTATAGGATGAAAATGACCCTCCAAGGCTCATGCTGATAACCTTCGCGCCATTATTTGCGGCATGGATAATGCCATTTGCCACAGCGCTGTAAGAGCCGCTGCCGGCGCTGTTAAGAACCTTCTCTGCCATTATTGTTGACTGGCTTATGCCTGCAATGCCGACGCCGTTATTGGTTATCGCTGCTGCAATACCTGCAACGTGGGTGCCGTGTCCGTTATCGTCCATGGGGTCGGGATCATTATTTATAAAATCATAGCCTCTCGTAATATAATTCGCAGCGAGATCAGGATGGTTGTAATCAACCCCGGTATCAACAATAGCTACTATTACATTCGGGCTCCCGGTAGTGATATTCCATGCCAGCGGAGCAAATATATCCTGTGTACCCCACTGGTTCGAGTAATAGGTATCATTCGGGTCTAAGAAAGCCGTAGCAGTATAGTCATATTCAACATATTCAGCCTTTGGATGTTTTTTCATCTCTCCCATAAGGTCATCAGGATTTCTTCCTTTGGGATCAACAACCACAAAATTAATATCTTTATTCCTGGATACAACAGCAGCACCATGTGCTTTCACATTTTCATCAATATCCTGCGGAATACCGTCACGGAATCCTACAATAAGATTCATAGGTTTTCCATGAGGTGCATCATTTTCATTTACTATACCGGCATTTGCGACAAGAGCTACGGCAAATATCGCTGCCAGAATAGACATTATAACAACTGTTCTCATATTATCACTTCCATATCTTTTTTTAATTTAAACTTATTAAGAGATTTAATAGATGTTACTATTTTGGAGTATATGAATTTTTTGGAGGTCATAGTTCTATAATTTTTCCTCAAATATTTTCCCCCAGTACCTTCTCCAGCATACTGAACCTCTCAACCGCAGTCTCTTTCCCCGCGATCCTCCTTATTATCGCTCGCCCGGTATTGAAAACGATGATCTTCTCAACCGGATTGTTGGTAAGCACCATCATCTCATTGTCAGGCGTAACCTGCACTCCATCAAAATGCTTCTTAAGTTCCTCCACTGCCTGGGGTGTAATTTTCACGCTTCCAAGTTCTGCCTCCCCGCTGAACAGGTCTTCCTCCCCTCTTGTGAAGCACGGTTCAATGGTAATGATCTTCATTAAATGAGCGCCTCTACCCTATCCATGATCTCGGCTGCTATCTCTTGCTTGGTTCCAGCAATGCGCTTTATACTGCTGTCTATGAGATAGACCTCATTATCCTCTGTTCCCATCCCTCCTGAAGAAACATCATTAGCAACAACCATAGAGAGCGACGACGCCTCCATCGACTCGCGCGCTCGCTTAACAAGTTCATCCACGGAAATCCCGGTTTCAGCCTTAAAACCTATTATCTTCAGGTCTGGATATTTCGTGCGCGCTTCCCTTATTAGTTTTGGCACGGGTTTTAGCTTCAGTGCGACCTCTTTTCCAGATTTGATCTTTTCTTTTGAAGGTTTTATTGTAAAATCAGATATTGCAGCCGCGCTGATGAGAAGATCATAACCTTTGCCCAGTTCCTCAAGCACGGTCCCGGTCATATCTGAAGCATTCTCAACGCTAAACTCGCATATACCCTGTATCCCCATGCAGCCCCTGTGGACAAGTGTGACATCCGCGCCCCTTCGAAAAGCCTCGTGCGCAAGTTCAATGCCTGTTTTTCCTGATGCACGGTTCGTGATTATCCTTATCGGGTCTATCGCCTCAGATGTTGCGCCCCCTGTGATGATAATACGCTTTCCTGCAAGCGTCTTATTACATAGCGCCCTCTCAACGCGAAGTATGATCTCATCTGATAAGGCTATTTTAGCGGCTCCTTCTTCAAGTACCGGATTGATGAACTCAAGTCCCAGTTCAGTTAGCTTTCCAATGTTCTCGATAACGATGGGATGGTTATACATGGACTCATGCATTGCAGGAACTATCATTATCGGGATGCCTGAACCAAAAGCCGTGGTGGCAAAGGTCGTAACCGTTGTATCGTCGATACCGTGAGCTATTTTTCCGATGGTGTTTGCAGTACACGGCGCGATAAGAAGGATCGAAGCTCTCCCCCCTATGCCGCAGAATCCAACATGCTCAACCGCGCCTGTTATCCCTGTGATCACATGGTTTCCAGTTGCGTATTTCATCGCTTCTGGATGAATTATCTTTTGCGCGTCATCTGTCATCACAGCATGAACATTCGCGCCGCGCCGCATGAGTTCGCGGGCAAGCTCAACGCATCTTACTGCTGCTATGCTTCCTGTGATGCCGAGGACGATGGTCTTTCCTTCGAGGGAATGTGATGATCGTAATACGCTGCTCATAATTCTCATGTATAATGTAAAAACCTTTATTTAGGTTTTGTTTTGCTTTTGTTGTTATCTACAAGAATCCCGCCCAACTCAATGCCTTTTTACATTTGCGACAATTGGACTTTGTTATGAGTTCATTCAAGGGTGGGACATTCTCATTCTCAACCGTAAAATACAAATAAAGTGCTCTTGTTACAGCAGAAAATACTTCTAACTTTGACTTCTTTTTTTGCTCGAATATAAATAGACCATTTGACATCTGGTTTAGACCATCTAATGCCTGGTCAACCGTAGGCTTGAACTTCCATAAAATTCCAGTGTCATCAGGAAGACTTTGGGCTATGGAAGCTGTGCTGCCCTCATTTTTACCCCGGATAACATAATAAGTTTCAAGAATCTCACCGTCATTTTTTATGGAAATCTCCACGGTATCTACACCTTGATCAAACATATTAGAATTTATGAACTTCATCACCCCAATGTTTTCTGATAATAATTCTTCCTTTAACTTTATTTCGTTCAATTTCTCTGATACACTATTATCGTCTGCCCCAAACAAGTTTAACGATGACCATGCTTGTGCACTTCCAGTGAACAATACAATAATCATGAAGATGACAGTAATTTTCAAGATAAGATTTCTATTCATATCAAACAACTATTCTCTAATCAAAATTTCATCTGGAAGCTATTTAAGCCTATCTATATATTTAAAAAGCGACAATCATAAATCGATGATATCTATCGGAGTCGTCACAAGAGGAAAATACGGGCGCCGCCTAATCGAGAATATAGAAAGCAATTCTGATTTTAACGTATCTTCTATAGAACTCCCGGAGTCGCTTCCTGATTTTATCGAAGACCCGAAGGAATTTATCAAATGCCTGAACCCCGACAAAAAAGTATTATCAAGCGACCTTATCATTGCATACACGCTTCATCCGGACCTCACGCCTGAAATAGTCCGCCTCGCAGGAGAGAACTGCGCGCGGGCGGTCATCATAGCAGGCGGCATGTCACGAGCAGGAGGACGCCAAGAACTTGATGAACTGTCAGGAAAATACAACATGCATATCGAGGCACATGAGATCTGTTGTGAAATTGGGGAATGCAGGGACGATATCGTGGACAGGTTCATATCCTTCTTCGGAATGCCGGAAGTTAAAATAATCGTAAAAAACGGCATCGTATCAAAGGTATCCGTGATCCGCGGCGCGCCATGCGGGAGCACGCAGCATATGGCAAAAGGTCTTATTGGAAAAACCATAGAGGATGCACCAGCTTATGCCGGGCTCCTTGTCCAGCAGTACCCATGCAGGGCTGTAAGGGGCACAAGAGGCGGAATACATAAAGCTGCGCAGTTACATAAAAAAGCAGTAGAAAAAGCACTGAGTGAGGTAAACGATGAAAGGAACAGTATATGAACAGTCATTGAAGTTTCATGAATCGCATAAGGGAAAGATCGAAATAAGAAGCAAGGTCACTGTAAAGACAAAAGAAGACATGAGCCTTGCCTACACGCCCGGCGTGGCTGAACCATGCCTGAGGATCCAAAAAAACAGGGAGGATATCTACCGATATACTTCAAAAGGAAACTTCGTGGCTGTTGTGAGTGATGGGACAAGCGTGCTTGGTCTTGGCGACATCGGGGCTCATGCCGCCATGCCTGTCATGGAAGGAAAAGCCATGCTCTTTAAGGTATTTGCAGGTGTGGACGCCTTCCCCATCTGCGTTGATACGCGGGATATCGACGAACTCGTAACCACGGTAAAGTGCATATCTCCTTCTTTTGGGGGGATCAACCTCGAGGACATAGGTGCTCCGCGCTGCTTTGAGATAGAAGAACGGCTTAAAAAGCTGCTTGACATCCCGGTATTCCATGACGACCAGCACGGAGCTGCTACTGTTGCACTTTCCGGGCTCATCAATGCATTGAAGGTCGTGGGGAAGAAATTCGGCGAGATCAAAGTGGTCATAAGCGGAGCAGGCGCTGCCGGCACAGCAACTGCAAAGCTGCTCCTTGACAAAGGCGTCAGGGAAATCATTGTGACCGACACGGCTGGCATAATATTTGAGGGCAGGGAAGGAATGAACCCGTATAAGAAAGAACTTGCAGAACACACGAACAAGAAACGCATCTCAGGCACACTGGCTGATGCCATGAAAGGAGCGGATGTTTTTATCGGATTGTCAGTAGGTGGGATAGTCTCAGAGAAAATGGTGCGCTCCATGGCAGATGGCGCTATCGTGTTCGCGCTGGCAAATCCTACTCCTGAGATAATGCCTGATAAAGCCAAAAAAGCAGGCGCGTGCATCGTGGGAACCGGGCGTTCGGACTGCCTGAATCAGATAAACAACTCACTGGGATTTCCCGGCATATTCAGGGGCGCGCTTGATACATGGGCAGGGGATATCAACGAGGAAATGAAATTGGCTGCCGCCAATGCCCTGGCATCGCTTGTGCAGGAACCTACAGAGGATTTGATCATTCCCAGCATTTTTAATCCAGATGTGGCGCCAGAAGTTGCAAAAGCAGTGGCAAAGGCTGCAATGGACAGCGGGGTGGCGGGGCTACGCATATATCCTGATGAGATCGCAAAGCATACAAGAGAACTCGTAAAAAACCAATGATAATCAACCTATTGATACTGCTGAGCGTGGCTTTCAGCCTTTATGCCTGGCTCACGCAGAATAATCTCGCCTTTAGCGAATATGCCCTGATGCATGGGAGTTATCATACTTTGCTAACTGGAATATTTGTCCATGCAAACCCGGTCCATCTTGTCGGGAACATGCTGTTCCTGTATGTTTTCGGGAAGGGTCTTGAGGATGAGGTGGGAGATGTGCGCGCAGGATATGTGTTCTTTACCGGAGGAGTTCTCTCTTTTATCCTGAGCATCCCGTTCTATCCCGGAGCACAGATGGTTGGCGCATCAGCCGCAATATTTTCTGTCATGGCTGCATTGCTTCTCATCCGTCGCCCGAAGTTATCTACCAGTTTCCTGTCCCCAACAGGACCTCTCATAATCGTATTTTTCATATTCAATATCGTTGCTATCCAGACAGGAGAAGCAGGAAATGTTGCTTATGTTTCCCATGTTCTGGGATTCATTACAGGTGTTTTTTTCGGGGCATCGTGGAATAAGAAATGGAAAGAAAGTCTTCTATTTACTCTACTGCTGCTTGCGATTTATATAATCCTGTTCAATTATTTGAGGGCTCAATTGGGCATATTATGAAAAAGGTTGGAAGTACTGCAATTAGAAA
Organism: Candidatus Methanoperedens sp.; assembly: GCA_028717345.1. GTDB lineage: Archaea > Halobacteriota > Methanosarcinia > Methanosarcinales > Methanoperedenaceae > Methanoperedens. The sequence goes on from JAQUNZ010000025.1 coordinate 15,771, forward strand.
AACTATTAATACGGATTAGCGTATCTAAGGACTGCCTCAAAAGGACACCCGGTTCGCGCCGGTAGTGTAGCGGCTATCACTGAGCGTTGCCAACGCTTAAACTCGGGTTCGATTCCCGACCGGCGCATGTTCACAACCTTATTTTTATCTCATCCGCTTTATACTTCAGCGTCACCACCCTGCTTCTCCCGCGCATACCCTTGCCTGTAAAATCCACATCGATGAGCCTGACAGAACCGAGTTTGTTAAGCAACTCATAGAACCGCGTGTATCCGAGGGAGGTCTGCGAATGAAAAATCTCATAGAGCTCTCCGGAATTTGTTTTTGGCGAGTCTGCTATCAGACGCAGAAGCGCCTTCTCGTCCTCTTTAAGCGCCCGCATTATGTACGACAGGTGTACAAGCCTCGAACTGTCATATGCCTTATCCACGTCCTCAAGCGATATCGTCCTGCTGGCACGGCGTTCTGCATTAAGTCCGGCGCGCTTAAGAAGGTCTATCCCCACGCGAAGGTCACCAAGAGCGAACGTGTGCTCAGTAATCTTCTCCAGCACGTTTTCATCTATCACGCCTGGATAGAACCCAAGCTTTGCGCGGTTTGAAAGGATATCCCTGACCTCGCCGATAGCGTACTTTGGAAAATTAATCTCTTCTGGCAAGAACACGGATTCAACTTTCGGATCAAGTATATGCGGCACCCCGGTATCGCTAATTATTGCAATAACCCCAACACGCGCGCCCGGATGGGTTTCATGCGCACGCAGCAGTGAGTAAAGCACCTCATTCACTTCGTTCTCGTAGAACAGGTAGTTCATATCATCAAGCGCAACCACAAGCACTCTCTCGTTTTCTACGAGATATTTTGCCACCTCGCCAAACACCTTTTTAAATGATGCGCCAGATGTGGGAGGAGCGTACCCGATGAGCTTATAAAATATCTGTGAAAAAACCGCATACCTTGTGGAGTATGCCTGGCAGTTAACAAGAACCGGGATTATCTTGTTAGTATGCTTCTCGATCTCTTCGAATGCCTTGATGACAGCCGTGGTCTTTCCAGTGCCAGGAGGTCCTGCGCACAGGCAGTTAAGGGGTCTTGCGCCGCTTAATGCCGGGTGGACGCTGAAAAGAAGCGACTGCAGCTGCACATCCCTGTGCAGGAAATGCTCAGGTACGTGGTCAAGTTCGAAAAGCTCGCTGTCTTTGAAAAGGGTCTGGTCCCATGAGAGGAGTTCTTTCATCGACAATAGTTTCACTTAGCTCTAACTATTACACAGCTAATTTTACTTTTTAAGCTAAGGATATATCTTCACCTCATGTTTCAATACGTTTGTCTCCTAAAAAGCTTTATCTGAAACGAACTAATGCGAACTGAAACGAACTCCGGCAGCGTGAGTCGTTTTGAGTTCGTACGAGTTAGTTGTTAATTGTTTTCATACTATCATAACCCATAAAACGTGGTCGGGAAATAGGGAGACAACAATCTTATCAATAACTTGTCCATATTAAAGAGAAGCATTACCCCTATCACAATAAGCACAAGCCCTGAGAGTTTCTTAAGAGCGGGTCCATGCCTCACGAACCACTGGTACCTTGCTGTGACTTTCTTGCCATAATAGGCTATTGTCAGCATCGGAAGGCTCATTCCCACAGAATAGACGAACAGCATCCATGCGCCATAAGGGACATTGCCTACAGATGCCACATATGCGAGCACTGCTCCAAGTATGGGTCCAACACATGGTATCCAGATGATGCCAAGCGACATGCCAAGGAAAAAGCCTCCGACAATCCCTCCTTCAGGCAATTTTGATGAATAGCCGCTCAAGGAACTGAAACGCAGTCTCATGCTCTGTGTGAGCGCACTTGAGATCTTTATGAACTCCATGTTCACGTCCTCATCAAACAGTACAAACCCCATCCCCATTATGAAAAGGATTGAGATGGTGCGAAGGTTGCCCGCAAATGACCCGAAGGTGGCGCCGAACGCAGATACCAGAATGCCCATAGTTGTAAAGCTGAGTGTCATTCCTGTCACAATAGCAAGCGGGCGGTATTTGTGACCGGCAGATCCTGAAAATATTATCGGGACGACAGGAAGGCAGCAGGGCTTCAATATTGTTACGATGCCTGCCAGAAAAACCAGTATGAGCGAAGGGGCGGATGGGTCCATGTTATTAAAAACCTGTATTTTTTCTTAGCCTTTTTTCAATTACTCCCGGCCATATTGAAGCCGATACTATCATCGAAAGGATGAATACATAAACCATCCCGGCATACACATCGGTATAAGTATATTGCGTGGATGTGCCAACTTTAGGGATCGCAAATATATAAAATAATATCACGATCAATATCGATGTTACCGTACTTGCTGCGACGCTGTATAATCCTGTTTTATTCTCCATAACTTACCTCTAAAGTTTTATTCGCTTCATCAAAAGCGTGTTCAATGTCACAGAAACAGAGCTTGTTGCCATTGCGGCTGCTGCAAGCGCCGGATTTAACAGGAACGGCGGATTAGTGAACGGATAGAGAATTCCGGCAGCTATGGGTATTCCCACTGTGTTATAGAAGAATGCCCAGAACAGGTTCTGTTTTATCTTGTTCAATGTAAGCTTGCTCAGGCGTATAGACTTTGCCACATCGCGCACGTCGCTTTTTATCAGGACGATCTGTGCAGACTCGATAGCAACATCTGTACCGCTTCCGATAGCGATACCAACATCCGACTGCATAAGCGCAGGCGCATCATTAATGCCATCGCCAACCATCGCCACTTTTTTCCCTTCAGCCTGGAGTTTCTTTATCTGGGATGCCTTTTCCTCAGGCAGCACTTCTGACAATACAATGTCGATACCTACCTGTTTTGCTATTGCATCAGCCGTTCGCCTGTTATCTCCTGTGATCATGGCGACAGTAAATCCCATTTTATGAAGATCACTAACTGCTTCCTTTGAATGCTCTTTCAGGGTATCGGCAACAGCGATTATCCCTACTATTTCATTATCGGATGATACAAGCATGGCAGTTTTTCCCTGGGTTTCGAGCTCTTCCATCCTGCTATTAAGGGGTGTGATGTCCATATTGTTCTCAGTCATCAGTTTTCGCGTGCCAACAAGGACTCGCTTTCCGCCGAATTTAACTTCTATTCCTCTTCCCGGGATCGCTTTGAAACTTTCCGCATCCGGGATATCTATACCGCGTTCTTTGGCGCCTTTAAGTATAGCTTCACCCAGGGGATGTTCTGACCCCTTCTCTGCCACAGCAGCAAGTTTCAGGATATCATTCCCGGCTCCTTTAATGGCTACGATATCCGTGAGTGAAGGCTCACCTTTTGTAAGCGTCCCTGTCTTATCAAATACAATAGTATCAAGTTTCTGCGCACGCTCAAGCGCCTCACCGCCCTTTATAAGAATACCGTTCTCGGCTCCCTTTCCTGTGCCCACCATTATCGCAGTAGGCGTGGCAAGCCCCACGGCGCACGGGCATGAGATGATCAGGACTGTTATGGATATCAACAGCGAAAAGAGAAACGGGGATGCCATCCCCATCCCGAAAGTCGCGGGGACATTGAAATATTCAAATCCGATGAAGAACCAGAAGAAGAATGTCGCAAGTGCAAGCACATGGACTGCAAGAATGAAATGCCCGGCTACAATATCTGCAAGTTTCTGGATGGGAGCTTTCTGGGTCTGGGCATCTTCCACCAATTTAATTATCTGTGCCAGCGCCGTATCTGAACCCACTTTAGTGGCTGTGAATTTTATCATCCCGGTCTTGTTCATCGTGGCGCCGATAACCTCTGAGCCTATTGTTTTCTCAACAGGTATGCTCTCGCCTGTTATCATTGATTCATCTATTGCAGTAAGACCATCCAGTACTCTGCCGTCAACAGGTATTTTTTCTCCGGGTCTTACTATCACTACATCATTGACACTGACATTCTCTACAGGTATCTCTTTTTCTTCGCCGTTCACGACAATTCGGGCTGTCTTTGCCTGTAAGCCCATCAGCTTCCTTATTGCCTCGGAAGTTTTTCCTTTGGTCAGGGCTTCAAGATACCGTCCCAGCACTATGAACATGATCAGGAGCGCTGCTGTGTCATAATAGGTATGCTTGTAGGCTTCACCAAGATCAAGGAAAGTTGCCGCAGTGCTGATAATGTACGCAGCTCCTGTTCCTGTAGCGATCAGGAGGTTCATGTCGGTGACGCCGTGTTTTAATCCTTTATATGTTCCTTCGAAGAACTGGCGCCCCGGGAATAGCATTACGATGGTGGCAAGAATAAATAGCAAATAATCGTTTTTCAGGACATCCGGCACGAAAGCCCAGCCAAGGTTTCGCCCCATATCGCCAAGCGAAATCGGAACTGCAAGAACCACCGCGATTATTAAATTGGTCTTCTGTCTTTTTATCTCTGACTCTCTTGCTCTTTGCTCCCTGTCAGCTTCAGTCTTATCAACTTTTTCAGAGGCTGTATAACCAACACTTTCAATAGCTTTTTTAATTTCCGGGATCGAAACAATTTCCGGGTCATAGGCGATCTTTGCCTGCTCAAGAGGGAAACTCACATTTACAGAGGTTATGCCGCCTGTTTTCTTAAGAGCGGTTTCTATATTAAGCGCACATGAAGCGCAGTGCATCCCGCCTATTTTTAATGTAATTTCATTTTTTGCAACCCCGTATCCGATGCCTGTAATAGCGTTTTCAAATGCTGCCGGGTTCACTTTTCCGGCATCATACTCGATCGTTGCTTTTTCAACCGAGAAATTGACCGATGCCTTTTTTACCCCGTCTAGCTTATTCAGGACCTTCTCGATGTTCTGGGCGCACGATGCACATGTCATTCCCGTAAGTTTCAAAGTGGTTTTCTGGATTCCGCCGGATTTAGCTTCTTTTTCTGATTTTTTTACTACCGGGATAGCGACTGCATGTTTAACAGGTAAAGGGCAGGCTTCTTCTTCGTCGATGACTTCATACCCGGATGCTGTGATCGCTTTTTTTATATCCTCAAGATCAGTAATAGAAGTATCGTATGAAACTTTAACCTGTCCCTTTTTATGATCTGAAGAGGCTTTATTGACGCCTTTAACACTCATTGCCGCTTCACTGACAGTTTTTTCGCAATGCTCGCACATCATGCCTTTGATCTTTATCAAAACGTCTTCCAATTTAATTCTCCGGATTTTGTTATAATTATATGATATTTAAGTAATTAAATTTTCTCTATCTTTTATGTTTGTTTATCCTTTATGTTTGTTTTGGTTTAAAAATATAATCCCATCATAATCTCAAGTCAGGAATTTGCCTGCAACGGTCTTTGGAGTTTAGTGTTTATGCATTATCGGCTGCCCAAGTACCCAGAGATTGAAAACAAAAAAAATAAGAACAAATATCAATACCGGGATGTAAGCGGAATCACTTCCATGGAACATCCGCCTGGAAATATTTTTACCGACCGATACTGAAAATCCCAATCCAACAAGCATCATCAACCACTGGATCAAGAGAATGTTGTTAATGTTGAGAAGCGGCGCAGGAATATACCCGGAAGTCCCGAATAGATTCCACCCAAAGCCAAATGGATCCGAAAGAACAGGAATTATCCCTGTGCCTTCTTCCAGTAAATGGCGGATATTATGGGAAAGATGCATCATCAACCCCAGAGGAATAATGGAGTACGTATAGCCTGTGAAAATATCTTTAAAACTTATTTTGATATCTAATAATTTTGAGGTACCAATGGCTATTGAATAAACCAGAACGGGAACCACTGCGGCAGTGATAAATAAAATAAACCGAACAGAATCATAGCTTGCGCCAGTATATACCATTAGATCCCTGGTGAAACCCACCCACGGTCTTATCATAATCAGTGTCTGGAATATTGTCACTCCGAGGAGGATCAAAATAAACAGTGCTTCATCCATTCTGATTTTTGTTAAAGTAAAAAGATCTCCAGCAAAGGAACGAATATTAAAGGATATGTTATTCCTGTGGCAGGTTTTTATGCATTCAGTGCAGAGAACACAATGATTGTTTTTATCCATGGTTCCAGGATATTCGAATACCGGGCAAGCGTAGCCATTTTCATTCCCTGATATGCAGTATTTTTCCTTGCAGGTCTTGCACGTTTCTTTTTCTTTTGCCCGCAATTCAAAAGGAGCGAACATTGAATATAAGCCTATCAATCCTGTTATGGGGCATACGTACCTGCAAAAAGAACGGCGCTCGAAGATGATAGATATTATTACGATCAGACCGAGTAAAGCAACAATAAAGTACGCGGTGTTAAGAGGGCTGTTCACGAGATTGAACTGGAAATCAGCCCATGTGATGACAAGAAAAAACACTGCAGCAAGGGAAAGGTTTCTGAATTTTACAGGCAATTTCCTGTTCAAACTGAATGTGTCATTGACCTTTTTATAAAAAGTCCGGCGCTGTACCCAGTCTCCGATAGCCCCGAAAGGGCACATAAGGCACCAGACCCTTCCTGCCACTGCCAGGCTAATTATGAGAAGCGACCACCAGATCACCCAGACTGAATTCGTTACAAGGCTCCTATTGCTGTTCTGGATCCCAAAAAAGCCTGCAAATACTACCAGGACTAAAAACATAACTGCTGGCAATTGGAATAGAAACTGGGTTTTGCGATTCTTCAAGATGGATCTTATTGATTCATTATCGAGCAGGTCGTATCTATCTGGTCTATCTTCGCTTTTCATTTCTCATTTTTCCTCTTAAAAAACTCACAAATACCATGGAAAAGATAACAGAGCCAAGCACTAAACCCAAAAACACCATGCCTGGTTTTGTAAAAGAGTCTGTTAAATCGTCATTTACTTTTACATTCCTGCTGAATTCCCAGTTTTTACCGTTGTATTTTCCATGTGAAAAATATATGTCTCCGCCGTCAGTCCCCGTAGTTCCCGTAGTCCCCGTATTTAAATACGGGGTCTCGAAGTACGGGATCTCGAAATACGGCTTCTTTTCTGCCTGCCATACAGTGTAGATATTGTCTTGCGAGATCTCTATCTGTGGATCGTAATGTTTGCCGCTGATATCGTTTACCCTGGTGTTCTTATTAAACTCAAGGCTGTCATTCCTTCTGATGCTCTTTGAGAAATAAATATTTGATGCGCCTTCTCTTTCGTCCTCCCATACCGCAAAGATCTCCCCGTTCCTGACTGCAATTGAGGGGTGCATTTGATCTGTATTTCCCGTATCGTCATTTATCCGTATGTTTTTATCAAATTTCCAGCTGTTGTTCACTGATCTGCCTGTTGAGAAGAATATATCAAAATCCTTATTCCTGTCATCATACCATGCAATATACGCACTTCCATTCTCAAATACAATCGAAGGAGTATACTGGGAAGCATTTGTGGATTCATCATTTACCATGACGTTCCGGCTGAATTGCCAGACTCCGTTTTCTTTTGTTCCATGTGAAAAATAAATATCATAATTTCCATTTCTGGCATCCAGCCATGCAATACATACATTTTTTTCATCATCAACTGCAAGCGATGGGGCATAATGCCAGTTACCTGTAGGATCATCGTTGACTTGTATTGGCTTCCCGAACCTGTAAACACCATTAAATGGATATCCTTCTGTGAAATCAATATCCCAGTTCTTCTTATTCATCATGGCGACATATACAGTTCCATTCAGAACCGAAATAGACGGCATCACCTGGCTTCCTGTCTCAGCTATAACTGGCAAATCCTTTTTGAACTTTATATTGTTTTTTTCAGATGTAGAAAAATATAGTTCTTCAAACCCGAACCTGTCATCCTCCCATACCACATACAGGTTATTGTTATCAACCGCTATCGAAGGAGAGCCGTGTCCCGTAGTTCCCCTGATTTCGTTAATCCTGATATTTTTGTCAAAAACCCAGCCGTCCTGGAAACTTCCTTTTGAAAGATATATGTCCCCGGATTTATGAGGCAGGTTGTTCATTATCCGTGTATAATTGCCGTTTCTCTCATCAGCCCAGGCAACATATACTGTATCGTTATCAGAAGTTAAAGATGGGAACCACTGGAGAGAATTATTCTCTCCCCCTGCGCTTCCATGAAAATTCATGTTCAAAACTATAATGGCTGTTATAAGAATCGGGAATATACGTTTTTGTTTCATCAGTCATGTATCCGATTAACTTATCTATATTAATCTCCTTTTGGTATATTCCTTTTCATCCAATCGAGATGTCACAGTAAGACCTTTTTTGGTTTTCGTGATGAGTTTTATCATTGTTTCAAAACTTACAAGAGGCTTCCTCTTCCAGCCCCTTTAGTTATTCCTTCCCACAGCGCCCGGCATCGCATTTACGAGAAATAATAACTCTGTGCCTCCGTGTCTCGGTGACTATTTTACTTTTTTCAAGCACAAACCAATTAAAGTATAATATTATGGAATGCATATAGGAAAAACGTGAAAAAGATAAATTGAAGATAAATGGAGGGGCATGATGCCCCTTTATTTATTTCAAATACCATGTGGAAAATGACACTTAATTCAGATTCTTTGATCCAATCCTCTACCCCTTTAATAACCACACTGGTAAGCCTGTTTTTTACCATCTCTGTGTTTCGCCAATATTCACAAAGGAGGAAAACATTTAACGGTCTATTTTGCTGTAGTTATAGCTACTCTTATTATTTCAACTCTTAATGCCGATATCGCTTCTGAAAAATTGAAAGAAAGAACTGTAGGAGGCAGTGCCATGCCTGCCAATGTCAGGATAATATCCCCATTCCTTACGATTCCAGGCTCCATCTCATTGATCGGCGGTGCGTTATATTCCTGGTCATTGACAAGAAGAAACTATAACTTATTCATCGCGATAGGCGCCCTTCTTGTGGCATCCGGGGGCGGTCTATCCAGATTCGGCATGGAATGGGCGCTCTATATACTTGAACTGCTTGGGGTTGCTGTAATGTACATCGGGTTTATAAAAAGTCATTCATAAAGGTCTATATTTACAAAAACAAAGAAACCAGCGTTAATTACTTTTTATTTTTAACCATAACTATATTAAGAAATGAAGATTATTTTATTCATGATTAATTATTATGGCTATAGACACTGTATGTAAAAGGACGATCACTGCAGGTTTATCGCTCTTTCTTCTCTTGAATGCATTTTCCCTTTCTGCGTTTGGGGCAGACTCCGTTAATTCTTCCATACCATCCGATGACAGCGCCTATTTCACCAGGGTTTATGTAGATGGATTCAGCGTAAATTCCAACGGATTCAAGCTTATCCTTAGAACTTATGAGCGGCATCAAGAGGTACATTTTAAACCTTTTCTTGCTGATATAGAATATGTCTTGATGGCAGAAGGGCGGGTCATTTATTCAAAACGTGTTGAACAGGTCCCATTATCTCCGGGCAGCGGAGGAGAAATCGAGCTTGATCACCATGGACATGCAGCACTTGAGGCAGGTAAGAACTATACAGGCATGGCAAAAATTTACCTGTACAGCAAGGGCACTCCTGAATATTACCTGACCGCAAGCTCGAATTTTACAGCCAGGAACGATGCTGATATAACTGAAGTGTACGGTGACAGTATAGGTGCAAGCGCTACCATTAAAAGTAAGTCCATGGTTCCCCTGGATGCCAAAATCATCTTCACGTTGAGACAGGATGGAAGGATCATCGAGACAAAAGAAATTGCAGCACCATCTATTATGTCAAATGATAAAGAAAAAACTGTGAATGTTCTGTGGAATAACAATTTGAACGAAGGTACATACATGGTCTCGGTGCTGTTAGGGGGAAATGATATCACTGTCAACCATGATAAGATATTTACTGTTGAGATAAGAGCAACTGCGACTCCCAAATCCACAGCTCAACCAGGAAACAGCGGTCACAGCATTCCGGGTTTTACCCTCGTCCTCGGAATTCTTGCAATAAGTACTATTGTTTTAATTCGCAGACGGAGGAGGTAGTGGGTGTCTGTTGACCTGCGCTCTGCCCTGTTCTATTCAAAAAGAGATATATTTAAAAATAAAAAGATATTCATATTTATAACATTATCTATAATTTTCGCAACCGCGAATATCATTGCCGTTAATGCACTTATGGATGGGATGATATACGATTTCGTGGACAACACGGTTGAGTCTTCGATAGGTCATTTAAATATTTACCCCGATGATAATGAGCGTTTCATTGATGGGCTGGGCTTAAAGGAACAGAGGCTGGATGGGTTAAATGAAGTAGAGGCATATTCGTCAAGGCTCTCTGCAAGCGGGGTCTTATCTTACAAAGAACTCTCTGCACCTATCGTGATACTGGCTCTTGACCCTGAAAAAGAGACGAAAGTGACTGAACTCCTTCAAAAACTCGACAGGGGAGCTGTCATAAATTCTAATGATAAGAATACCATCCTTGTTTCCTATCGTCTTGCAGAAGACCTGAAATTAGATGTCGGGGATGAAGCGGATCTTGCCTTTGAGAACGGAGATGTCAAAATTTACAGTGTAAAAGGGATCGTCCGAACAGGAGATAAGGATTTCGATAGTTCCACGGTTATTATGCCCATGAACGAGGCTAACAGGCAGCTTGCGATTGATAATAGCGCTTCTGTCATACTGGTCAGGCTTTCAGATAAGGAACTGGCAGGTACATACAAGCCGGTGTTAATGCGGGAGCTTGAAGTAAATAATGTCAGAACCTGGGAGGAAGAGACCGGGTTTTTGTTAAGTTTTGCAGATGCATGGAAAGGTTTTACGGCTGTTATATCCTCAGTGGGTTTGATCGCTGCTGCGATCTCGGTCGGGATAGTAATATACATAAATGTACTTCATAAAAAAAGACAGATAGGGATAATGAAAGCCATAGGAGCTAAAGACTCCTTCATTTTTGCGGTTTTCATAATTGAGGCTGCGCTTTTTGGCGTGATAGGAGTTTCCATCGGGAATGTTGTGGGATACCTCGTAACCAGGTACATGGAAGCACATCCGTTCTACGATGCCATAATGCAGACATGGATAAGCGCAAGGTTCGGCTATTACCTGTTTTATAATGCGACAATCGTTTCTTTTACAGTAACGATACTGGCGGGGGTTTATCCTGCTATCAAAGCAAGCAGGGTGGATATCATTAAAGCAATATGGGGGAGGTAAGATGTCCGGAGTATTTTTTTATGCAAGAAAAGATGCTGAAAATAATAAAAGAATGTTTGTTTTTATTACAATAGCGATCGCCTTATCAACTGCAAATATAATTATCCTGAACGGGGTAATGGACGGCATAACCGATGATTTCCTTGACAGGACAATGGAGACCACTTCGGGTCACCTCAATATCTATCCTGATGAGAAGGATCGATACATAGAAGGGCTGGGCATAAAGGAACAAAAACTTCAAGGTATAGAAGGAGTGGTCGCATATTCTCCGAGAATTACCGCAGGCGGCGCCTTATCTTATAAGGAAAAATCAAGATCAGTAAATATCTTTGCCCTGTATCCCTCAAAAGAGAACAGGGTTACTGTCCTGCTGAGCAAAATCGATTCAGGGGAAACCCTGAAAGCCAACGATAGAGACGGGATTTTGATATCATATCGGCTGGCAGAAGTATTAAATGCAAAAGCAGGGGATGAAACGACTATCGTATTTGAAAAAGGAAATACCAGGGTGTTCAAGGTCAGGGGGATACTGCGCACAGGGATGGCGATGGATACCAATACAGTTATAATAAATTTTGAAACTGCCGCAGAGCAGTTAAACCTGAATAACAAAGCCTCGATCATTCTCATCAAGCTTCCAGATAAAGCCCTCTCAGGACAGTATAAAGATATCGTCTCAGGGAAGCTTGGAATGCAAAAGGTCAAAGAATGGAAAGAAGAAGTGGAGTCCATGTGGAGTACGATAAGGACATATAAGGAGATAATCGCTACAATAAATGCCATCGGATTATTTGCCGCAGCAGTTTCGGTAGGCGTGATACTGTATATAAACATCATTCATAAGCAGAGACAAATTGGCATAATGAAAGCCATAGGAATGAAGGACTTCCAGATATTGTCTGTGTATATTATCGAGGCGGCAGTTCTCGGTACAATAGGTATCCTGATGGGAGATGCGCTGGGGTATATGGGTATAAAATATTTGCAGGCACATCCTTTTTCTGACCCGACCCTGGGTTCAATAGCTCCAAGACTATATACATATCTTTTCTACGATGCCTCATCGGTCACCATGCTCATAGTTATTCTCGCTGCTGTATATCCTGCGCTGATGGCTGGCAGGATGAATATCATAAAAGCGATATGGGGTAATTAAAATGGAAATAATCAGAACCAGTGATCTTAAAAAAAATTATACACTCGGAAAAGTCGATGTTCAGGCGCTCAACGGCGTTGACAGTTCTATAGAACAGGGAGAATTTATTGCCATTATGGGCCCATCGGGCTGCGGGAAGTCAACTTTCCTGAACCTGATCGGTATGCTTGATACCCCGACATCCGGGGATATATATATAGACGGCAGGGATGTGACAAAAATGAACGGCAGCGCGAGGGCAGAGTACAGGTTAAAGCACATTGGCTTTATCTTCCAGTTTTTTAATCTCTTTAACGAACTTACAGCCATTGAAAATGTAATGTTTCCAATGATGCTGAATAAGCAGCCCGATCATAAGGAACGGGCAAAGGAGTTACTCAACATCGTTGGTCTTGGCGACAGGCTTCATCACCTCCCATCGGAATTGTCAGGCGGGCAGCAGCAGCGTGTTACTATTGCAAGAAGCCTTGCCAACAGCCCGAAAATACTCCTGGCTGATGAGCCGACGGGTAACCTGGATACAAGGTCATCTGTTGAAATCATCGAACTTTTCAGGAAATTGAACCTGGAGCAGGGACAGACCATCGTGATGGTAACACACAGTCCGGAAATTGGCGGGAAGGCGGACAGGATAATCCATTTCAGGGACGGAAAAGTGATGGAGGGATAAAGCATGAAAGAAAAATGTATTTACTGCGGCATGGAAATCGAGGGAAAAGGAAGAATGAAAGCTGCGATCATGGCTGAAAGGAATGCCATAATCGGGGGCATAGAAAAGGACAGGGGCACCAGGGTCATAACTATGATCCACAGAAGGGAGCCGTGGGAAGAAACAGATGAAAGCCAGATCAATATCGAGGATACAGAGCACGTTCTGATGAGATTAAGACAGACGTCTGATGATGTAGACCTGATACTTCACACGCCAGGAGGTCTTGTTCTGGCATCTGAGATGATCGCTATGGCTGTGAAGAACCATCCGGCAAAAGTCACGGTTATAATTCCTTTCTATGCTATGTCAGGCGGCACGCTCATTGCCCTCGCAGCTGATGAGATAATCATGGAAAAAGACAGTGTTCTCGGTCCTGTTGACCCGCAGATAGGCGGTATGCCGGCAGGCGCATTGATCTCACTGCCAGAAAAAAAGCCCATCGAGACAATATCTGACGACTACATAATGCTCTCAGAGGAAGCCAGGAAAAGCCTGATAAGGGTGCAGAAAATGGTAATGTGGCTGCTGGAAGATAAAATGAATAAAGGAAAGGCAGAGAAACTGGCAGAGTTCCTGACGGGAGGATACACGACCCACGATACACCCATAATATTTGATGTGGCAAAAAGATTCGATCTCAAAGTCAGGACGGGTGTACCTGGGGGCGTATATGACCTTTTCAAGACTTTTGAGTTCGGAGCTTGCACGAGACCGCAGTATGCAAAATATTGAATCAATAGGATAATGTTTCAATTTGAAAAGGAAAAAAATATGCAAAGCTATGATACAATTGTCGTCGGCGCAGGTCCGGCTGGACTCACTGCAGCCAGGGTTTTAGCCGAAGCCGGAAGAAATACACTGGTACTGGAGAAAAACAGGACAATCGGGCAAACAATATGTGCAGGAGGTCTGACCGTCAGGGATATGGAATATGTTCCAAAAAATATCGTTGATTCTGAATTCAATTACATGCTCCTTCATACAACAAAAGGGTCATACGAAGTTGACCTGGGCAGCCACCCTGTGTTTACGGTGGACAGGGAAAAACTCGGGCAGTGGATGGCAAAAGAAGCGCAAAAAGCAGGCGCCCTGATAATGACAGCAAGTCGCGTCAGTGCTGTTGATGAAAACCATATCGTTGTAAACGGCGAAAAAATAGGTTTTGATCATTTAGTAGGCGCTGATGGTTCTAACTCGATCATCAGGAAATCCCTGGATATAACTGTTGATAAGACTGCAATAGGGATCCAGTATCTCAGCAAAACACTGAGAAATGACCTGGAGGTCTTTGTTGACGACTTTAGAGACATCCTTGTCTATGGATGGATATTTCCACACAAAGGCTTTACATCAATAGGTATGGGAGGAAAGACTGGAAAAGGCGCATTGATGAGGCGTAGCCTTGATATGCTATGTGACAGGTTAAATATTGAAAGAACGAGGTTCGAAGCTGCACGTATTAATATTGATTATAAGGGATTTGTTTTCAAAAACATGTTCTTAGCAGGCGATGCAGCAGGTTTTGCATCAGGATTGACAGGTGAGGGGATATACCAGGCTATCTTATCTGGAGATGATATCGCAAAAGGGATACTCAATAAAGAATACAGATATCCCGGGATCAAAAATATATTAAAAATAAAAAATCGTCAAGAAAACATTCTGCGCATCTTAAGTTTAAACAGGAACATTCCTCAAATTGTTTTTAATAAAGCTGTTCCTTTTTTCTTGAAGAGGAGGAATTTATGCAGAATGATAAACAATAAATACAATGTGGTTTGATATTTATGCTGATATACAATTACTTCATTGAGAGATTTGCAGAGCTGGTATAATGAAATACGACGCCATAGTGGTCGGTTTAGGACCGGCAGGAGCAACCGCTGCTTATGAGTTGAGCAAAAAAGGTGCGAGCGTGCTGGCACTCGACAAGCAAAAGCATCCCAGATACAAACCCTGCGGCGGCGGGCTCACTGCCAGGATAGAGAAGATTTTGGAACCGGATTTCAAAAGTGTAGTTGAGAGAACCATCTCTAAAGTGAACTTTACCTTCAAAGGATCAGGCGACATCCATGCAGTATCTGATCAGCCGCTTGTGCATATGGTGATGCGGGATGTGTTCGATAACTTCCTTGTTGAGAAAGCAAGATTTGCTGGCGCTGAAATACATGAGCAGGAAAAAGTCACTCACATTGAAGAGGGAAAGGACAGCGTGCTTGTGATGACTGAAAAAAATATGTATGCTGCAAAGCTTCTTATCGGGGCTGATGGTGTCAATGGCATTGTAGCGCGATCATTAGGGCTTAAGCCAAGAAAGAGGACAGCCGTACTTATAGAGGGTGAGGTTAAAGTCAGAAATGAGATTTTTAAGAAATTATCTGAAGAAATCCTGTTTGATTTCGGTTCAGTTCCATACGGCTACGGCTGGATCTTCCCGAAGGCTGATCATCTCTCCCTCGGCGTAGGCGGGTGGAGAAAAATGATGAAAAATCCAAAGCCATATTATTCAATGTTCCTGTCTGACCAGTACCTTACTGATAAGATAGAGAGCGAGCATAAGTTCGGGTATACTATCCCGATCTTTGATGGAGGGTCAAAGATCACAAGCTCCCGAACTATGCTTTGTGGCGATGCCGCTGCCCTTGTTGATCCTTTCCTCGGCGAGGGGATATATTATGCAATACGCAGCGGTCAGATAGCAGCGGATGTGGCAAATGATATGCTACAGGGCAATACCACAACTGAAAGTTATCAGGAGCGAATCGCCCGGGAGATATACCCTGAATTCGAGCATGCACGCAATATCGGCATGGTCTTCTACACATTCCCTAAAATTGGATACGAACTGCTGAAACGCTACCCGGAATTCTATGAGCTGATATTCGATATAGTAAGAGGAGAAGCAAGCTATGGACAGCTATGGAGCATGATGAAGAGCAAAGCAGGTATTGAAACACTGGCATTCTTCGGGCTTCTTAAAACCAGACACCATGATGTTCGGGATATGTATGATTCGATAGCGGAGAAGTACGATTCCTGCGCATCCCTCTGGAAAAATAGTGTTGGAAAAGGTGTCTGGAACTATTACGAAGAGTTGTTGCATAAAAATGTCAACGATGGAGCCAAAGTGCTTGATGCCGGCACGGGGACAGGAGAAGCGATAAAAGCTATACTCAACAACTCGAACCCATCAATGGTTATGGGCATCGATATCTCAAAAGGGATGCTGAAAATAGCACGGGAAAAGATAAAAGATAAAAGGGTCAGGTTCGAGGTTCAGGATATTCAAACTCTTCCATATCCAGACAATTCCTTTGACGTAGTCACATGTACATGGGCGCTGGAGACGCTGGAATACCCTAAAAAGACAGTTGCAGAGTTTCTGCGTGTGATCAACGAAGACGGTTATGTTATATATGTTTTTCACAGCTTCCCCTCTAATATGACCGGATGGCTCTATTCGAATCTAATGGAGCGGTTGCTTAAGAAAAAGTTAGAACTGCGCTTCCTTACCCCGGAAGAACGCCCTTTCCACAAATGCGGCAGGTCAAGTATAGCCAGTTTTGCCGGAGGACTTGCTACTGTTGTGGTTCTAAGGAAATGCTGCAATGTGGAGGATGAAACCGCGCCGTGCCAGATTGCTTAGCTTTTCAAGTCACAGGTAGAAGTCATAAAACTATCATGTAAATTAACCTGGCACATCAAAGGGTCAGGAGCAAGTATCCCTTTATATTGTCTTGCCCTGAACCTGCATCCTCCTTTGCAATCGGGAAGTACGGCGCAATCATTGCATTCAAGTTCATCAAGTTTCCATAGCCAGGACTTGCAGATGTTTTTCCATGCAGATTTGAGATCAGTAACATCCCCTGCAGGTTCATTTTCAAAAAATCCGCATTTACTGACTGAACCATCGGGCGCTACCGAACAAAGGTGAGAACCGCATGTGTAATTTCCTGTGCTTTCATGTGCTCCTGCGCCGAACCCGTATTTTAAAAAATTGGCGGCTTCCTTAAAATCAAGAAC
This sequence comes from Candidatus Methanoperedens sp., assembly GCA_028717345.1. Classification (GTDB taxonomy): domain Archaea; phylum Halobacteriota; class Methanosarcinia; order Methanosarcinales; family Methanoperedenaceae; genus Methanoperedens. The sequence continues at coordinate 32,811 of JAQUNZ010000025.1, forward strand.
AAAATCCCTGTTTTCTGAAAGTGCACCCACGATACATGGGACATCAACGCTCCATGAGATCGCTCCCATCTTTGAAAAAAGCTTTTCCATCTCATCAAACTCTCCTGTATTGAATTTATGTGTCATAGTCGCAATAGAAACAGGAATCCCGGATTCACATAAATTGGTTATGCCTTTCATGGACCTGGAATACGAACCTTTTCCTCGCAGC
>JAQUNZ010000026.1 GCA_028717345.1 Candidatus Methanoperedens sp.
AGGTGCTTGACTGGAGCTTTGATCTCGGCATAAAACAGCTTACTGTTTATGCTTTTTCAACAGAGAACTTTGAACGGGCTGACGATGAGAAAAACCAGCTTTTTGACCTTATCGGGATAAAGTTCGACAAAATATGCAGTGATGAACGCACCCACAGGCGCAGGATGAGAGTTCGGGTGATAGGAAATATAGATATACTTCCCCCCAATCTGCAGTCTGCGGCAAGACGGGCGCAGGAGATCACAAAGAATTACGACGGTGTGTATCTCAATGTGGCGCTGGCTTATGGAGGAAGACAGGAACTCGTGGATGCGACGCGAGCCATGGCTCGAGAAATTAGAAACGGCAGGCTATCCCTCAAGGATATCTCTGAAGATACCATCTCTAAAAATATGTATCCATCAGGCGGTTCAGTCCCATGCGTAGATCTGATCATCAGGACAGGCGGAGATGAGCGAATATCCAATTTCCTTCCCTGGCAGGCGAACGGGAATGAATGCGCGGCTTATTTTTGCGCTCCGTTCTGGCCTGAATTCAGGAGGATCGACCTGCTTCGTGCAATACGCACATACCAGACACGCGAACATGAGAGACAGAAAAATACTGTCATGAGGATAGTGAAACTTCTGAGCTATTACGGGAAGGTCGAGGTGGAGGATGTTTACAGGATATCACAGAGATCCATCAACGTCCCTAAAAAAGAGTTAGTAAAAATAATGCATGAACTGACACACCACAACACTATAATGTACAACATGATCAGGTGGTAAAGTTAAATCTCTTCTCCAGGGATGATGGTCGTGAGTTTGACATGCTTTACCCCTCTTAAAGTCATTATCTTCTCAGCCACCTTTTTAACTTCCTTTCCTTCTCCCATTACAAGCAATACTTCCATACACATGTCATGACTTATGTGTATGTGAAGCGAGGAGCGTATTATTGAGGAGAACTCATGTTCAACATCAAGCAGTGAGTTCACAAGACCTCTCTGGCTGTGGTCGTACACCATAGAGATCGTTCCAGCTCTTTCGCCTTCCACTTCGCTCATCCATGCATAGTAGCGGATGTAGCTGCGTATCGCGTCCCGTATGCCTTCCGAGCGTGATGAGTAGCCCCTTTTTGTGATTATTTCATCGAATTTTTCAAGCAGGTTCTCCGGAAGAGATACACCAATGCGGGTCAGTTCCTGTTCCATTCATTAATCGCCTGACATTTCAATATATTTTTAAACATGATATATCTTTTCATTTTTCAAAATACTTATAGCCCATAAGACAATATTAGCATCCAGGTGACCTTCATGGCAGAAAAGCAAACAGAAGAAAAAAAATCAGCACTTCCATCAAAATCAAATTTTAGTGAATGGTATAATGAACTTCTCCTCACAGGAGAAATAATGGACGTGCGCTACCCGGTAAAGGGACTGTATGTCTGGTTCCCCTTCGGCTTTGATGTGCGAAAGCGTACCTATGCCATTATTCGCGAACTGCTTGATAAAGACCACCAGGAAGCGCTTTTTCCTTTGCTGATCCCTGAGACAGAGTTCATGAAGGAAGCTGAGCATATAAAAGGCTTCGAGAATGAAGTGTACTGGGTCACCCATGGCGGCAAGAATGAGCTTGATGTCAAGCTTGCGATGCGACCGACATCAGAAACAGCTATTTATCCAATGTATAAGGTATGGGTGCGCTCTCATGCCGACCTGCCGATCAGGATATACCAGATAGTCAATACGTTCAGGTATGAAACAAAACACACACGCCCCCTTATCCGCCTTCGCGAGATCACATCGTTCAAAGAGGCGCATACTGTACATGCTACCTGGGATGAGGCGGCTGAGCAGGTGAAGGAAGCCACGCGCATTTACCAGGAGTTCTACAGGCGTCTTGCAATACCCACAATTGTCTCAAAGCGCCCGGACTGGGATAAGTTCCCAGGCGCGGATTACACGATGGCTGTGGATACGCTGATGCCTGATGGCAAGACGCTGCAGATAGGAACCGCGCATCATCTCGGGAGTAACTTTGCAAAGACATTTGATATTAAGTACGAAAACTTGAACGGCGAGCAGGTGTACGCCCACCAGACCTGTTACGGAATATCAGAGCGCAGTATCGCGGCTCTCATATCGATCCATGGCGACGATAAGGGTCTTGTTTTTCCTCCTGAAGTAGCGCCAGTCCAGGTGGCAGTAATCCCGATAATATTCGGAAACAGCGAGGATATAATAAAAGCATGCAGCGATGTTGCTGAAGTGCTGAAAAAAGATGGTATTCGTGTTGCTCTTGACACAAGTGATGAGCGTCCCGGAGCCAAGTATTACAGGTGGGAGATGAAAGGAGTGCCTGTGCGCGTGGAGATAGGTCCGCGCGACCTGAAAAACAACGTAGCAACTATCGTAAGGAGGGACACCGGAGGCAAGGAAACAGCCCCGCTGGCTAATATCTTGGAAGAGGTAAGAAAGCGGTTTGAGGCTGTCCACAAAAGCCTGTTTGAAAAAGCTTCGAACTCTCTAAATGAACGAATAATCAACTGTGATACACTTGAAGAAGTAAAGGAAAGGATCACGAATGGCATCGCAAGGATACCCTGGTGCCTTGAACGCGAATGCGGACTTGCGATGGAAGAAGCAGTGGGTGCCGGGATATTAGGTGTCCCTGAGGGAGACCTCGGGTCAGGTACGGGAAAGTGCCCGGTATGCGGTAAAGGAACCCAAAATATGGCTATTATGGCAAAGACCTATTAGCTCGTCTTTATTTCAAACCCCTCGAACATCTTCCTCATTATAGTATCCTGGCAGGTGCCAAAACCCGTGGTTGCTATCCTGCGCCCGTTAAGGTCACCGAGAGTGTTTATGCCGGAATCCGACCTGACAACAAGCGAAGACCCGCCTGTATTCACTCCGCTTATTACAGCGATCCTTCCATTATCATCTATTTTAAACTTTAAGATCACGGTTGTACCAAGTTCCGCTGCATCTACTTCCCTGTGTTTGAAAGCATCTAATATTGCCCTTCCGTTCCTGTATCCCGTGAACTGGATGTTTTTCCCCGGAATAAGACCTGTTTTTTCAAAATAGCCTTCCTTCTGGGCTACATATATCGCAAGATAGTGGATATTGCCATCAATATATCCGAACCTTATGCTTTCATTAACAGCAGGAGGTGTCCAATCAGGATTATCATCGAGCCTGTTCCTTACCTCAGTATAATATTTATCTATGAAAAATTTTTCCAGGAAATCATCAACATCTTTATATCCGATTGAATCCATGCTATTTTTTAGCGCACCGGCTTCATAAAGTATCTTTAATCCTTCTTTTGTCTGGGCAATGTCAGGAAATTCGACATACTGCGTATTATTGAGAGCGGCAATGACCCTTTCCCTGTCAAGTCCTGAAAACTTTTCCCCGTATCCCAGTACTTTTTCACGGTTGGCAGGGTCGTTTATAAATCTCGTGCCTTTAACAAGAGCCCAGACAACCGCTATTCTTGTATTTTCATCTTTTATGTCTTCGGAAAAGGCAAGCGCGCAGGAAGGATGATTTTCCCAGGCGTCTTTTGAATTGACAAGAGACTTTCCATAGCCATCAAATACCGCTTTTGCCGGGAAGGGTTCCCAGGAAATAAAACCATCAATTGTGCCGTTCTTCAATGCTTCAGACATCTCATTTGGTGTCATGGACACAACATATATCGTTTTTTTTGGCGGGTTCATCTCATAGACCGCAAGTCCGGCGAACAGAAAAAGCACGAACAAAACAACATAATATTTATTCATGGTTCCGCCTTTTTCAACCTGAAACTGAAAGTGCTGCCGCCTCCTGGTTTACTCTCAACATGTATCTGGCTGCCGTGCGTCCGGATAATACCGCTCGCTATAGAAAGCCCGAGACCGCACCCGCCTATTTTTCTCCTTGATGTGCTATCCACCTGGTAGAATTTGTCAAATATCTTCTCTAATTTTTCTTTATCTATCCCGATACCTGTATCTTTCATACTGACCTCGATACTATCTCCCAGGTCTTTAACAGATATAAGTATGCTTCCGCCTTCGGGTGTGAATTTAAATGCATTCCCGGCAAGATTGTTAAGGACGATTATAAGCTTTTCTTTATCGGCAATAATCTGCGGGAGAGAATCCGGGATATCAAGGGATATTGTAATTTTCTTTTTCAGGGCAAGCTGCCCGATATTTTCAATGACTGCATTCACAATTTCACGCATGTCCACATTTTCAAACTGGAACTCCATCTTACCAGCTTCCATCTTTGAAAGGTCAAGGATGTCGTTTATCATCCTTGTCTGCCTGTCGATATTTTTTATAATGACCCTCAACATCTCTTTTCGCTCAACAGGATCGGCATTATCATCGGTTTCCAGATATTCGGCTGAGACTTTTATTGTCGAAAGCGGCGTCTTGAGTTCATGAGATATAAGAGAGATAAATTCAGATTTCATCACATCGAGCTTTTTTAATCCCTCGTTCGCATCAATGAGTTCCCGGTTCTTTTTTTCAAGGTCATGGTTTGCAAGTTGAATTCTATCCTCAAGTTTTTTCCGTATGAAGAGAAGTTCGGAGGCTGTCTGGTTGAATATCTCTGCCAGCCGTCCGATTTCATTGCTGGAAGTTACAGGTATCGGTCTGAAGTTTCCTTTTACAAGATCGATAGCCCCGTTTTCAAGGGATTTTATGGGTTCTGTGAGCCGCCTTGATATGACCACAGCCAGGAAGACCACTCCTATGATCGCAAAAAAAGATACGGTTACCATTAACCGTCCAAGGGTCACAACTCCGGTGTAAGCCTCATCTATATTCTCCTCCACGATGAGACCCCACCTGTAAAGAGGAAGCCAGTAATAGGAACCAAGTACTTTTTCGCCCTTATAGTTGATGTATTCGGCTATCCCGTTCTTTTCATATCTTACTTCCCTGACAGCATGATTGTCATCGATGCTGCGAAGCAGTATCATCGACCGGTTCTTGTGAAATATGATATTCCCATCCTTATTGACGATAAAAACCTCCCCTGATTTCCCGACATCTATGTTTTCGATGATCCTGTAGAGATTCTCAAGGCTGACCCTGGCTGCCATTATTCCCGTGATAGTGCCGTTGTTTTTAACCGGGTTTGCTATTATCATTTCTGAAGAGCCAGGAATTTCAGAAAGAGAGACATCGGACACATACAGTTTTCCATTTGCAGCCTCGGTGAAATAACGTTCGTTGCCTGCATTTCCCTCTCGATCCAGGGTCGAGAAAATGATGCTTCCATTGAGGTCAAGTATGAAAAACTCCCTGTATACTCCCCTGTATCCTCTCACAAAAGTGTCAAGGTACTCATGGAGCTGTTTTTTATCCTTGGATACAACTATCCTGGACTGCGAGATAACTCGCATGTCATCTTTTCTTGCAGCCATCCAGTTATCTATGGCATTCCCGGTGTTTTCTGTCGCCCCGAGAAGTTTTTCCATCACGGATGCACGGATGGCTTCTTTGCCGTTATCATAGGAGATGTAAGCTACAATGGAAAGCGGGATTACGGATATCAACAGAAAAAAAAGGATAATTTCTGATCGTATTCTCACATATCCACCACAGGGATCATAAGTTTCTTGTTCTTCGAAGGGCAGTTTTTATTCGGGCTTTTAATTCGCTTAGATTGAAAGGTTTTGTTACATAGTCATCGGCGCCGATATCCAGACCCCTGATTTTATCTCCGACATCATCCCTTGCTGTCAGCATGATGATCTGAGTGTTCTTCAGGTTCATCTCTTTTTTTAACCGGTTACATACCTCATAACCATCCATTCCAGGCATCATAAGGTCAAGCAGTATTACATCAGGCGTCTCTGCGCTTGCTTTCTGGAGCGCTTCCTGACCGCTGTATGCTTCAACAACTTTGTAATTCTCACGCTCAAGTGATCGCTTCAAAGGCAGGAGCGAATCCATGTCATCGTCAACTATCAGTATTATTGATCTCGTATCGGAAAAGTTTCGTATCCGCGCTGCAATTTCATTTTCCGGGATTCCAATGATCCCTGACATCTCATTGTTTGGGATATTACTGTCCTTTGTTATCAGTTGAAGGATCCTGTCATCTATGTCATCTATGGCATCTCTGTTCATTATTTACCACTCCCATCAATAATATGCCTGAGACCATCCTTGAATTTTATCAGGTATTTTGTAAGTTCGTTGTCCTGATTCAACCTGAAAACCCGTATCTGTTTTCCGAGCGGTCTTTCGGTTACCAGATCTATTTCCAGAAGCGGTTCAATGACCCTTGATACCGTGGAATGTGACAGACCGGTATCTGCCGCGATCCCGGAAAGGTAGGTGTCGTTGTCTTTATTGTTAAGCAAATATTCCAGAACAGTTAGCTGCGCTGTATTGCCAAATATTTTTTCAAGGGAACCGGGGTTTTGCATATCAATAATAATGTTATCTTAATATGATATAATCTTATCTTTTTTTCGAAGTGAAATATTTATTTTAGACGCACATGAACAAAAATATTAAATACTATTAAGTTAATAGGAAAGTTTGTCGATTAATAGTCAGGCGGGTTGGGGTGTGGTGGTATCTTAATCCGAAAGATCAGTGGAAAAAGTCCACATCTGCGAAATGATTATGGGAACATAAAGCAGAATCTGAAATCGTAATTAAATGACCACAGATATCAAAGACGCGAAAAAACTCCCAAAATCTCCGGGCGTCTACCTTATGAAAGACATGGAGAATAAGGTCATCTATGTGGGAAAAGCATCATCCCTGAGGGACAGGGTTAGCCAGTATTTCAGGGAGTCAGACTCGCCTAAAACACGGATGCTAATGCGGAATATCGAAGGACTTGAGTATATCGTCACAGGAACAGAAGTCGAGGCGCTTGTTCTGGAATCAAACCTGATAAAAGAGCATGCTCCGCGGTATAATGTGAAACTTCGGGATGATAAGGCGTATCCTTTCATCAAGATAACGAACGAGGAATATCCGCGCATCTGCATTGCGCGGCGGCGGGAGCGGGACGGTGCGCAGTACTTCGGTCCTTACCCGGATTCAAGGGCTGTAAGGGAACTTATCAAAATGGCATCAAAGCTTGGAATAAGAAGATGCAGAAAGAAGCTGCCCTGCCCCGCATGTCTCAATTTTCATATAAAACAATGCGCTGCGCCGTGTGCTGGAAATGTGACAGAAGAGGCGTACCAGAGCATTATCAAGAACGTATCTGATCTCCTCAAGGGAAAACACAAAGAACTGAGCCAGTCCCTGTCAGAAGAGATGGAAAAGCTGTCGCAAATGCAGGAATATGAGAAAGCTGCAGGCAAAAGGGACCTGTTGAATGCTCTTTCGACACTTTCTGAAAAACAGCGCGTGAACGTGCCGGGTCATAAAGATCAGGACATAATGGCATGCGCGATATCTGGAAACACAGCAAGCCTGCAATTATTCCATATTAGCGATGGAAGACTTCGAGGGCGGGATTCTTTTACACTTTCAGCAGCAAACAGCGATGAAAATGAGGTTATTTCAAGTTTCATAAAGCAGTACTACCTGGAAGCAGAGCCGCCCCAGGAAATCATTGTTCCCATCGAGCTTCCTGATGGTTCGATATCGATATGGCTAGCTGAAAAGGGCGTAAAGCTCAAGACACCAAAGAATCCTGTAGAAAAGGGTTTGATGAAACTTGCTATGGAGAACACAAACCTGCTGCTTGATATGAATGCGCTCATTAGAAAAAAGGACGCAGCTCTAATGGAATTGCAGAATGCTCTTGACCTTCCTTCTTCACCGTCCGTTATTGAGGCTTTTGACATCTCGAACATCAGCGGTACGGATGCCACAGGGTCACTTGTAGTTTTCGTGGATGGGAAACCAGACAAAAAGAACTACAGGCGGTTTAAGATAAAGACCGTGGGAGGTACGGATGATTTTGCCATGATGGGAGAAGTTGTAGGACGCGCTTATGCGAGGAGGAAAGACGAAGGAAAAAAGATGCCAGACCTTGTTTTAATTGATGGGGGAAAAGGACAGCTTAGCGCCGCACTTGCAGCAATTGGCAGCCTGGGGCTGTCTCTTGATATGGCGGCGCTTGCCAAGGAATTCGAGTATATTTTCCTGCCCGGAAGGGAGACGCCCGTCATTCTTCCAGAGGGCTCGCCAGCGCGGAAACTTGTGCAGAGGATACGGGATGAAGCGCACAGGTTCGCAGTTGGATATCACAGGAAATTGAGGGGGAAAAGGATCATTGAGTCTGAACTGGATAAGATCGCAGGTATCGGGGTGAAGAAGAAACAGGCGTTGCTGCGGTATTTTGGGTCTGTGGAGAAGTTGAGGAAGGCTGATGTCGAGGAGATAGGAAAGGTGCCGGGGATCAGGAAAAAGGATGCTGAGGAAGTGTGGAGGCATTTCAGTAAGAAAGCGAACCAGCCTCATCCTAGCCTGAAAGCTTCAGAAGCCACTTCCACAGTGGCATGAAAATTATCTTTATCCCATCAACGATTTCGACTTTCTCAAAATCCTTAGTAATTATCAGACCGTGATCTAATCCTGAATCCCTGGCACATGCCACAAGCCCGCGAACTTCACGGTCTTTTGTCTTTTCACTGTTCAATTCATATGCGACCTGGATTATTTCTTTGATCGCAAGCCCCTCACGTATTACGAAATCCGCCTCAAATCCTTCCCTGCTTTTCCAGTAATGGATATCGTGCTGCTGCGGCATATTTCGTTTCAGTTCCAGGAAGACCGCATTCTCAAACAACCTGCCAGAGTCTATCCTGCCGCTCATGGAGTACATGAACCCCGTATCTCCGAGATATGCCTTCCTGGGGTATTGCGTGCGGTCTTTTATTGTATGGGAGAATATACTGGCAAAAAAGAAAAGATACCCTTCCTGCGAGTATTTTTCAAGGTCAAGCAGACTTTCCTTACCGATCTTGTGACCCAGCCCCTTAAAGAAGTTCAGGCATTTTGACGCTGAAAAATAGGGTGTTTCGATTATGTATTTTCCAAATAGTTCTACAGTTGTTATACTGTTGTCCGACATTTCTGCTACGTCAAGTCCTATTATGTCCTTAAAGTATGAGTTCAGGATCCGTATCTTATCGGTTTTATCTCCTGTCAGCACAACTTCGGGAAATCCGCCATATATGAGATACTCCTCAAGCGCCCGTTCTATCCTGCCTGTTCCAGCAACTGTGAGTTCGGCTTTGAGCCCTTTGAAACTCAGGAATTCCCTGAAAGATAGCGGATACATTTCATAATGAATCATCCGCCCCCGCAATGGTCTGGACGGGATCACAAGCTTCCCGCGGGACGAGCTGACTATCAGGTGCAGCTTTCCTTTTAATAATTCGTGGTTCCTTGCAAGCCATCCCTCCCAATCGTGCACGCCGGTGATCTCATCAAGCATCAGGAATCCCCTGTCTCCGAACCATTTGACCACATCATCGAGCACGGTTCTATTATCCTTGACCCTGCTGTCCTCAAGGTTGATATACGCTGCATTTTCGCCTTCTCTGGCAAGCTCCTGCTGGAGCATTATCAGGATGCTGGATTTTCCCGACCTGCGTATTCCTGTAATGCCGATGATCTTGAGGCGGGAATTCGATATCAAGCTCCCCAGATCAAGCGCCCGCTTCTTCAGCGACTTTTTCCCGGCGTATGTTTTCCATTCCTCAAATATCATTTCTGATGCATTCATTGAAATTCCAATATTGTTTTTGTACAGAACAATATATATAGATTTCTGTTTTTATAAAGAACGATTCACTTCCCTTCTCTTCATGCGGGAGCAGACCTGTACGGTGGGATTTTAACCGGGTGGATATAGCGCCATTACATTCATTTATTTTTGATATTTTTTTGTTGTTCTTTCTTTGCTGTGCTTCAAGGCACGCCGTCACCGACGGTATACCCCGTACGATGTACGAGGCCTGTATATAGTGTTTTTTAAGAATAATAAATTATTTCCTAATATTTGTATGCTTTATGAGATGAAATATTTTTATTAAAACCTATTATCTCTTCTTCTAATAGGTTTTAATTACTTATGCGTAAAATAAGCCACTACCTCATCATCTTTAACACTATCAATCCTCACGAACCCGAACCTCTCGAACTGCACCACCTTATCCACCTCTCTCTCCATCCCGTGCTCTCCTATGCCTGAATATTCGCCATCCGGGGATAACACCCCGACATTAAGCCCATCCAAAGGGACCCGGTGGATGATCCGCGCCTTCTCTTTCTTCACAAGGTCCTTATCAGTACCGATGAACTTCACCCTACTGAGGCTGATATCAGTCTCGCCCAGGCGCGGATCGTCCCAGCCAGTTAATGAAGGAAATAGATGGAAAACTAAATAAGTAATAAATGAGCATTATTATCATAACATGATTCTCAGGAAAAATATCTCATTAAATGAGGATTATTTAAAAAAACTTGACCCCCTGATGCAAAAGCACAATGGCAATCTCAGTGCGGTTATTCGTGAGGTGATCGACCTTGCAGATGTAGCATTCCAGGATCCGGATTCTGTAAAAAAACTAATTTCAGGATTAAAAAAGGAGCAGAATCTGACGTCATCAACTCTCGTCTGGGCATTGAAAAATCTGGGGGGCAGGCTTCCTGATGAAGAGACGGTTCATAACATAATTGGCAATGACATTTCATCTCTTTCTGATGTGGAAAGACGCTTAAATGAACTTGGAAATGAAGTCTATTGGGGAATGTCAATTAAGATCAATCCTGATAATAATATCCAGCCAAAAAGCGCTACATTTTCAATAGATGGAAAAAACCCTGATGCGAACAGGTATCTGGCTGCTGTTATTGCTTTATTTGTAGCAAAAAAGTTTGGTCTTGGTATTTCAGAGATCCGTTGTATCAATGGATCTTTAGAAATGAACCTGATAAAAGGTGAAAATAGCTGGATACATAACAAAATCCTGGAGAATTTTGGGCGTATGGATGCGGTTTTTTCTGAATTGCACAAAAAACCTGATTTCTGGAACGTCCTGATACATCTTTATGCAAAGATGAACTACGATATGTCAGTGATACCAAGACAGCTTTTTGAAGAAATCCAGGGGGCAGGAATGACATATAAAATCACTAACTGCATTGAGAGGTTTTGTGGTTGTCCCATAAACCAGATTCCTCCTGAAGATTTTCTGGAAAATTTGAAGGTTCTTTATAAAACTATGGGCTTCATAGAAGATATCGATATCAATAATGAGTCTATAATAATACATCACAGGTTCTCCAATCCTGATGCTATTGGAAAGCTTGCCAATAATTTTATAGAATTATTGCATCTGAATGGACGTACCTACAGCTCCACAGCTGGAGAAAATCTCATAGTCCTTAAGCAACTTCCTGAAATTGGCAAGATCCTTATTCGAATGGTGGAGGATATTAAAACAAGAGAAGAACCTGTTGCGGATTATTATACAGATCTATTTAACATTTTAAAAATGCTAAAAAATGTACCTTCAAATGACGAGTTCATAAGATCGCTTGGCACCAGGTTCGGTACTAAAATAATTGAAACTTATAAATATAAAAAAAATATATCTGAATGGGATGCAGGGACATTTATAAAGTATTTACAGGATATGAATGATATCCTCAAACAGGAGTCAAAATGGTCAAATGTTAGCGAAAATATCATTTGTGGCAAAATTATGAACTGTCCTTTAGTAAAAATGGATGCCCAGATCAACAGTAATAATTGTATGTTTATTAAAAGCTTGTACGATATATGGATTTCGAATGCTTTCGGCGAACACATTGAAAGAGTCCATAATATGTCACAACCATCAGGAAACGAATCTTGTGAAATCTATATTGCATTAAAATCATGATAAGTAAAGGTTGGCGAAAAAGAAATCGAAGTGTTATGGAAGGTAGGAGATGGTGCCAACCTCAATACATACTATTGCTGCACAAGAACATAATTACTGTTGAGAAAAACAGTGCTACTGAAATCTATGATCGGAATCAACATTGCAGGATAATTGAATGACCAAGATAAAACATGCTCTTCGACTTCTGATAATAATTGTTTCGATCATTATTATCGGGATATTCCTTGAGCCGTTCAGGAACGTATCACCTTTATTGAAAGATTATTTCGAGGTCACAACAGAACTATTGCCTCTTGTCATGTCTTTTTCGATCTTTGTGACGACATGGTTCGCATATGATAAGAGCCGGGATGACAATTCATTCTTTCTTGGCGCATCTTTCTTTGTAATGGGGCTTATCCAGTTATTTCAGATGCTTTCCCATCCATATATGCCTGATTTTATCACGCCGAATTCTATTGAAAAAGCCACAGCTTTCAGGTTCCTGCTATGGCCAATATCTGTTCTCTTATTTTTTGTGAGTGCATATATTTATCGTGATTCACTTCCCGGGATAATCAGCAAATATGTCATGTTCGCATCTGCAATTATTTTATCTTTAATATCCCTGACACTGGTATTATTTTATCCGCAAATATTGCCTGAAGTTCATCCTATTAAAGGCGATATTTCCAATGCATGGATATTAATGGCGTTCATCACGTCGATTTTCATATTATATGCAAGCTATCTGTACACAAAAAGACTTGAGACGACCAAAGATAAGAATATAATTTGTTTGATATATGGTTTTATAATAATATATTGTAGTTTTTTTGTAGATTTCTTTTACATATATTCAGGAAATTTGCTTCAAGCCGCTGGTTTCTATTTTGTCTATCTTGCAATGTTCAAATCATCTGTCGAGAAACCCTATGAAAAGCTTGCTATTGCAGAACACAGGATGCGTTATCTGGCAGAGGAGAAATACAGGAACCTGTTCGATAATGCCAATGATGCCATTGTAATAACCGATACGCAGGACAGGATACTTTCATGGAACAAAAGCGCTGAGAGTATTTTTGGATGGACTGCAGAAGAACTGGCAGAAAAAAAGCTCTTTGATGTGGTGGTGCCGCCGCGACTGCATACCGAGATCAACAACATTATGAACGATGTTATTTCCGGCAGCAGAACCAGGGGTTTTGATTTTATAAATCTCCATAAGACTGGAAAGGAGATAGATGTCAGCATGAACATGTCTCCTTTGCTTGATTCTGATAACAAGATTATCGGAATGTCAAGTATCATCAGGGATATAACCCAGAGAAAGCTTGCTGAAGAAGCATTACGCAAAAGTGAAGAGCAATTCCGATCCCTCATTGAGAACTCATCAGATATTATCACGATTCTTGGAGAGGCAGGGGTCATTTACTATCTCAGCCCTTCTATCGAGAGGTCTTTTGGATATAAACCGCAGGAACTGATTGGAAAGAATATTTCGGTATTCATCCATCCGGATGATTTGCCGCAATTTACTGATGTTTTTATTGAAAAGATCAAGAATCCGAATATAACCTCATCCATCGAGGTACGAGCCAGGCATAAAGATAACTCCTGGCGTATTCTTGAATCCATTGGCAAAATGCTTCCTCCGGATCTGGCTGTCAAGGGTATTGTTCTTAATTCCCGTGACATAACTGAACGAAAGCAGGCTGAAGAACAGATCCGATCGTCACTCCACGAAAAAGAAGTGCTATTAAGAGAGGTTCACCACAGGGTCAAGAACAATATGCAGATCATCTCAAGTCTGTTAAGACTTCAGTTGGATTTCAGTAAAGATAAATATATTATCGAGATGTTGAATGAGAGCCGTAATAGAATTATTTCGATGTCTCTTATTCATGAAAAACTATATCGATCCAAAGACTTTACAAAGATCGATCTTAAAGGATATATTGTTGACCTGGTCAATGGTCTGTTCCAATCGTATGGGATCAACATGAATAAGATCGCATTGAAAATAAATGTTGAAGACATTCCGCTGGGTATTGATTCTGCAATTCCATGCGGATTGATCATTAACGAGCTTGTAACTAACTCGTTAAAACATGCATTTCCAGGGGACAGGAATGGTGAAATCAGGATAATTCTTCATTTGAGCCGGAATAACATGATCGAACTTATGGTTGGTGATAACGGGATTGGCATCCCGGAAAATCTTGAAATAAAGAACGTTAAATCACTTGGTTTGCATCTTGTTACCATGCTGGCAGAAGATCAACTGAATGGGAGTCTGGATATTAATAAAAATAATGGAACTGAATTTACAATTAAATTTAGAGGTGTGAAATAATGGCGCAAACTCGGATATTGGTCGTTGAAGATGAAGTCATTGTAGCTGACGACATCAGAAGAAGCTTGAAGAATCTGGGGTATGATGTCCCTTCAATAGCATCTTCTGGTGAGGCGGCGATTAAAAAGGCGGAAGAGACCAGACCGGATCTGGTGTTGATGGATATAATGCTTCAGGGTAAAATGGATGGGATTGAGGCTGCGGGCAACATAATTTCCAGATTTGATATTCCAGTGGTATATCTTACAGCATATTCTGATGAAAAGATCCTTGAAAGGGCAAAAATTACAGAACCATTTGGATACCTGATCAAACCATATAAGGACAGGGAATTGGAAATAAATATTGAGATAGCACTTTACAAACACAGGACTATGAAGGAATTAAAAGAGAGCAGGAAGTGGTTCCACGGAACGCTCAACAGCATAAGCGATGCTGTTATAGCTACTGATCCACAGGGTTGTGTGATATTCATGAACCCTCCTGCCCAGTCCCTGACCGGATGGACTTTAGAAGAAGCACAGGATAAACCCCTGAAAGACGTATTTAATATCGCGAGCGAAACGACTGATGCTAAGGGGATGCAAACCATACTTATGGATAAGAGCAAAAAGAAGATACAGATTCAGAGCAGCAATAATATAATTAAGGATGACAGAGGGAATATTATCGGGATAGTTCTTGTTTTTCGTAATTGCTGACTTTTCAAAATCACTTGTGCGTAAAATACGCCACTATCTCATCCCCGTTCACGCTATCAATCCTCACAAAGCCGAACCTCTCGAACTGCACGACCTTATCAACCTCTTTCTCCATCCCGTGCTCACCCATACCGATAAATTCCCTGTCAGGCGATAAGACCCTGACCTTCAATCCATCAAGGGGAGCCCAGTGAATGATGCGTGCTTTCTCCTTTTTTACAAGATCCATATCAGTGCCTATGAATTTTACCTGCAGTGGTGAGATGCTGATCACCTCTATATTGTAAAGATCCTTAAGGCGCAGCCTCTCGCCTTCTTTGAGACTATCTGCATCATTCTTTGTGATCAATACCGTTGTTCCCGCAGGTATCTCCCTGATGCCCCCGCGGGTGGGATGTAGCGGAGCCTTCGCTATTTTCGGTTCTGCGCCCTCTACTTCAAGTTCGACAGGGTCCCATACAAAGAAATACCTGTTCGCGACAGGATCGATGATCTTGCGGTTCTCTGCATACAGCGTGTCCAGGCTGAGGCTGATATCAGTCTCGCCAAGCCCAAGATCAAGCATGAACTTGCGAAGAGCCTCCGGGAGTATGCCCCTTCGTTTTATCGCCCTGATAGTAGGCAACCGGGGGTCATCCCATCCGGAATACTGACCTTCTGCTATCGCTTTCTTGATACCGCTCGTGCTGAGTTTCCCGAACTCATGTATCTGGACCCGCCCCCAGTGCATGGTCTCAGGGTACGTCCAGCCCATGTATTTATAAACATACCTCTGTCGTGTTTCGCTGTCTGTTAAGTCCTTGCCCCGTATGATCAATGTAGTCCCAAGAAGATGGTCTTCCACCGCGCCTTCAAAATCCAGAAGCGGCCAGACGCAGTATTTACCGCCTACTTCAGGTCTGGGATGCGGTGTCTTTATTATTCGAAATGCCACCCAGTCGCGGATAGCCGGGTCTTTGTGAGCGATGTCTGTCTTGATGCGAAGCACCGCCTCCTGCTCTTTGTATTCACCTGCAAGCATCTTCTTCCAGAATTCAAGGTTCTTTTGCGGTTTTTCATTCCTGTGCTGGCATGCTTTCTTTTCATCCTTCAAAGCCTTGAAAGTCTCCTGCTCGCAGAAACAGACATAAGCCCCTCCTTTTTTTATCAATTGTTCAGCGACTTCATAATATTTATCTATCCTGTCAGATGCAATAACCACTTCATCCGGCTTTGCTCCCAGCCATTCACAGTCCTCAAGATACCATGTATAAGCCTCAAGCATCGGGCGCTTGGTCGCAGGATCAGTATCGTCAAAACGTATAATGAGTTTGCCTTTATACTTTTTAGTGTACTCGGAGTTCACAACTATCCCGCGCGCGCTTCCAAGCGTTGGAGGACCATTGGGATTTGGCGCGAACCTCATGACAAGAGCACCCCCGACTTCAAGCGGAGGCAAACCTTTCTCAGGCTCTTTCTTTTCTTTCAGTTCTGCGATAAGTTCAGGCGCAATCTTATTCAATTCCTCTCCCCGCGCTTCAGGCGACATCTGGTCTATCTCAACGAGGACTTCGTTAACAAGGACAGTGATCTCTTTAGCCATGGAACGAAGGTCAGGCTGCGCCATGACTTTACCCATAACCGCTCCTGCCTGCGGTGTCTTGTTATACTTGACCGCATTCTGCAAGGCGTATTTCTTAATAATAATTTTAATCTCTTCTGTGGTTGGCATCGTGAGCCTTATTCACCTGAATATAATATTAAACTTCTGCATTCTCACGCCATATATTTAATACCAGATATCACCTTTAATAAATGGATATAATTTATGCAAAGACTTCCGCCAAACCAGCGCCTGACACCAGATTTTCCTATACTGCATTTCGGAAATGTACCTGAATTCGACAGGGGAACATGGGATATTCGCGTTGAGGGGTTTGTTAAAAATCCCATCAAAATGACATATGATGAACTTCTTTCGCTTAAAAAGACAGAGAGCATCAGCGATTTTCATTGCGTGACCGGATGGAGCAGGTTCGATAATAAGTGGGAGGGGGTCAGATTCAGCGCTATTGCAGAGCTTGCCATGCCAAAAGAGAATACCCGGTTTGTCACAATAGAATGTGACGGTGGATATACAACCAGCCTTCCAGTTTCTGAACTTATGGAGCCAGATGTGCTGCTTGCCTATGCTTTCAACGGGGAGCCGCTTGAATCTGCACATGGGGGACCTCTCAGGCTTGTTGTGCCAAAAAAATATGCATACAAGTGCGCCAAATGGGTGAGGCGCGTTGTGTTCACAGAGGAGCAGGAACTTGGTTTCTGGGAACAGCGTGGATACAGCAACACCGCAGATCCGTGGAAAGAGGAAAGATATTCGTATTAGTGTGAAGCTCTATTTCGCCCTGGCACGCTGCCAATCAATAAACTATATATTGCTATCATTCATATTCAAGTCAAGGTGATTTGATGCAGGCAGAAGTTTCAACGATGTTCGGTTTGAACGTCTATACAGATCGAGGGATATATATCGGTAAGGTCAATGATGTTGTACTTGAAGTTAATGAAAGAAAAGTTTCAGGACTTGCAGTTTCGCGATTGAACCCGGAAATGTTCGATGCAGCAAAAAGTGGTGTTGTAATTCCATACAGATGGGTCACTGCTGTGGGCGACGTTGTTCTTATCAGGCATGTAAAAGACCAGTTCAAAAAAGAAGAACCAGCTGCAGAAGACTATGATATTTCCAATGAAGAAGAAGAACAATAGATCGTGAGCGATGCTTTTTCAGACAGGGAGATGAAGGAAAGAGAGATATACTCAGACATTCGGGTTTTTCCTCCCTTCGCTGTAAGGATCGATGGCAGGGGGTTCCACCGCGCCCTTTCAGACTTTAAAAAACCATACGATGAAATATTTGCAAAAGCAATGGCAGATTGTGTGGAATGTTTCTTCAGGGATAGCGGGTTAAATCCTCTTTTAGCTTTCATATTCTCGGATGAGATCAGTCTTTTTTTTTATGAAATGCCGTACAATTACAGGATAGAGAAGATAGATTCTATTATTCCGAGCTTTTTCTCCTCAGCGCTTACTATTGAACTTGACATGAAAAAACCGGTCTCATTTGATTCACGCATAATACCGCTTGGAAAAGAGGATATCTACAGGTACCTGGTATGGAGACAGGCTGAGACATGGAGAAACCATGTAAGCTCATATGGATATTATACTCTTCGAAAGACCGGTCTGTCTGAGAACGAAGCTGCCATTAAACTCAGGAACATGAAAGCAAGCGCGATACATGAGCTTGTATTCCAGAACGGTGTCAATCTTGCAGAAACACCAGCATGGCAAAGATGCGGTGTGCTGGTATTTAGGGAAATATATGAAAAAAAGGGATATGACCCTGTAAAAAAGGCAGATGTAACGACACAACGGACAAAGATAGTTCAGGAGTGGGACACGCCGATATTTGATACCGATGAAGGTAAGGATCTTATATACCGCTTGTTATCCGACATGATATGATTAAGTCAATTTTTGCCTGTATCATTACATTTTAAATAATATCATATGATTTGAGGAAGCCATAATGATCATTCAGTTAGTTGCTTATTTAGTCGCTGTTTTCATGGGACTGAACATCGGAGGAAATAATGCAGCGGCAGCAATGGGCGCTGCTTACGGTGCAAAGGTTCGAACCAAATACCAGGCAGTGTTATTGATAGGTGTCTTTTCCCTTATCGGGGCTGTGCTGGGCGGCGGGGAAGTGATAAAAACGCTCGGAAACGGCATCCTTGCTCCAGGCACCATACTGCTGACAGGTGCCATTGTAGCCGTGGGAGCATCAGGCATAACTGTATTTCTTGCAAATCTTCTGCGGATCCCCATTTCCACAAGCCAGGCTGCTGTCGGTTCAGTGGTCGGGATAGGCGTTTTCTATGGCTCATCAACAATAAATTTGCCTCTTCTGGGATATATCGTAAGCTGGTGGGTGGTGACACCGATACTTGCATGGCTCCTTGCATACATTCTTGGAAAATATTTCTACACAGATATCCTCCTCTGGCTGGCTGACCACAGCAAATCCGAAGTATCAATAAAGAAACTGCTCAATCTGATGCTCACTATATCAGGATGCTATGTTGCATATTCTGCAGGAGCGAACAATGCAGCAAATGCAGTTGGACCATTTGTGGGAGCAGGTCTCATTGATCCACTGTGGGGTTCTGTCCTTGGTGGTATAACTATCGGTTTTGGAGCGCTGATCATGGGCGGCAGGGTCCTTGATACAGTAGGAAAAGAGATAACAGAACTCTGCATCATCCGCGCCACATTTGTTGAGTTCACAGCCGCCATCATCGTCCATGTAGCTTCAATACTTGGGGTACCGGTCTCGCTGGGTGAGATAGTTGCTGCGGGCGTCATCGGTATCGGGTGTGCGAACAGCGGGATGCATATCGTCAGAGGTGAAGTTGTAAAGAAGATCCTGATAGCATGGATAATATCTCCACTTCTTGCAGGCGCAGTGGCATTATCTTTAATGAACCTGATCCAGGTATTCTGATTTAGGGATCTCCACAATAAAAACAGCCCCACCCTGCGGATTATCTTCAACTCCAATACCTCCTTTGTGGAGTTCAACTATCTTTTTTGCAATAGCCAGCCCCAATCCAGAACCCTTTACCCCTTTCTTATCCAGCCTGCAGAACCTGTCAAAAATTACGGTCTTGTCGATTTGTCTTAAACCTTCCCCGAAATCAATTATCATTACATTCCAGAATGGGTCTTTGTCTTCTGCTTTGACTATAATCCTTTTTCCATTCTGTGCATATTTTATCGCATTCGATATAAGGTTGGAAAAGACCTCTTCGATTATTCTATTTGCTTTGACCGGCATTCTTACTGTAATCGTGTTCTCAATTTCCATCCCTGCTCTTTCTGCCGAAGGACGCAGATTTTCTATGACTTCATTGATCACCCCACTCAAATCAAGGTCTGTAAGTTCAATGCGCTCAATACTGTCGATCCTTGAAAATCTTGTTGCGCATTCGATAAGATCCATGGCTTTTAGAAGGTTTTTCTCAATGGTCTCAACGTACATCATGTTGCATTCTTTATAATCTTTTAGAAGTTCAGTAAAACCGCTGGCAGTCGCAAGTGGATTCATAAGGTCATGATGCATTATGTCAATGAACAGTTCTTTCATGCGGTTTGATTCCTCAAGCTTTCTGGTGTATTTTTTGATCGATTCTTCTATTCGCTTGCGCTCTGTGATATCAATAATAGAGACGATCCTCCTGGAATATGTTTTTTCATATCCTGGTGCCACTGACCATTTAAGGAATATATTCAACACGTTCCCTGTCATAGTTCTGACAAAATCCTCTCCTTCAAACCAGGTTCTGCCATCAGCAATGGCGACAAGCTCTTCCCTGAATACATCAAAAGAATGCTCGGTGAAGATTTTGTGCAGACCATTCAGAAGTTCTTCTTTGTTCTGCGCTCTGAATAATGAAAGTGTGGCTTTGTTCACATTAACTACTTTCACCATTTTTGCGCAGCGTTCAACTTCCTCCGGGTGTGACTCAAAATATATTCTTAAATCCTCAACTCCTTTATTCCGTAAATTATCAACATATTTTTTGACCTGTGAGATGTCTTCCTCCCAGAGCGAGACCGGAGAATCCTCAAAAAGACTTCGATACTGTTCCTCGCTTTCTTTCAGAGCTTTTTCAAATCGCCTGCGCTCTGTCATGTCCCTGATAATCCCGACCATGGCTATTGGGTTGCCTTCGCTGTCCTTAACTATCGAAGTATTCAACCAGATAGGAAATTCATACCCTCCCTTATGCTTTACCATTAATTCTCCGACCCAGCGCCCGGTCTCTATTATTGATGGTAATATAACTTTTCCGGCAAACTCCGGGTCCACGTTCATTTCATTTACATGCTTTCCTAATAACTCTTCATTAGGGATCCCGAATATCTCTTCAACAGCCCTGTTGGAGTAGGTTATATGTCCATTAAGGTCAACGATCTGTACGCCATCTGGCGCTTCTTCAACAGCTTCTGAAAACAGCTTATACCTCTCTTCTGTTTTCTTTCTTTCTGTGATGTCGTGCACATGTTCTATTACTCCTTTCATCTCCCCTGTGGACGTATCTATCCATGGGAAACTATTGATTTCTATCCATCCTACTTTCTCGCCTTCCTTCCCGTGTTTGGGGACAATATCGAAAGTGGATTTCCCTGTCTTGAGTGTTCTTAAGGAAGGACATATCTCACATGGCTCGCTCCTTCCGTGAAATGCTTTGAAACATTTTTTTCCAATAAATGATGAAGTTTCAGGATACCACTTATGAGCGATCGGATTAACAAGGATAATATTCATATCTTTGTCAATAACACCGATACCATCCTGTATGCTTGCAAAGATGCTTTCCATATCTGAAAGCTTTGGCTCTCCCTGAACCAACTTTTTTTTATATTTTATATCCGATTTCCCGTTTTTATTACCCATAATGACACGTCTGTGATTAAGACAGCGTGATATTATCCTATTTTTTCCTATCAACACCCTAATAAGATTTTAGAACACTTATATTTTTTGATATCGCTTCTGATACATCAATTGTTGAATAAGACCCGCCAAGGTCAGGGGTAACTATTCCTCTGGCAATGACCGAATCAACAGCCTTCTTGAGAATTTCAGCTTCGGTCTCATGACCCAGCCATTGAAGCATCATCCTGACACTAAGAATAGAAGCAATAGGATTTGCGATCCCCTTTCCTGCGATATCAGGAGCGCTGCCATGTATTGGCTCAAAGAGCGCATATCTGTCCCCGATGTTGGCGCTCGGACAAATGCCAAGCCCTCCTGATACGGCTGCAGCCACGTCGCTCAGGATATCCCCGAAAAGATTTGTGGTCACTATCACATCATACTTCTCTGGTCGAAGGACAAGATCGTATGCCATTGCATCAACAAGCATTTCATTGTATGATATCTTATTCCTGGTTGCAACACCTTTACAGACATTACGGAAAAATGAATCTGATTTCAGCACATTGGCTTTATGAACTATAGTTATCTGGTTTTTTCTCTTTTTTGCTATTGTGCAGGCGCTTTGCGCTATCCTCTCGCTGCCTTTGCGGGTAATGACCCTTGTAGTATAAGCCGCATCATCAAGCAGTTCTTCAACACCAGAATACATGCCTTCAGTATTTTCCCTGACAATAACAAGATCAAACATTTTTTTATTGCATGGTAATTTGACATTCGCAAGCGGCGAAAAAGGACGGATATTCGCATAAAGATCAAGTTCCTTGCGAAGCCGCAACAGCACGCTTTTGTAATTCGGGTCAGGGGGTGTTGTGATGGCTCCGAAAAGCACGCAATCGCAGTCTTTTATAATGCTCACATCCTCGTCTGCCAGCGCGCATCCTGTGCGCTCCCATTTTCCATAGCCTATCTCAAGGGGTATCTTTTCTATGTTAAGATCGAAGGCATCAAGCACTGCCAGTGCCGCAGGTATGACTTCTCTGCCTATACCATCACCGGGGACAACTGCTATTTTCATTTAACACCCGTTTTATTATTCTCCATATTGCCTTTAAGAACCCTCACCAGCATCCTTATCGCATCCACGATATCATACTCTGACGCGCCCCAGTGCACAACAGCCCCATCTATGCCGTTTATGTTCACCATACCTGATTTTTTGCTCTGGCAGCACCTTGTGATAAACGGCTTTGTGGGCATGTACAGCTCAGCCTTGAGAGGGCACATGTTGATATGTTTATACGTGAGCCCGGGGAATCGCAGTTCGAATATCTGCTTTGAGATATCGCATCCCACAAGCTCTGAGTTATCCTCGATATCAATATCCGTGTCAAGGTATTTTCCTTTAAGCTCTGAAGCATAGCATGGGAAGACGGTCTTTTCTCCTTCGAACTGCCTCAGGTCGATGAGTTTCTTTGTGAACCTTATGTTCAGTTCGCCCAGTATGCCGCTCAGGACGAGCCTGTCTATCGCAGAAGCAAGCCACGGAGGCTCAGGGGGCATGATATCAATTATTTCAATCTCCATGACTTCGTGAAGACTTGGTTCATGCACGAATGTGATATGCCTGTCCATTCCCTCAAAAACAACTGTGTTCACGGTTCCTTTACATAACGGAATTGCAGATTCTATGAGCCTTGTCCTGTCGTGTGCATCGAGTTTTTCTTTGAATTTGATTATCCTGTTCCCTTTCACCAATAATTCAAGTGAAACAAGCTTTCTCAACAAACCTTCTCCTTCGTTTTTCACTCTGTATATCGCATATCCGGCAGGCAGGTCAGCGATAAGATATTCTGTTGTAAAATAAATTGGACATCCGATACGTCCTGATGGGTCTGCCCTTGTCAAACCCACGCTTTTGTAATCCGCAGGGAATATCACGGCTGCACCTTCTTTTTGCGATGTTCCACAAGACCGCCGTCAGCCAGTATTTCTCGCAGGAAATCAGGAAGCTTCGTTCCCGTGTATGATGCATTTTTGGTTTTCACAATCCCGTTCTCAAGGTCAATATCAATTATGTCGCCCTCTTCGCAATCTATTTTTGCCTCTATTATGGGCAGTCCTACGTTGATGGCGTTCCTGAAAAATATCCTTGCGAAGGATTCAGCCACGATACATGCCACCCCTGCATGTTTTAGAGCAAGAGGCGCCTGTTCCCTGGATGAGCCACAGCCGAAGTTCTTGCCAGCAACGATGATATCGCCTTTTTTCACTTTCTTTGGGAATCCGGGATCAATTCCTTCCAGGACATGTGATGCAAATACGCTCATGTCTGTGGTGCGCAGGTATTTTCCCGGAATAATTACATCAGTATCTATGTTATCCTTGAATTTCCAGACTCGTCCTGATATTATGCTATGGTTCGTATTCATTGCCTGCACGGGTATTGTTCACGGCAAGCATAATCATTTTGGTGTCACAGACCAATAAAATACCCAGAGAGGCATTTCCTTGAGAACTAAAGTAATAATAATGGGCGCTGCAGGGCGTGATTTTCATAATTTCAATGTATTCTTCAGGAACAACAAGGATTATGAGGTCGTGGCTTTCACTGCCGCACAGATACCGGGTATTGCAGGACGTGGTTACCCGACGGAACTGGCAGGGGGGCTATATAAAAAAGGTATTCCGATATATGCTGAAGAAGAACTCGTCAGCTTGATAAAAGAAAAACATATTGAGCAGGTAATCCTTGCTTATTCTGACCTGTCCCATGAAACAGTGATGCAAAAAGCCTCGCTCGTCTTAGCTTCCGGAGCGGATTTCAGGTTGATGGGGACTGAAAGTACCATGCTGCTGTCAAAAAAACCTGTAATCTCTGTTTGTGCTGTGAGAACTGGCGCAGGCAAAAGCCCCACGTCGCGAAAACTGCTTGACATATTGAAAGAAAAAGGTTTCAGGATCGTGGTGGTGCGGCATCCCATGCCTTATGGAGATCTAAGAAAACAGGAATGCCAGCGTTTTGCCACGATGGAAGACTGCATAAAGCAGGAATGCACCATTGAAGAGAGAGAAGAATATGAACAGTATATCTGTTGCGGCAGTGTGGTTTACAGCGGGGTTGACTATAAGAAGATCCTTGATAGCGCTGAGAAGGAAGCCGATATTATCATCTGGGACGGGGGGAATAACGATATCCCTTTCTACAAGCCTGACCTGCATATCGTTATTGCAGACCCTCACAGGGCGGGACATGAACTGACATATTATCCCGGAAACGTGAACGTGCGGCTTGCGGATGTGATTATAGTTAACAAGGTGGATTCTGCCAGGAAGGAGGATGTGGAACTTGTCATTAAGAACGTCAGATCAGTAAATGAGAAGGCAAAGATACTTAAAGCCAATTCCGTGATAACTGTGGACATGCCGGAAATGATTAAAGGAAAGCGCGTTCTTGCTGTAGAGGACGGACCCACGCTCACACATGGTGGCATGGCTTTCGGCGCAGGGGTCATCGCAGCGAAAAAATTCGGGGCTAAAGAAGTGGTTGACCCGCACCCCCATGCGGTCGGCTCGATATTGAAATTGTATGAGGATTTCCCCCACCTTGGCGCTGTGCTTCCAGCCATGGGATACAGCCCTGTCCAGATGAAAGAACTTGAGGAGACCATAAATGCTGTGGATTGCGATACTGTCATCGCTGGTACGCCAATTGATCTTGGCAGCCTGCTTACTCTTAACAAACCTGTGGTCAGGATAAGGTACAGGATCGAGGAAGTGGATGTCAGGCTGGATGACATTGTCGAAAAATGGCTTCTTAAGAATAAAGTCAAAAAATGTTGACAAATCGATGTATCGTCCGGATAAATTATTAAACAATGAGACTATTTTGAGGGATTACTATGAACCTAAACGACCTGAAATTTGAGAACGGACTTGTTACAGCCATTGCCCAGGACTATAAAACTGGCGAGGTTCTCATGGTGGCTTTCATGGATAAGGAAGCCCTGAAACAGACCATAGAGACAAAAAGAGGATACTACTGGAGCCGGAGCAGGCGCAAGCTCTGGAAAAAGGGGGAGAGTTCAGGTCATGAGCAGATAATACACGATATATTGATCGACTGCGATGCAGATGCCGTGCTGCTCAAGGTGGAACAGATCGGAGGAGCATGCCATACTGGCTACAGGTCGTGTTTCTACAGGACGATAGAAGGCAAAATCGTAGGCGAAAAGTTATTTGAGCCAGAAGATGTATATAAAACATAGTGAAAATATTAAAGTGATTATTTAATCCATTCAAGGTATTTACTGGCGACATGTTCTCCATTGAACCCGTTCTTCCTTGCGAGCTTCTCGATCGCAGAGTAAATACCGCTGCTGTATTGCGCCGCCTTCTTTTCCTTCAATGCAAGTTCTTCAGGAAGCAGTCTGCTGGCTGCAAGGCGCAAAATATGTTTTCGGATGCCGTTTTTTATCTTAAGTTCTGGTGCTATCCTCAATGCAAGTTCAACCACTTCCCTGTCAAGATAAGGGACGCGAAGCTCAACCGAATTTGCCATGCTTGCAGCATCGTCACGCTCAAGATTGTTCTTGGCGATGTTATCAAGGTCGCAAAGGAGTGCATTCTCAAGCTCATCAGGTACAAGTGATTCATATCTCTTGTATCCGGCGAACAGCTCATCTGCACCCTGTCCTGAGAGCATGACGCGAAGCCCATCATTATGCGCGTTTTTTGATGCAAAGAAAAGAGGCATGGCAATGCTCACCTTCTGCGGCTCAGTAGATTCGATCGCTCTTATAACATCAGGGAGCGCTGTCACAACATCATCAACAGTAAGTTCCTGTAGATGCAGTTTGTTCTCCATACCAAGGAGCACAGCAGCTTTTTTCGTCTGTATAATATCGTGAGAGCCTGCCATTCCCACAGAATACAGCTCTGCTTCGGGGCACAGAGCCGCAATAAGCGAGCTGTCAAGACCGCCTGAGAATGCAATGGCGCAGGGTGAGTAAATGCGCTTTTTAACTGCCTGTTCTATTGCATTGAACAGCGCATCAGAAGCGAGATTTTCATCTGTGATCCTCTCCCCCCGGACAAATCCTGTTACTTTTTTCTCGATGAGCCTGCCATCACAGTACGTGAGCATGTGTCCTGGTCTAAGAGAACTTATTTCTGTAATCCCAATTGCAGAAAGGGCTTTTTTTTCAGACGCAAAAGCGAAAAGTTCCTCTGATTTACCATAATATAGCGGTTTTACGCCAGCCGGGTCACGGGCTAACTGGATAGTCCCATCAGATGCAAATGCGAACGAGTAGTCACCGTCCAGTTCTCCAAGCGCTGCCTCGACCCCATTTGATTCGATCATGCCAAAAAGCACTTCACTATCTGAATCAGTTCTAAGATCGCGCTTTCTGGCAATATCCCTGAAGTTGTAAATTTCGCCGTTGTACGTGAGAGCGCCTTTGTTGTGGATAGGCTGGCTCTTGTCGCCGGTTATTTTGAGAAGGACATTGCCCAGGGTGACCTCACCCAGAGAGAACATGCCCATGCCATCAGGTCCCCTGTGTTTTATCACTTCAAGCATCATTTGAATTGATGCTTCCGGGTTCTTTCCTGCTGCGCCTGCTATGCCGCACATAGAGGGATAGATTGTCATTCCAGGGTTTAAAAATATCACTCATTTCCTCCCCGACATCACAAAGAACCCATTCCCTTTGACCATCCATTTCAACTGTGTAAGAAAAGCCCTCGTGCCCGCATCAGTCTTCGGATGCGCGCCGATGTAAGTAAATCCATTCTTCTCAAACCACCCCATTACCTCTTCCACCGTATGATAGCTCTCATGCGGGTGCACATACTTATCAGCAACATACGCCACCTCATGAACGCTTCTCATCTTCCTCCCATAGATCTTATTCTCCACATACTCCATCCTTTTCCCAAAATCCTCACCGGCCCTTAATCCTATCCATGTCCTCACAGCCCTGTGACCCAGCCTGCCGTAGCGGTTATAAAGCCCCACGGTTATCGTTCCTCCAGGCTTGCACAGCTTCTCAAGAGCCAGGAAATTATCATATGGTTTTTCAGTATGGTGCAGGGCTCCGAGACAGAATACGTGGTCAAATCGCTTTTCAGTCCGAAACTCTGCCATATCACAGAGGCTGAAATCTACATGCAATTTGAATTTCTCTGCAAGCTCTTTTGCTTTCACAAGCGATGCGCTGCACAGGTCAAATGCAGTAACATGCGCGCCGTGATACGAGAAATAAGATGCTTTTTCCCCTGTGCCACAGCCAGCATCAAGAATATCTTTTCCTGAAAGCTCTGCTGTTGTCAGTCCTGCCGTTGCAAGGATCTTTCCCATGACATTGGCATGGAGCTTGCTTATCAGGTCTCGTTCGGTCTTAATAGGCAGCGACGGGTAAGGATATCTTTCGTAGAATTTGTTTACTTTGAGGGCGATCCTGTCCATTTGAACTACTTTTTCCTTATTTTAAAAATATATATCAGTAAAATGATTACAAGTCCGACTGCAACGATACTTGCATCTCTTATCCATGATAATGTCTCAAACATGGACTTTTTCCCTTCATCCTGAGACGAGAGATTAACATTAGTGGCATTAGTATCATTTGTGGCGTTTACTTCTTTCTTTATGAATGAAGCATTCCGCGATATATCCAGAGTGATCTCACCCCTGTCCTTTGTGATCTCTTTAAAATAACCTGAGACTTCCGTATGGTCTGTGATATTTATCGTAACATTGTCAATTCCGCTGATATTTGTCACGTCCACGCCCTGGGGCATCACAATAGTTACAGGTGTGTTTGATTGTCCCATGAACCAGATGCTTCCAGCATCGAGTATGCTTTTATCAAACCTGTAGGTTGTAATGTATTTGTTCACGATCAGATCAAATATATGCGTTTTCCCGATTATTTCCGGTGATAGAACAGCATCAACCTCAACAAGATATATTCCCTGCGTTTCATTATTGATCCTTACGTCCAGTTCTTTTTCTATTGATGTCCGAAACTCTTTGCGCAGTTCTTTTTCAGCAAGCGTGACTTCCCACACATTCACGAAACTGTTATTATCGCCAAAACCTTTATCAATGTTCGTCCGAAAAATTATTGAGTCAGGTCCTGAAAATGTTTCGTTATAGTTCCACGACATACCATATTCATTCACCGTGATATTGTTTACCCAGCCGGCGCTCCCATCAACCCCCCCAATAGTCATCATTAACAAAAAAATGGCAGCTAAGAACCTCATTTTGTTATGACCTCACAACCATCAGCAGTAACGATCACTGTATGCTCAGCCTGTGAAATCAGCCCCCCACCTTCTTCTTTCAATATGGGGTAAGGCTGGATGATGTTTGCCTTGACAAGCGCAAGCATCGCGAAATCCACATTTGCGCCAAGCCATCTTTTCGCAAACGGCAGGGTCTTGTATTCTATTATTTTCTCAAGGAGTTTTCTTGCTGAAGGAAGGCGCACAGGTCTTTCTGAGACAAGATGATATATCTCGGCGTTGCCTGCATCGTATATCTTTCCAACACCGTCTGTGGCAAAAGGCTCGATGGCTATTATATCGCCTTCTTCCAGCACAACGCCGTGCGGCATTTTCTTATTTGGGATAGCTGGAGGGGCATGCTGAATATACTGCGCAAGTCCGTGCCCTGTGAGGTTAATAACAGGTTTGTATCCGAACGAGGTTATGGCAGCCTCTATCACCCCCCCGATATCAGCCGTGTTCACACCTGCATGTATGAACTTGATAGCATCATCAAGGGCTTTTTCTGAAGCCTTCACAAGCTCCGGATGACCGGATAGGTCAACCGTGACCGCCGTGTCAGCAATGTATCCGTCTATGTGAACGCCTATGTCGAGCTTTACAATATCCTTTCCAAAAACAGATTTATCATCAAACGTGGGAGTTGAATGAGCAGCTTCATCATTACGTGAAATGTTGACCGGGAACGCAGGTTGGCCGCCCTTCTCTCGTATCAGGTTTTCTGCGAATTCAGCGACAGAAAGTAGGGTTGCACCTTTTGTTACCTTATTTACAGTCTCAGCGCGTACTTCTGAGAGGATCTTACCAGCTCTCAGGTATTTTTCAATTATCTCTTCATCTTCGTTCATTCCAGCACCAGATTCTTCTCGAACATAGTTAAATTCTTGCATCCGCTCGCAGTAACAACGACAACATCTTCAAGCCGCACACCACCTATTTTCTTGTAATAGAGTCCAGGCTCAACAGTGACAACGCTTCCTTCTTTCAGTTCCTTACCGCTCTCGCTGAGGTTTGGACCTTCATGTATATCAAGCCCAACTCCGTGCCCTGTGGAGTGGATGAAACCTTCTGTGAACACACCTGTTTTGCCGCGCGCGGTCTCGTAGCCCCGTGCTTCCAGCACATCACACACGATATTGTGAACTTCATTGCCAGAGATACCTGCTTTTATCCTGCTGATCGCTGCCTCCTGAGCCTCCCTGACAGCAGAGTACATATCTTTTATTTCATCAGATGGCGTACCCCGGACTACAGTGCGAGTCATATCTGAATAATATCGTTCTTTTTTTGAGCGCGGCACAAAGTCGATAACTATCTGTTCCCCCGCATGCAGTTCACCCTCGCCCTGCCAGTGAGGGTCGGCGCTTCCCCGTCCGCATGCCACTATAGTATCCGGCGCTTCGAAACCCCCGGAAAGAAGCGATGTTTCTATAATAGACTTGATTTCTTCTGATGTAAGCGGTGCATTGTTGTGCCAGAGAACACCATTTCCGATCGTGGCATTTCTTATGGCACTTATCGCTTCTGCAAGCGCTTTCTCCCCTGCTCTTTGTGCTTTCTCGATTGCTTTTATTTCATTCTCATTTTTTACTTCCCGCATTGAGCGAAAAGGGCTCTTTACCGGAATAACATCAATGCCTTCCCTGCGCATGATGTCCGCAAGGTAAACTGGAAAATTATACGGCACTGCGATGC
Source organism: Candidatus Methanoperedens sp. (assembly GCA_028717345.1). GTDB lineage: Archaea > Halobacteriota > Methanosarcinia > Methanosarcinales > Methanoperedenaceae > Methanoperedens. Next base: position 30,385 of record JAQUNZ010000026.1, read on the forward strand.
GCTTTATATTTTCCAGGCGCAGGAATTCGACCATCATCCCGTTGTAAGCGGCATCGATATCCTTTAGTGCCCTGAGCTTTTCCATTATCCCGAATCCTGAGGTGGGCAGCACGTCCTTGACACGTGATTCTTTCTTTGCTCTCCCAAGTTCCATGTCTGAAATAAGGAGCTTTTCATTTTTTGAGTTCAGGTAGATGAAAGAATCGTGCGCTAAAAATCCAGTAGCGTAGTACATATCAGCGCTATGCGCACTTTCGCTTACCATAAGGTATGCATCTGCATCGGGGAGAGTGAGTTTCATAACTAACTACTAAATAAAAATAATTATACATATTACCTTCGCATCAGACCAGGGTTGCGATCCATTGAGCCAGAACCATCGCAATAAGCGCAGCATACGGGACAGCTATATTGTCATGCTTGCTGACCGCCCCTGCCAGCATCCCGAATAGATTCTCGCCTGCTAAAAAAGGTACCAGAACGCCTGAAATATGAATTACTTTTCGAAATTGCATGTGTTTTCGTTCCCCTCTGCCAAATCAACATCTATACGATCAACATCTCTTCTGGCGTCTTTACAGGAATATCTGTTCGTCCTTCAAAGTGTTTTACATTCCATGTCACAAATTTCGAGCAAGAATGCTCTTCTGCAACACTCAGGATCAGAGCATCAGAAAAACTCATTTTCAGGATTATTTTTTCAAATACATTATCGAATAACTGCTCTACAAAGGCATCCTGCGACTCATATGATGTCATGGGAAACAGTATCTTTATATCATACACTTCAGAAAATCCTTTTAGCAATTTTTTTAATTCAGGTGTTTTAAGATTAAAAGATGCAATGCCAAGAAGTTCAAACAAATTGAAAATTGAAGTGCATTTATCCTCATGATCGCTTTTTAGAAACTCATTTGTGGCGATATATCTGTCATCGTTTTTAAACAGCTTTTCAATCACGAAAACATCCGTGTCTATGAATATCATCGTCTTCTCCTGAGTTCTTTCATCACACTATCGGCATCCGTTCCGAAGCGCTCTTTCCAGTCATGCCCATGGCATATTTTTTCCCATATGGCATCGAATTCTTTTCTTGAATAACCACGTCTTATTTTTCGTCCATGCAGTTCTTCCCTTATGAATATCGCAACATCGCTTTTTGCCTGCCCAAAACCCACAAAATGACGCACAGCATCGATAATTGCCTCACTTTTGTTTTTATAAAATCCCTGCTTGACCAGGTCTTCTATGTTCTTAAGTAATACAGATGGCATTCTTATTTGTACTGCATCAGTTGTCATACATAATTAAGATATATCTGTATATACATAATATTTACTAATCTGCTAATTTCCCCAAAGATTAACCAGCAATATACTTTCTACATTCCAAACCAGAACTTTTTTATTCCCGCAAACATTGTGGAGTAAATAATGAGAGTCCTATTAGTCGGAGGCGGCGGACGGGAGCACGCCATTGCAGAAGCCATATCCCGAAGCAGAAGAGACCCGCAGCTTTATGCAGCGATGAGCAGGAAAAACCCGGGGATTGCGCGCCTGTGTAAAGAATTCATACTTACAAAAGAAACAGACCCCGCAATTGTTGATTTTGCAATCAGGAACAAAATAGAGCTTGCGGTCATTGGTCCGGAGACGCCGCTTGCAGCAGGCATCCCCGACATGCTATGGGGCGCAGGTATCCAGGTCGTAGGTCCGCGAAAACTTGCCGCGCAGATAGAGTTTGACAAAGCCTGGACTCGCAATTTCATGAAGAAATATAATATCGCAGGTCTTCCCGGATTCAGGGTGTTCAGGAAAGG
>JAQUNZ010000027.1 GCA_028717345.1 Candidatus Methanoperedens sp.
ATATTTATGAGATAAAAACAATAGCTACTGATGGTGTCTGAGAATATTATGTTCCAAAACATAACATCACACTCAGACACCGATCAACTTATTAAAATTCACCAACACGAATTGAAACGGTCACGTAAAAATGAAACATATATAAGGGAGATATCAGAAAACACCGGTGCATCCCCTGCGCAGGTTCATCAGGCTGTTAAACTATTCAAAAAATTAGGGTTCATAAAGGAAAAGAAGCTAAAAAATAAAAAAATCCTGTACTTTGACAGGGACAACCTGCTCCTTGGTAAAATCAGGCAGCTTATCAATATTTATGAGATGCAGAACCACAGTTCATTTAAAGCATTAAAAAAACATGGAAGCGTGGGCATATACGGCAGCTTTGCCGCTGGAAAAGATACGCCGGAGAGCGATATAGACCTGTGGATTTATATAAAAGATCATGTTAATGCAATTGAACTAAAGAACATTACGAGAAAAATAGAAACTGATTTTAAGAAAGAAGTGAAACTGCTGGTTCTGACTGACAAAAAGATCAAGGAATTAAAAGAGAATGACCCTGAATTCTATTTCAGGCTAAAACTGACCTCCGCAGGAGAAGATATATTTGACTGAATTATCCGATTGTTTTGAACGAAGACTGCTTACAAATACAGGTCCCAGCACCGGACTTGCGAGAAAAAGTCTCAAGCAGGCAGAGATCTTCCTGGTGGATGCGGTTGATCTGATCAATATGGGCAAAAGCCGGATGGCAACGATCGCGCTGTACAATACCTTCTTTCACACAGCAAGGGCGCTGCTTTTCAGGGATGGTATTAAGGAGCGAAGCCACTTCTGCATAGCCCGGTATGTCGAAGAAAAATATGTGCGTAAAGGCCTGCTGAACGCTGATTTTCTCAGTTATCTCGATGCTTTGCGCGATGCAAGGCATGAGACGCAGTGTTCGCTGGAGGTTCTGACGACGGAGATCGATCTGAGCGCTGCGGTTAGGATTTGTAGGGAGTTTATGAAGGCTGTGGAGGGGTTGATTGAGAGTGAGACGCGGTGAGAAGATAGAGATTTTCTATAGCGAGGAAGATGAAGGCTATATTGCAGTTGCGGCAGAACTGCCTGAATGTTCAGCTTTTGGAGAAACTGAGGAAGAGGCATTGAAGGAAATCAAGGTAGCGATTGACTTATTTTTGGTAACCGAAAAGAAAGATCGGAGAGAAATACCCCAGCCTTCTTATCGCGGTGCCCTCATCGACTAAATCCGCAAAGCCCTCAAAGAACGCAAAGCTGCGCCCCCATTCCACTCGCCCATCCCCCCATGCGCAGCGCCTCCCCAGTGGCGCGGCGCCGGACAGCCTGAAAAAAACTAAATGTAGATATTATCGTGGTGATCGTAATCCTCTATGATCACTATTTCATTCTTTTCGTCAACTGAATATGTCAAAACAAAGCTCTTATCAATATGCACCCTTCGCAAATGCTGCATCGGTGCTCTCAATGGTTTGAAATGGTGAGGATTTTCAAGAACCTGTTTTATCTTTTTATCGATTATTTGCATCTGTTTTGGATTTTTCTTAGCAAGCTTTGAAAATATCCTGTCAACACTCTCCCTCACTTCAAGAGAATACATGTCACTCTAAACCGTAATGGCTTTTAAAATCCGCAACTTTCACTGTTTTTTCTTTTTGCCTTGTCCTTATTTTTTCAATGAATTCAGGTCTGAGTTCAGGTTCAAGAAGTGACCTACCGTATTCATTTACGACCTTATTGATGGCATCGGATTTAGTTTTTAATCCATGTTTCGCTTTCACTATATTTAAAACCCTGTTAGCCCTATCGTTTATGTTTATTATCGCTTTGACCATATTAATGCAGTATTAATAGAGTATTAATATCGTATATATGCTTTGTGATTCCTACCAAACATCAAATTTATCCTGGCTCAATCCAGTCCCGTATATCCACACACTCCAACCCGCGGGGAGTTGACTAAACGAAGTAATAAATCTTCTCCACAGTCATGATCAGGGGCGCAATCATCACAAACCCAGCCATGTCCTGAATTCCTGCAAATATGTGTTGCGATTTTTCCAAAATCATATTCATAAGAAAATTCTTGTCCCAGTATCAGAACCTTATCGATTACGTAATTCATACTTTAACTTCAAGGCTACGTCTGTATATTCTTCTTCTGAAAACCACTTGATCACAACAGATGCATCCAGAACGAATAAACCATTCACTTTCGCTGGTTTCGCCATTTTCTTATTTCTTCAGCCCCAGACCATGATTTTGATCTACTTCTCAATCTATCCTGAACCGAAACCGCCTGTTTGATCCGGTCTTTATCCCGCAATCTGGAACAAGCCAGTATCTCGAATCTTTTTTCAATTATTTCCCGCGTGTCCATTTCTTCCTTGAACTTTTGCTTCTGCATGTCATCACTTTATGCTGAATTAGTTAGTTTTACTTTTATTTAAATTGAACTCATTCTTTCTCTAAATTAGCCATGACACCATATCGAACAGCATGGTATCCCCAAATACCACCTGCGTCCCTCTCTTTACACCCGCGCGCCGTCCCTAAAATGATACTGGCACATCTATCAAATCTTACGTCCTTTGCGGTGCAACTCGATTCATTCAATTTTTTCCATCAAAAACGTCCTCACTTTGATAGTTTTATTAAGGGCATCATATACTTCTTCAGGTGTCGCATTCATACTAGGATAACGGAATTCTACAGCAAAATCGGAAATCCCTTCAACAAGCGACTCGATTTCTTGAAAATCAGGATCGTATTTTTCACAGTCGATGACCAGCGCCGTCAGGTCATGGATCTTTCGTATCTCTTCATCCTGTTTGATGAGATACGCTTTCAGCCATTTCTCAATTGCCTGCTGACAATGAAAACCAGTCTGGTTCTCAAGTCCATCTTGCTACGCCAGGGTCTTAGCTGCAATGAAATCGCTCTCCCCTTTCTTAACCCACTCTCGCACTATCTCGCGCATAGATCACCTGCCCGTCCCTCAATATTTTCTTGATAAATGGGTCACCGATATCGATTCTGTACCTGAGCTCTTCAGGCGTTCTGACAAGAATATCCATGGGAACGTATAAATCTCTCAGGACACTCCTGACAGATGCAGCACGCTTTATAGGTCTTTCTCCGGATTCCATTACCACAAAAAGGTCAAGATCGCTATCTTTGTCCGGCTTTCCCCATGCATATGAGCCGAAAAGTATTATCTTTTCGGGATTGAAACGTTCTGCTATTTTTCCAGCGATGGCGGAGATTTTTTCTCTGGTTATCATAAGGGCTGTGTATGGGTGTATATATGTCATATATAATTATATAGTCTTCTTTCTGTTGCTGAGACTCTGGGTAGGATCAAATCTCTGCGCCCCCATTCCACGCGCCCATGCCCCCCATGCGCAGCGCATCCCTGGCGGCGCCGGACAGCATGAATTATTTTTGCTATTGTTTTTAAATTGAAGTTAATGCAGCAGAAGATCAAAAAGAAAGGAAAGACCTATGCAATAGAGGTTGAAGGATACAGGGACAAGGCAATCCCCATTTTACATCCTCTATTACTGTCTTCTCCTCTTTCGAAAGATGCCTGATGCGTTCCAGAACCTGCCTGCCTTATGCCGTCCATTATTGTTTTCGGAGTCATCTCCACCACACAAGAATAAAAGCCCCAACCATCCAGTCATATAGCATGCAGGCATGTATATACAGTTCAGGCACCTGCGTTTTAACGATCCTGAATCTTGAATGATGTATTATATCCCAGAAGCCGTGGGCAAAATATCCTGCCGCGAGAAAATAAGGATTGAACCACATGCCGATTAACAAAGTAGCAAGAATAAAAACGATGAATGCCCCCTGGACGAGCAGTTCCCGCAATTTACCCTCCCCGATCGCAAATCCAAGATATACTGCCCCGATACAGGCAAGCACTATTGCAGTGAGAACGAGACCCTGTTGTTTTGGGAACAGAGAAATAAAGGCGATAGTAATGACAGCAAAGAAGAAACCCGTGATAAGTCCCCTTATATCATTCATGGTATATCTTTTCATATATAATTCTCAATACCATATAAAGATTATTAAATCCATTAATAAAGAATCCGACTTTAATTCTCAAAAACAGCTTTTCTCACAGCCTCAATCGTCGCATCTATTTCTATAGGCTTTGGACATACCGACAGCACATGCTCCGAATCCTTAAGCAGGTGCCCTGTTGTCACGCACACTACGCTCTCATCGCTTTCTATAACTCCCATCTCTGCGAGTTTTCGCAGTCCTGCGATCGAGGAAGCGCTCGCCGGTTCAACTCCTATGCCTTCAAGAGCCGCAAGTTCCTGCTGCGCCCTGATGATCTCATCGTCAGATACGGTATCAGCCGTCCCTCCCGACTCCCTTATCGCGATCAGCGCCTTTATTGCGTTCACCGGGTTGCCAATGCGTATCGCTGTCGCCACGGTCTCAGGTTTGCCTTCAGGGATAATTTCTGCGGCATTGTTCCTGATTGCCCTTGCAATGGGACTTGCACCTTCAGCCTGTATGCCTGTCATCTTCGGCACGCTGTCGATTATTCCCAGCCTTTTGAATTCCTTGAATCCTTTATATATTGCCGTAATGTTCCCTGCATTTCCCACAGGCAGCACAAGCCTGTCAGGCGCATGCCAGCCAAGCTGGTCTGCTATCTCAAACGCGATAGTTTTCTGCCCCTCAAGCCTGTACGGGTTCACTGAATTCAGGAGATAGAACCCTTCCCTGTCACACAGGTCGCGCACCAGCTTGAGTGCGTCATCGAAGTTCCCCCTGATGCTGAGCACCTTTGCCCCGTGCATGAGCGCCTGCGCAAGTTTGCCAAGCGCCACTTTTCCCGACGGGAGAAGCACGACTGCGGGAACGCCGGCGCACGCGCCGTAAACTGCAAGCGAAGCTGAGGTGTTTCCTGTGGAGGCGCATGCCACGGTCTTCATACCGAGTTCAAGAGCTTTTGTCACGCCCACGGTCATCCCCCTGTCCTTAAATGAGCCAGTGGGGTTCATGCCTTCATGCTTGACATAGACCTCTTTCAAACCCACGCTTTTCGCTATCCTGTCCACCCTGTAAAGCGGAGTCCCGCCTTCATTGAGTGATACCGGTTCTCTGTCCACAGGTATCAGAGCACGGTATTTCCATACAGAGAGAGGGCCTTTCAGATCTTTTTTTGTGAGATGTATCTTCGAGTAATCATAAACCACGTCGAGAAGACCACCACAGGTACAGGTATAGACAACTTCTGAAGCCTTGTATTTTTTATGACATTCAATGCACTCGAGGTGGTACAACATAGGGGACTAAATAGAATTGGAAGACTTATAGATTGCTCTAATACTTCCTTGCTATCATATAATCTGCAAGCCCGATAAGTATCTTCTTTGCCTCTGAATCAGGCAGTGCCTTGAGCGCGGCTTTCCCCTCATCTATAAAGCCCACAGCCTTATTCATGGCATAATCAATAGAACCCGATTCCTTCAGGGTCGAAAGTGCAGCAGATACTTCGCTCCTTGTGGCATTGCTCTTCCCAAGCGCATCAATGGTTGCGCCTTTTGAGAGCGCATGTATTACGATAAGTGTTCGTTTTCCTTCAATGATGTCCCCACCCTGCGCTTTTCCCAGTATCTCCTCAGGCGTTATAAGGTCTATAACATCATCGTATATCTGGAAACCGACACCTGTCATGCGCCCGAAATCCCATAATACCCGCGCAATATCATTATTTGCGCCGGATAAAGAGGCTCCCATCTTCATCGACGCGGCAAAAAGTACAGCGGTCTTTTTCTCAACCATGCGCATGTATTCTTCTTCTTTCACATCCTTCCTTGTCGCGAAATTCATATCCATCCACTGACCCTCGCATATGTCCGTGCATGTCTTGGACATGAGTTCAAGGCTTTCAACCAGCCGCGCAGGCTCACTTCTTGTACACGAAAGTATCTCAAAAGCCTTTGAATAAAGGGCATCTCCTGCAATGATAGCTTTTGGAACGCCCCATTTCCTGTGCACCGTAGTAAGACCTCTTCGCAGGTCTGCCTCATCCATTATATCATCATGTACGAGAGTAAAATTGTGCACAAGCTCGATCGCCACTGCAGCGGGCAGGACATTCTCAGGTTTTCCCCCCACAGCCTCTGCCGCAAGAAGAAGCGCACTCGGGCGGAGTCTTTTCCCACCTGCGTCAAGAAGATGCCGCATAGCATGGTACATCTCATCAGGAGGAGTTATCGGAAGGAACTTCGGGATAGCTTCATCCACGAGTTTTGCTCTCGCACCGAGCGCTTCCTCAATCATACACCGCCCCGGTTTATGAATGATCGGGTATGCGAAGCACACACTTCATTTGATAAAACCTTCTTAAAGTTTTTCATATTACCATTTCCTCGCCATTTCTCATGATATGCACTGTATCTCCGAATACATATCCGGCATCCTCAGCCAGTTCCACATAGCTTGAATGCATCATCATAGTCCCATGCGACGGGATGACCTGCTCAGGGTTAATCATCCTCAGGAGTTCCCAGTGGTCTTCGCGCGAGGCATGACCTGACACATGGACATTATCGTAGATGCGCGCCCCTGCCATCTTCAGTTTTGTCTCAAGCGCGTACCTGTTAGCCATTGTCATGGGATTGGGGATGGCGTTTGCCGAAAATATGACCTTGTCCCCTTTATCGATCCTGAATTGTGTTTCTCCGTTAGCTATCCTCGTAAGGATCGCATCGGGTTCTCCCTGGTGACCGGTCATTATTGGTAAATATTTCTTTTTCCCGTCCTGGGATATGCGCTTCAAGGCTTTATCCACAGCGTTCCTCCCTCCGTGTACCTCAAGGTTCTGCGGGAATTTAATGTAATTCATTTTCTTGGCTATCGAGAGATAGCGTTCCATTGATCTTCCCAGCAGCACAGGTATCCTGTCCATCTCCTCGGCAGCCTGTATTATCGCGTTGATGCGCGAAACGTGGGATGAGAACGTGGTTACAAGCACGCCTGAATCCGTTTCCTCAGTCCCCAGAAGCACATCGCGTACAAGGTCTTTCGCTATCTGCTCGGACGGGGTCTTACCATGAAGCCCTGAATTCGTGCTTTCAGTGATCATAGCCCTGACACCTTCATTACCAAGTTTTCGAAGCCTCTGGAAATCAGGCGGCAAACCGACGGTAGGTGTCCTGTCAAGCTTGAAATCGCTCGCGTACAGCACAATACCTTCAGGCGTATGGATTGCAGCAAAAGCCGAATCCACGATGCTGTGCTGTATCCTTATGAACTCTATCTGGATATCAGGCGTCAGGTTATACGTCCCGCCCAGTTTCAAAGGAATAACTTCATTATTTACTTTGAATTTCTTTTCATCTGAAATCTCATGTTTCACCAGTTCAGCCGTATATGGCGTTGCGATTATGGGCGCTTTGTACCTGTGCGCCAGTTTCGGTATCGCGCCGATATGGTCAAGATGACCATGAGTACATACGATAGCTTTGACCTTCCCGCCAACCTCGTTCATTACAGTGTCGTCAGGGATCGCTCCCATCTTTATCAGGTCCATTGAATGCATATTATCTATTTCAACATCTTCGTGTATCTGGACCCTGTCCAGCTGCAGTCCCATGTCAAGAACAATGATGTCGTTATCTATTCTGACGCCGGTCATGTTCTTTCCCATTTCGTTGTATCCACCGACTGCTATTATTCCAATTTCTGTCAATTTATTCACTCCATAAAAATTATTAGATTTCTCGTCATATATTCCATTATCTTCTGGCAAATTTGGTTGTATCAAACCCTCTCTGGTCCAGATATTCCTTCGTGTTGCCTGTAATAACCACAGGCACTTTGCTTATTTCTTCAACAGTTCTGCACCCACATAAGAACATTGCTGCTCTGAGTTCTTCGATGATCAGTGTGAGTTTTTCTGCCACGTCTTTCTGGCCTTTTAGAGCAGGCGCTACAAGTGGAAGCGCGACGCCGCACAGCGAAGCGCCCAAGGCTAGCGATTTTGCCGCGTCGATGCCTGAGCGGATGCCGCCTGTGGCGATGACAGGGACGGTGATAGAGGATTCCACTATGCTTACAGCAGTGGGTATCCCCCAGTTCCAGAATTGCTTTCCAATATGATCTGACAGCATATCACCGCGCTTTTGCGCGCGGTAGGTCTCAACTCCAGCCCAGCTTGTACCGCCCAGTCCCCCTACATCAATGGCTGCTGCGCCTGCATCGCATATCGCAACAGCCTGTGAATGAGAAATGCCCGCGCCCGTTTCTTTTACTATAACGGGTACTGAGAGTTCACTGCATATTTTTTTTATCGCTGCAAGACAGCCCTTCGCATCGATATTGCCCTCAGGCTGTATGGCTTCCTGTAGAAAATTAAGATGTATCGCCATGGCATCAGCGCCTATCATCTCTACCGCGCGCTCGATACCTTCTATACCGAACTCGTTAAGCTGCGCTGCGCCCACATTCCCGTATATGAATGCATTGGGCGCCCTGTCCCTGACTATCCTGAATGAATCCTCAAGTGCCGGGTCTTCGATCGCTGCCCTCTGGCTGCCCACGCCAATTCCAATACCCAGTTCCTCTGCCGCTCCAGCAAGAGCTGCATTGACCGCCTTCGTGTCAGGGTGTCCTCCTGTCATCGAGGCTATAAGGAGCGGAGCCCGCAATTTCCTTCCCAGGAAATCCATTTCAAGGTCCAGTGCTTTCTTATCTATCTCAGGAAGACAGTTATGCACCAGATAGATATCGTCAAAACCGCTGGCTCTCAAACCCTTATAAGTCTTATGAGCTTCAACGTCTTTTTCAACGCATAATAAAAGATGTTCTATCTTCCTGTCGGATGTGGTCATTCAGTACCCCTAATTTCAATCTTTTATATATAAGTCATTTGTCTGTTATTAATGTTCCCACGTCTTCACCGTATAAAAATTTTGAGACTATATTTTTTTTTGCTGCATTAAAAACACGGGAACTTATCCCTTTCTTTGAAAGTTCTACCAGTTCTGACACCTTGCCGAGCATTCCGCCAGTCACATCAGGAGCCTTCGCTCCCATTATGTCCTTTTTCATATCAACAAAACTTTGAGGCGTTATTTTCTTCATGACCTCTCCTTTATTATCAAGCACTCCGTCAACATTGCTCCCTGCTCCAATCCCGGATGCGGCGGACACCGCTGCGAGGTATGGAACAATCCTGTCGCCTGAAAGGACAGCAGCGCCAAGAACCCTGTCCATAACAACATCGCCGTGCAGTACAGGCACAATATCCCTTTCAAGCATAAGTTTGATCTGCGCAGTCTGGAATTCAACAATATTGCCGTTCTCAAGCAGGCAGGAACTCAATGGATGAACAGGCAGCGCATTCAGTCCTGATTTGTTTAATGAGTCAACTACCATCGAATTCAATGATTTTACAGAGGTATGTGTGAGATAAATACCATTCGCGTTGAATCCTTTGCTCATATGCTCTATAGCCTGGGGGTGACCGAAAGAACCCGCACCGTGAACAAGAATGATGGGCAGGTTTACCTCTTTTTTAAATGCTGCTATCTCCTGGGATATCCTGTCGATCTCATCCTTCTTGGCAACTGATACAGAGCCTTTTTCTGTGATCACACTTCCACCTATCTTAAGGATGGTCAGGTTCATTCCTGCTTCACCCCGTTTTGATCAAAGTGACTTATTATCGCCCTGCCGCCAGCGTTCTCTATCGCAGACGCCACTTCACGGGGCGAATCGGTCAGCGCGACCATGCACCCGCCGCCGCCTGCTCCTGTTATCTTGGCGCCGTATGCGCCTGCGTTCCTTGCGGCATAGACAAGAGCGGACAGTTCTGCCGTACCTACCCCGAGTGCATCGAGCAATCCATGATTCACATTCATCAGTTTACCCAGGGAAACATAATCTTTTTTCTTTACAAGTATTTCACCTTTTTTTGAGAATGAACCTATCGTCCTGATAATTGGATCTATCACCTCAGGATATTCCCCCCTGAGTGATGCAACATGCTTTACGAGCTTTGCGGTTTTTTTGGGCGTGGCGCCTTTATTGGTATTGCCTATTACAACACCGCATTCCAGCATGTTCAGGCGCCTTCGCGATGGTATCTCCACAATGCCGCCAAATGTCGATACGAATGTATCTGTCGGGCTTGCTGCTCCCTGCACTTTCTGCTCGATCTCATGCCCCATTCGTGCAATCTCCTCGTTTTTATGCCCGAGCCTGAATTCAAGGTTGATGGCAGAAAGTGTGGCTATGGTGACCGCTGCAGATGAGCCAAGACCAGACCCAACCGGGATGTCAGAGCTTATTTCCACAGAAACTTTTTTTGCGCCCATTTTTTCGATAGCCAGGGAAACATAAGGATGTATCTCGTGATCAAGCCCGGTCGTTCCGAGGTCAGACGATATGGTCACGGTGTCCGAACTCGTGGCAGTGACGCGTGTCCGTAATTCCACAGCGCACGCGATGGCGCACTCTCCGTAAACCACAGCATGCTCGCCGAAGAGGTATATCTTTCCAGGGGCTGAGCAGGTTATCATTTCAAAATATCTCCATCTCCAAAGATGCGATGAATAAATATAAGCATTCCCGATATTTAATGGACATCTAATGACCCGGGATAAAAGAACAATAAAATTTACCAGACCGGTCGCATCCAATAAGGAAGGGCTGCAGCTATCCACTCCAGAGATAGTCGCAGCATACATAGCAAAACGGTTGAAGACCGGCATAATCGCAGACCTTGGTTGCGGGATAGGGGGGCAGGTGATATTCTTTGCAAGGGAATGCAAAAAAGTGTATGCAGTGGAGAGAAATCCGGAAAAACTTGAATATGCAAAGAAGAACTGCGAACTCTACGGTGTCAAAAATGTGGAATTCATACTTGGGGATGCGCTTGAAAAAAGTACTATTGAAACGGTATCTGACGCAAACATTATTTTCTCTGATCCGGCACGCCCGCTGTCAGAAAAAGAGAGGACGCTTGATAACCTTGAGCCTCCGATAATAGAAATATTGAGGCTGTATTCCGATGTTACCCCTGAACTTGCCTTCCATGCGCCGCCCCAGATGTCGCCTTCGCGGATAAATCTGGATTGTGAGCGCGAGTACCTATCACTGAACGGGCAGTTGAACAGACTGACGCTGTATTTTGGCTCTCTCAAGAGTTGCCAAAGAAGCGCTGTGGTTCTGCCGGGTGAGAAACGGCTGCTCTCTTCGAATGCGGTGGCGATAAAATCAGGCGACCTGAATGATTACATTTATGAGCCTGAGCCGTCAGTGGTTAAAGCAGAACTCCTGGATGAACTTGCGTATGAGGTGTCAGAAAAAGGCGATGAGATCTTATTTTATAAAGGAGATGGGAAGCGCACGCTTCTGACATCTTCTAAACTTATTGTGTCGCCATTCTTTAAAGATGCGTACCGGGTTGTGGGGAGAACTGAAAATGATGTTAGCATGATAAAAGAACTCTTGAAGTCGGAAAGAGCGGGAAAGGTTGTGCTTCGTTTTGATATTGAACCTGAAAGGTACTGGGACGTAAGGAAAAAACTTGAAGCTGGATTGTCAGGCAGCAGGACGCTTCACGTTTTCGGGTTCGGGAAAGATATTGTGGTGGGGGAGAAGATCAGGTAATAGAGAAATGGAAATTGTGAAATAAATATGAACGAAAAGCATGGAATACTCAAGAAAGATGATGAAAATGTATCATTTCCTTGTGAACTATAATCATGGAAGCACAAATATCCCGTTTTCAGTCTTAACTATCTTTATCTCATTCCCAGGCTCCACGCTCAGGAATTCAGGTCTCCTGACTGTTACGGTCTCATACGTATGAGGGTCAAGCACCTGTATGGTTTTACCCTCATCAGCGACCAGCACGGCAGACACGGCATCATCCCTTCTGCTTAATTTCTTAACATCCATCAGGTCATTGAAGTTCTCCATGAACCTTTTCCCGGTCTCAAGTTCGATGCCGCTGACATGCTTCCCGCACCCCTGGACTTCTATCACCGTGCCATCCACATTTATAATGTCCCCCCGCACGAATTCCGGAAGGCGAAGCGCATAGGTGATACGGTACAGGTCAACCCCGTTCTTCTGCCCGACAAGCTTTGGAGATTCAGTGATTTTTCCCCCGAAAGTATCCATCACTGCTCTGCATATCTGTTTACCGAGCTTTATCAGCCCGACGTATATATCGATCCCTTCAGGAAGTTCTTCGGTCCTGGCAATAAAAGCAAGCTTGTCTCCCTTCTCTTGCGATCTGGCTGCAACCCCTTCAGCAATGGCAACGCATCTTTTGAGTTCCTCATGCGTGGGGAGCCTTTTATCAGCCCTTATCTGCACGATACCTTCAAAGTAGCCTCCCGATATCCTGCTGCAAGTGTCGCATGTTTCCCAGCTTATCCTGACCTCTGTATCAATCACTGCGTCTATGGGCGCGCCCTTAATCTCTCCTTTTGCCTCAACATGCACCTTATACCTGGAATAATCAAGCTGTTTTGGGGTCAGTACCAATTCAACACTTTTTGCGTCTCTGTTCAGTTCCAGATTCTCCTTTACGAAGGAATTAACTGTATCTTCTTCCTTGCCCCCGATCTGCCACCTGCCTTTCCTGAACACAGATCCGCAGGTCGGGCATATCCTGCCATATACTATTTGCGGGGACCCAAGAAGTTTTTTATTCCCGATAAAGCATTGATGGCATACGTTATCATAGAAAACGTCTGCATCATTTCCGCATTTCGGGCAGAATGACCTAACCATTGTTCAATAAACTCCGTGTCGTATCGCGCACGCTTTTTTCAGAATTATATACAGGCTTCCATCCAAGCGATCTGATCTTTTCGATAGACAGCATCATCCTTGGAACATCGCCTTTCCACCCGCGGCTGCCTCCGGTATAATTGAATTCAACATCCTGCAAACCCATTTCTTCAACTACGATCTCTCCGATCCTTGTTGAGTTTATGGTATCATCCGAGCCTATATTGAAGATATTCACCATCTCATTACTGTTATCCATTGCGAAAAGGATGGCTTCGATACAATCATAGACGTGGATATACGATTTGTTCTGTTTTCCATCACCAAGTATTTCAAGAGAAGCGGGATTATTCCTTAGCTTATTTATAAAATCAATGATGATCCCGTGAGTGCCCCGGGGACCAACAATGTTAGCGAACCTGAAAAGCCATGAGTTCATATCAAATGTGGAACAGTACGAGGTTATGAGCGCCTCGCAGGCAAGTTTAGACGCGCCGTATAGTGATATGGGGACAAGTGGTCCGTAATTCTCTGGCGTGGGTATTAGCGTTGCTTCACCGTAAACTGTGGATGTGGATGTAAAAAGGATGTTCTTAATTTTATTGATGCGCATGGCTTCAAGAAGATTGTATGTGGCGATTATGTTCTGCTCAAGATGGACTCTTGTATCAGATGCTCCGAGGCGGACATCTGGATTTGCGGCAAGGTGGAATACTGCATCTGCGTCTTTCACGGTTTTTTTCAGGTCATCTAAGTCCAAGAGATCGAGCCTGATGAATTTGAAGTCCGGGTTTTCAACATGCTCTTTTAGGAATTCCATTTTGCCTGAGCTTAGGTTGTCCAGGACTATTACTTCGTCGCCGCGCAGGAGCAGCCTGTCAATTAAATGGCTTCCGATAAAACCTGCACCGCCTGTTACGATGATTTTGTTTTTCATGGTGCTTAAATTAAATTATTATAAGGTATAGCCTTGTATTCTTCTTCGATAATATGAATATTGGTTCATCAACTATTTATTTAATATACTTCTTCTCCTTTGCACATCCCGCAATAACAGCAGGTACAGCCCCTATCGCAGTGCATGTCTCAAATGAAACGCCCTTTCCGGTTATATCAAGATGGTACTGAGCCCTTTCAAACAACTCCTCAGGAAGCCCTTTATGTCCCAATCCTATGAGGAAAAGGAAAGACTTTTTTCTATTTATCAGATCGCAGAGACCATCGACGCTGATATTTTTCTCTTTTCCAGGATGCGAAGTCGTAATTACAGGCGCACCGAACTGAGGCTGGAATCCTCTCTCCGGGAGTTCGAACACGAAAAACCTGCCTGCTCTAAAAAGCTCTTCAAGATATTTTCCTGAGCTTC
Source organism: Candidatus Methanoperedens sp. (assembly GCA_028717345.1). Lineage (GTDB taxonomy): Archaea > Halobacteriota > Methanosarcinia > Methanosarcinales > Methanoperedenaceae > Methanoperedens. The sequence goes on from JAQUNZ010000027.1 coordinate 14,177, forward strand.
CGATAGTGGTCTTGTCCTTCACAAAGCCTACGAGTTCTTCCGTATTCATTTTGAAAGGATAATCAAAAAGCGCAAGGTTGAACCCGAATGCATATGCCACAGGCGCCGCGCGGGCGATGCTGCGGTAATGTGCTTCGTGGAGTTTTATTTTGTCGTAGGTGTTCACAATTCCGAGGGTTAGCATGCTGTTTATAAGTCCATATATGTGTACTGGTTCATGGAATCTTTATAATTATTCAATATGTCTTCAGCATCCTGTTTGGATAATCTATTCTCCCTCTGCGCCTGCACAACCTCTGATTCAAATACCGAAAGCAGTTCACTTGTATTGTATTTGACATAGCCAAGGACATCGCAGTTCCTGTCCCCGTTCACGAGCTGTTTGATATGCCATTCCCCGCTGTCATCAACTATTATATGCACTTCGTTCGCTGCGCCGAACAGGTTATGATAGTCTCCGATCGTATCCTGATAAGCGCCCAGCATGAGTATGGAGATATAATAAGAACCATTGTTAAGCTCATGGAGTTCAAGTATCTCCTTAACATCTTTCAGATCCACGAATTTATCTATCTCACCATCAGAGTCGCATGTGATATCCACTATAGTTCCATATTGCGTTGGCTTCTCATTTGCTCTGGTCACCGGCACTACAGGGAATAACTGTTTTATTGCCCAGAAATCAGGTATCGACTGGAATGTTGAGAAATTACCTATATATTTTTTCGAGAGCAGTTTATTAAGGTCTTCGAAATCGTCAGACTTGTTTTCTGTCTCTCTGGCAAACGCGGCTGCTTTTTCACATATCTGCAAGAAAAGGATCTCCCCCTTGGATTTCTCCTCAAGCTCTATCTCGCCCAGGTTAAAAAGTGAAAGCAGTTCTTCACGATGCTGGAGAGCGTCGTGATAATATTCGATATAATTTTTTATGTTTATTTCCTTTAAACCGTCGAACAATTCTCTCAGGATATGGGGTTCATTCCCGCGCATTTCAACAGGTTTATTGTGGTTTCCATTCTTATCCCCCTTCACGTTTATTACAAGCAATGAATGATAAGCGCTAAGGGCTCTTCCGCTTTCAGATAAAATCGTTGGATGCGGGACATTTTCTTCATCACATACATCCTTTAGCGAATATACCACATTGTTGGCATACTCCTGCATCGTATAATTTGCGCTCGCATCTGATGATGTCTTGCTGCCGTCATAATCCACTCCAAGCCCGCCACCAATGTTGAAATATTTAATATTGATATGCATCTGCCTTATTTTAGCATAAACCCTGGCAGCTTCCTTGACTGCCTTCTGTATCCGCCTGATCTCAGTGATCTGGGAACCGACATGGAAATGCAGCATCTGGAGTTGTTCGAACATATCATACTCAGCAAATGTCTTAATGCAGTCAAGCATTTCAGTGGTCGTCAGACCGAACTTTGCAGATTCTCCCCCGGATTCAGCCCATTTTCCGCTGCCCCTTGAGTAAAGTTTTACCCTTATGCCGATAAGCGGTTTTACTCCCATTGTTTTCGAGAGTTCCAGCAGGCGCCTTGTTTCACTAAATTCATCAATTACAATAACAACTCTGTTTTTCAGCTTGACGGCGTTCAATGCAAGTTTCAGGTATTCATCATCCTTGAAACCGTTGCATATTAAAAGAGCTTCAGGTCCAAGCTCAAAAGACATGGCAGCAAGCAGTTCAGCTTTTGTTCCCACTTCCAGACCAAGATTGAATTTTTTTCCCGATCTGACAATTTCTTCTATCACTTCCCGTCTCTGGTTCACTTTCATAGGGAAAGCGCCCTGATAGGTATTATTATATTTGAACTCTGAGATCGAGTTTGAGAACGCCCCGTTTAGTTCTTTTATTTGCCCTTCAAGGATCTGAGGGAACCGGAAGAGAACAGGGAATTTTATTTTCTTGGCTGCAAGAGAATCAACAACATTTTTTATATCGATAGTTTGAGCGTCTTTTTTTGTTGGTCTGACACTTAAATCTCCATTTTTATTAAAAGTGAAGTATCCATTTCCCCATCGTTCTATACCATACAGGTCTATTGCGTCTTCAATTTTCCACATTTAGTTTAATCTCACGTCCATCAAAATATTTAGTTCTATAAACGATTACTTATTCAGGTTTAAACTTTTCCATTAACTGACTAAAATTCGATAGTTCGATCATTTTCCTTTCTGTCTGGCATAGAGTTGTTCAACCTTCTCAATAGTATCCGCATCTTCCACTGATTTATCGCTTCTAACGTTGATAAGCCTTGGAAAACGCAGTGCATAACCCGAATCATAATTCTGGCTTTTTTGGATCTCCTCAAATGCCACCTCAAATACTATCTTAGGCTCAAACTCCACATGGATACCGTTTTCCAGAATTACAATGTCTTTGAAAATATCTGTAAGTTCCCCCAGTTTTTCATCCGTAATGCCTGTCGCGACCCGCCCTATAGTGAGCAGCCTGTTTGTATCAGGGTCGCGGCATGCCATCAAATAAGAACCGATATAAGATGTCCTTCTGCCTTCGCCCCATTCGCCACCGACCACCACAAGGTCAAGCGTGTCCATGATCGGTTTTAATTTTAACCAGTTCTTTCCCCGTTTTCCAGGCGTGTAAAGCGACCCGGGATTTTTCAACATTACACCTTCATGCCCTGCCGCAAGCGCTTCTTTATAAATTATCCCAATTTGTGCAGCGCTGTCTGTTATTATCTGGCTGGCGACAATGCTTTTATCACATATCTCTTCCAGTTTTTTCCTGCGATTAATAAGCTCTGTGTCTATCAGGCTTTCCCCATTAAGGAATAATAAGTCAAACAGGTTTAGCGAGAGGGGGATCTCAATTGCTGTTACTGTCACATCATATTTTCGCCTGAAGCGTTTCAGGATCTCCTGGAACGGCAATGGTCTTTTATCAGGGTCAAGAGCCACACACTCACCGTCAAGGATCGCTGTATCTGCTTTTACAAAAGTCTTTACTGACCTTACAATATCGGGTAATGAATATGTTACATTCTCAAGACGGCGTGAATATATTGTAACTTTGTTCCTGTCCTTGTGTATCTGGACTCGCGCCCCGTCGAACTTCCATTCCACTGCCACGTTATCCATTTCAGTTACAGCTTCATTAATCCCTTCTGCGACCTGGGCAAGCATCAGTTTTATCGGAATTCCGATCGCGACACTGAGTTTAAGAAGACCTGTCGCACCTTCTTTTTTTGCAGTATATGCGACAAGACCATAATCGTTAACAAGCATGTAACCCCGTTCAACAAGTTCAGATGGAACGTCATATGCCTCAGATATGGCATTCCTGACGATTCCTTCTCCGACCCCGATGCGCAGTTCTTCAACCGCAAGGCGCGCAATGTATTTTGTCTCACCAGGTTTTGATGCGCCAAAAAGATACTGGAGGTTCTTGATTTTTGCATCCTGTGATCCCTTGCCTGAAAGATCTGCGATTTTCAGGAACCTTGAAAAAACATCCTGGATGGAAAGCTCTTCTTCTGAAAAAAGATCAAAATGACCTTTTCGATTTGCTATTGCTTTTTCTGCAGTCTTTCCAACATCCCCGGTCTCCTTTACCAGTTCTTCAATGCTTCTTACCGGCAGGGATGATGTTTTTGCGATCGCTGCATATAACAGACCAGTCCCGATCCCGAGCTCTTTTTCAGTCCACACAGGGAACACATTTCCCATGATAAAACGGGTTGCGATCTCAAGTTCTCTGTCATCCACTTCCTTAAGGAATGACGCCACCACCGAGGTCATTTCAAGAGAACTTGATATCCCTTCTAATTTCTCGCAAACCTGAGCGAATGTTTTAAAGGATGTCATTCTTGTTTCTCTCGTCTTTCTTGATACTCTCATCTTTTTTGATAGTATAATAAATTACATAGATACCAAGCAAAGTAACAGCAATAAAAAGAATAACGATTATCATAGACAGCAGGGACATTCCCCCTCCGCTGAAGGAATGTGGACCCTTCACATCCCCTATAATGATACTGTAATCAAGCGATCTGTAAACAAGCACAAGCCCTACAAGCCCAACAATGGACAGAATAACGCCTACGAACAATCTGTCGCCAGGGTTAAGCTTTTCAGTCATGCCTCTCCAGAAAAGAAAAAAAATAAAAGGGTCAGACCCTTTTATTTTGCCGTTTTATTTCCAAGAGCTGCTGCATGTATCACTGCGACATCAGTTCCGTGGCAGTTAGTGCAGTACTTTGCTCTTGACAGATGTATTATTACCAGGTTACCGTTGCTGGGTTTAAGATTGTCTGGAGGCGCTGCATGGCATTGCTCGCAGACTGAGAAATGACCTGGTCCTTCCCCCTTCTCAACTGTTGGGATCTTGGGCGGGAATCCATGGCAACTGTCGCATTTCAGATCGATCGTACCTGATCCGATGTGTATGCTATGTACCTGGCTGCCGTGGCAGTTGATACATAATTTTCCACCATTCAGATGCGGAACAAGATTCTGGGCATCTGTATGGCATAATTCGCATTTTATTGTGGCGACCGATGTTTGCGGGGGTGCAGTGGCAGATGGTGCGCTCACTGATGGCGTTCCTCCTGGATGCGCGGCGGCAGGGGGAGTTATTTCAGGTGTTGCGATAGGAGTCTTCCCGACTTCTCCCGGGGTTTCCCCGGACTTACCACCTAAAACATAGTAACCGGCAGCCGCAACAAGTATTACGGCAAGTACTATTGCCAGATAAACAGGCACTTTTGTATCTTTTTCGTTCATTAGATGTATCACCCTTCTATTAAATAGTGCTTATTATGTTTTAAATGTTTTGGTTTTATCATAGTTTCTGTATTTTAAACGTATTTGCGCGTGTCGGTGAAAAGTTAATAAATACAAAAACATGTATTAAGCCCACATGGCAGACAAATACGAACAGGTAATAGAACTTGCAAAGCGCCGCGGTTTCTTATGGAACTCGTTTGAATTATACGGCGGAACTGCTGGTTTTTATGATTACGGCCCTCTTGGCGCAATGCTAAAACGCAGGGTTGAGAACATCTGGCGCGACATATTTGTGATCAATGAGGAGTATTATGAGATAGAAGCGCCAACGATAGGCATAGAGGATATATTCATCGCATCAGGACATGTGGGTGGATTCTCAGACCCGCTGACAGAATGCCAGAAATGCAACGAGGCTTTCAGGGCTGATCATCTGGTGGGTGATGTTGTGGATAACCCGGACACGCTGAGCGCAGACGACCTCACAGAAGTAATTGGAAAGAACAATATTAAATGTCCTGAGTGCGGGGGGAAACTGGGTAATGTCTATGAATTCAATCTCATGTTTAAGACATCCATTGGACCTGGCGGAAAAAGGGCAGGATATCTTCGCCCTGAGACAGCACAGGGTATGTTCGTGGACTTCCCGCGCCTCCTGAAGTTCTACCGCGACCGCCTTCCCTTTGGCGCGACGCAGATAGGAAAAGCCTACCGCAACGAGATATCACCCCGCCAGGGCGTGATACGCCTTCGCGAGTTCACGCAGGCAGAAGCTGAGATATTTATCGACCCCAGGGATAAGACACATCCAAAATTCGGGGAAATATCAGATATCATACTTGTCCTGTACTCGCAGGAAGGGCAGGAGCGTGGCAGTTCTGAAAAGATGAGCATTGGCGATGCTGTGCAAAACGGGATAATAGCACACCAGTTCCTGGGATACTGCCTTGCAAGGACGTATCAGTTCCTCATTCGCGTTGGCGTGTTGCCAGAGAAATTGCGGTTCCGCCAGCACATGAAGGACGAGATGGCGCATTATGCCGCAGACTGCTGGGATGCTGAGATTCAAAGCGACAGGTTCGGATGGGTAGAAGTCGTGGGTATCGCGGACAGGACAGATTACGACCTGAAAGCACATGCAAAGCAGAGCGAAACTGAACTGAATGTTTATGTGTCCTACGATAAACCAATAAAGGTCGAGCGATTTGCTGTAAAACCAAACATGGGTGTCCTTGGACCTCTATTCAAAGGAAAAGCAGGAAAGATAGCGAATGCGCTGAAGTTATTGAAATCTGAAGACCTGTTAGGTGATACCATTGAAGTTGTTGTCGAAGGTGAAGTGATACAGGTGGATAAGGAAGCAGTTTCATTTGAAAATATCTCTGAAGAAGTTCACGGTGAAACTATTATTCCGCATGTGATCGAGCCCTCGTTCGGGATAGACAGGATAACATATTCACTTCTTGAGCACTCTTATTTTGAAGAAGAGGCAAAAGCTGAAGAAGGAGAAGAAGAGGAAAAAAGGATAGTTCTGCGGCTTCCTCCTGAAGTTGCGCCAGTCCAGGCTGCTGTACTTCCTCTGCTTACGCGCGAAGAACTGATCGATCCGGCGAACAAAATAGTAAAAGCTCTTCGAAAAGCAGGGATACTTGTGGCGTTTGACGATTCAGGCACCATTGGAAGAAGATACAGGCGAAATGATGAGATAGGTACACCGTATTCTATTACTGTAGATTACCAGACGATTGAAGACGGAACTGTCACGATAAGGGACAGGGATTCAATGAAGCAGGTGCGTGCAAGTATGGATGGTATTGAAGAGAATATATATGATATGATATACAGGGGAAAATCATTTGATGAGGCTGGAAGGAAAGTGTAATCTTGTCCGGGCTGTTCTTAACTGAATTGCGCCGAAAAGCTGTGCATGCAGCGGGTTCTCTAATCGCGATAGCCTATTATTTTGTTGATAAACAAACCGCGCTTATTGGACTTGCTATCATCAATGCAGTTCTTCTCTTTGTAGAATGGCAGAGGCTAAAAGGAAATATAAGGCTCCCTGAAATACTATTGCGACCCCATGAAAAAGAACAGGTGGGCGCGTATATATACTTCCAGATCGCTGCCCTTATTTCTGTTATTTTTTTCGAAAAAACCATTGCAATCGCCGCGATCCTTATGCTGTCGCTGGGTGATACTGCATCCGGTCTTTCAGGGGCTTTATTGAATGAGGGTAACGTCAGGCATTCCATGAAAAAATTCACGATCAAGCCGCTGCCAATTGTTTCAGTGATGTTTGCAGTATGTGTAATTATCGGATTCATTATGGTTAGTTCACCATTAGCCCAGGATATGAAATATATTTCATTCTTTTCGTATGTAGCCGGGGCGCTGGGTGCAACGCTGGGTGATGCAGTGCCCATTCGGGTTCAGGGAAAACCTGTGGATGATAACCTTTTGATACCTCTTCTTTCTGGTATATTTATGACGATCGCGAATGTATTATGATAATTTGCAGCGGCATAAGTCTTAAATGATAGTAAAAGATAATTAAATATAATGAAACCCGGAAAAATTGACAAGACTGATGGATTGATCCGCAGAAGACCAAGAGACCCTGCAAAGATAAAGATATTCTGTGAAATGGCAGTTGAAGCTGTAGAAGAGGGTGTAGTATTTGATGAAAATAATAAAATTGTGAGGATCCTGCCTTGGGAAGACGATTGAGCAATAAATTCGATTTCTTGGCAGACCTAAGCTCACGTTTTCCGGACGATAAGAAACCAGTTCTGGTCGGCGGTTCTGCTGTAGAGCTATACACGAGAGGTCGCGCCACGAGCCTTGACCTCGATCTCATTGGAGATATTTCCAGGATCGCTCCAATTCTTGAGAGTCAGGACTTCAAGCGCGAAGGCAGGCATTTCCATAAGGGACTGATATACATTGAAATTCCGTCAGATACCCTGCATGGTGAAAGAAGCGTCGTTTTTGAATATAATGGTAAGAAAATTAAAGTGATATGTATTGAAGATTTGATAATAGACCGTTTGTGCGGATGTAAGTTCTGGAAATCCGAGTACGATTGTGAACACGCCAGAATGCTCTTTGCATCTTATAAAAGTAAAATGGATATGGATTACCTGAATAAAAGGGCAATGGAAGAGGATGTATCTGAACTTTTAAGTTTTGAGTTCTAACACAGCTTAAATTAAAATGATTTATCATTAAAAATAAGCATCAGCCATATCAGTCAAAAGCGAATGATTTATGTATTTGGTCTCTTATGTGAAGTGGTCAAAACGGAACTTATTATTATTTTATAATTAGAGGAATGCAATGACAAGAGCTGAAATTTTATCCGAGATAAAAAAGGCAGAGGAAGAAGCAAAAGCAACAGTTGCAAAAGCGAACGAATCAAAGAACAGAAAAATATCCGATGCTGCGGCGCAATCAAGGGAGATCGTCAGGAAAGCTGAAGAAGATGCCAGGTCAGGCGCTGATTCCGAAATAAATGAAGCAAAGAAGGTCATCAAAGGGGAAAGGGAGAAAATAGTTCAGAAAGGTGTTTCTGACGCGCTTGATATAAAAAACAAGGCAAAAAAGAACATTGATAAAGCAGTTACATTTATTCTAACCGAGTTCGAGAGGGCAACGGATGCTTAAACCCACGGTGATGACAAAGGTCGTGATCGCAGGCACGAAGGATGCCTTAGAGCCGACAATTTCAGTTCTTCATAAATTGAACGTCCTTCATATTACCGATTATATAGAAGAAAGCGCAGATTTCAAGATCGGAAGACCATTAAAATCCGCATCGAAACACTCTGAGCATCTTCTTTCTCTCAGGACAATAGCAAACCAGCTCAGAGTTGCTGAAAAAGATCCAACTTCAAAACAGAGCGCACAACAATTACCATCACAGATCGATGAAAAGATCGTCAATATTCATAAAGAGGTATCTGTCCGAACCGACGAGTTGAGAAACCTTGAGTTCAAGATAAAAGAGAAAAAAGATCTGTTATCAGCGGTCAAACCTTTTACAGGACTGCCATTATCACTTGAATTATATCACGGGTATGAGACAGTAAAAGTCTATACAGGATTTATCGCTAATGATATTGAAAATAAAGTATCGGGGATAACCGGGAACTATGAACTGTTCACAGGCGAGCATGATAAAAGAAAGGTCTTTGCCCTATTTGTCCCGAAGGTATTCGAGGAACAGGTTCAGAAGCTTTTTCAGGAAGAGCATTCGTATGTTGAACTAAAAGTCCCGGATCTTAAGGGCAATCCCGCTGTTCTTCTAGATGAACTCACAAAAGATGTTTACGCCCTCAAAGAGAAAGAGACAAACATTCAGTCTGAACTTGATGGATTAAAGAAAGAATACTCCGAATTCATACTGGCAGCTGACGAATATCTCTCAATGGAGACACAGAAGGCTGAAGCCCCGCTGCGTTTTGCCACAAGTCCTAACGCTTTTATCATTGATGGCTGGGTGCCGACCAAGAAATTCGCAGAACTTGAATCCGGACTGGCGAAAAGTTCGAAAGGGCTTGTTCAGCTGATAAAGCTCGAAGAGGAAGTAAAAGAAGAAGAAATACCTATCGAACTTGATAATCTGGGCCCGGCAAAACCATTCGAACTCCTGGTAGAAACGTTTGCAATACCCAAGTATAAAGAGATCGATCCGGCTTTATTCTTATTTTTCACATACCCGCTTTTTTATGCTATCATGCTTGGAGATATCGGTTATGGTATCATTGTGACAGGAATGGCTATGGTGATCAGGAACAAGTTCAAGACCGGGGCGCTGAATGGTCTTGGAATGATACTTCTTTTATCAGGAGTTTTATCGATCTTATTAGGAGTAATATATGGAGAGTTCTTTGGTTTCCCTGTTTTCAATGTGGAACATGAGACAGGAATACTGGGTGCAGGACCTGCGATCGGAGGGCTTCAACTGCCAGTTCATAGACTCGGGTCTGTCCAGCAGATGCTGGTGGTGACGCTTATTATTGGCATACTCCATATACTGACTGGCTTGATCATCGGTTTCAGGAACAAAGCTGTGGAACATGATATTAAGCATGCTATCTATGCAAAAGGAAGCTGGATAATGATACTATTAGGCGGCGTCGCAGCAATCGCAAAACTTATGCCTTCAATGATGTCCAGGAATGGAGTGCCTTCAGGTGACCCGATATTCATGGCGGGGATCATAGTGACATTAGCTGGGATCGTATTACTCATTAAAGGTGAGGGATTTATCTCAATACTTGAGATCCCGACGATCCTGTCAAATGTGCTTTCATACTCAAGGATACTTGCAATAGGATTATCTTCGGCAGGCATTGCTCTTGCGGTAAATACACTGTCTATGAACCTTTTCATAAAACCGGATCATGTCTGGCTCGGCGGCGGGGTTGTGCTTGCTCTTATCGGGGTCGTAATTCTTTTCATAGGACATTTGATAAACCTTCTACTTGGGATTCTCGGACCCGGACTTCATTCATTGAGGTTACAGTACGTTGAATTCTTCACTAAGTTTTATGAAGGGGGGGGCATGAAGTACGCTCCCTTTGGTTATAATAGAAAATATACGGAGGAATAAAAAAATATGGTAGTAGATGCAGGATTTATAGCAATCGGTGCAGGAATAGCAGTAGGACTTGCAGGAATAGGCGCAGGCATGGGCGAACAGGCGATCGGCGCCGCAGCAGTTGGCGCCATGGCTGAAGATGAGAAATTCTTCGGTAAAGGTCTGTTGATGACGGTCATTCCTGAATCTATCGCGATCTTCGGTCTTGTAGTAGCGCTTATATTGTTATTCGTATTCGGCGCCTAATAAAAAAGTGAACAGATATGGGACTCGATGCGATAGTTGAAGAAATAAAAGCCAAAGGCAAGGCTGAAGCTGACAGGATAGAAAAAGAAACTGCCGCGGAAGTATCAAGAATAACTGCGGAAGCAAGATCACAGGCAGCAAAGATCAAAGCTGCACAGCAGGAAGCCGCAAAGAAAGAGATCGAAAGGATCAGGACGCAGGAGATGTCTGGCGCTGCTCTTGAGGTCAAGAGGGCGATGCTCAATGCACGAAAGGAGCTTCTTGATGAGGTGAACGATAAGGCAAAAGAAACCATAAGTAAACTTCCGGCTGATAAGAACCAGAAGCTTCTCAAATCGATTATCGATAAGAACCAGGCAAATAATTCCAGGATATACTCGGCTGAGAAAGATAAGGATGCGGTCAAAAAACTCACTAAACTTAAACATGCGGGAAATATTGACAGCATCGGCGGCGTGATCATTGAAAACGAGACAGGAACTGAATATCTGGATTTCAGGTACGAGATCATTTTGAAAGATGTAACTGAAAAGTCATTAAAACAGGTCTCTGATATCCTGTTCGGGTGAAAAAAGATATGGGCGTTTCAAACAATATCAAATATGCATACATCGTAGCCCGGGTCCGGGCTATGAAAAGCAAACTCATCCCGAGGGAAATGTATCCAAAATTCCTCAACATGGAGATCCCTGAGATAACCCGATATATCGAGGAATCCGGGTATAAGAAAGATGTTGATGAACTCGGGAAAAAATATAGAGGTACTGACCTGATAGAACACGCCCTTAACCAGAACCTTGCCCTGACATACCGCAAACTGATAGAGGTGTCGCAGGACGAAGCAAATTATCTGATAACCGAATATCTGCGCTCATGGGATATATGGAATATCAAGACCATCCTTAGAGGGAAATTCTCAGGGGTAAGCGAAGATGAAATTCTTGAGGACGTAGTATCAGGCGGTCAACTGAAGTACAGGGACATTACAGAAATAGTTAAAATAGGAACTATAGAAGGCGTAATAGCATCTTTTGCTAAGACGCCCTACTATAAGGCGCTTGAAGGATACAGGGGAGATCTTGCCCGGATCGAGAACGCCCTTGACCTTTTGTATTATTCTAACCTGATCAATGCGGTGACTTCGACAGGGAATAAATTGTTCCTGAAATTCCTGAAAACTGAGATCGACCTCAAGAACCTGAAGATGCTTTTCAGGATGAAGCGCGCTGGTATGGAACGCGATGAAATTATCAAGAATCTCATACCTGGCGGCATGGAACTCAAAGAAAGCGACTTTGTCAGACTGGCTTCACTTTCCATGGGTGATTTCGTGCGGGCTCTTGAAGAGTATTCCTACTGGAATGCGATATCAGATATCAGCGGGGAACTGACCTCTCTGAGGGATATTGAGATGAGGCTTGATAAATATGGACTTACATACGCTTCCAGAATATCGTACTATTATCCGCTTTCCATCCTGCCGATCCTTGATTATATCCTTAGCAAGAAGATCGAAGTGGATAATGTGAGAATTATCGTGCGCGGAAAAGAGACTTCTCTTCCTGATGACATTATTAAAGCCCACCTGGTGATGTAGATGGAGATAGCAGTCATAGGGAACAGTGATTTCGTGCTTGGGTTCAGGCTTGCAGGCATTCGAAAAACGTACGAAGCCGCACAGGCAGAATTGGAAGCGAGGATACAGACCGTACTTAATGATAAGACGGTTGGAATTCTCGTGATGCACAATGATGATCTAAAAAAATTATCAGTACACATGCAAAAAACCCTTGACGATTCAGTTGAGCCAACTGTAATCGCCATAGGTGGAAAAGGAGAAAGCACAAATCTCAGGGATAAAATAAAACAGGCGGTAGGTGTAGATCTTTGGAAATAATTTTGATAAACCCCGTATTCAAGTACTGGGACAAAAATCCCCCGGAATTCATTCCAGGGACATAGAAGGTGTCTTGTAACATGAAAACTAACGGTAAAATTTATAGAATTTCTGGACCAGTTGTCATCATAAGCGGTTTAAATACCAGAATGTACGACGTGGTCAAGGTAGGAAACGAAGGATTGATGGGTGAGGTAATTGGAATTGAAGGCGACAAATCCACAGTACAGGTCTATGAAGAGACCTCAGGTATTAAACCGGGTGAACCTGTGGAGAACACAGGTATGCCTCTTTCTGTGGAACTTGGTCCGGGTCTTCTTGAGAGTATTTATGACGGCATCCAGCGACCTCTTCCTGTTTTGAAAACCACAATGGGCGACTTTATAAAACGCGGCGTCTTCGCAGATGGTCTCTCCCGTGAAAAGCAGTGGGATTTTGTCCCCACAGCAAAGAAAGGGGATAAAGTAAAAGGCGGCGACATAATAGGCACAGTCCAGGAAACCCAGAACATCGAGCACAGGATAATGGTGCCTCCAGATGTATCAGGCACGGTCGAGGAAATAAAGAAAGGCAAGTTCAAAGTTGACGAGGTCGTTTGCACACTTTCAGGCGGGAAGAAACTCACGATGATGCAGAAGTGGCCGGTCAGGAAACCAAGACCTGTCGCTAAGAAGCTCACGCCGAACAAACCGCTGGTCACAGGTCAGAGGATACTTGATGGTTTGTTCCCTGTGGCAAAAGGAGGAACTGCCGCAATCCCCGGTCCTTTTGGCAGCGGCAAGACAGTTACGCAGCAGCAGCTTGCAAAGTGGAGCGATACAGAGATTGTGGTTTATATCGGATGCGGTGAGCGCGGAAACGAAATGGCTGATGTTCTTAACGAATTTCCTGAACTCGAAGATCCCAAGACAGGAAGACCATTGATGGAAAGGACAGTGCTTATCGCAAATACTTCCAACATGCCTGTTGCAGCAAGGGAAGCATCGGTTTATACAGGAATTACAATTGCAGAGTATTACCGCGATATGGGTTATGACGTATCACTGATGGCAGACTCAACTTCAAGATGGGCAGAAGCAATGAGAGAGATTTCATCAAGGCTTGAAGAGATGCCTGGTGAAGAAGGATATCCGGCTTATCTTTCAGCAAGATTGTCAGAATTCTACGAGCGCTCAGGCAGGGTTATGGGGCTTTGCGGTAAAGAAGGCTCGATCACCGTCATAGGCGCAGTTTCACCCCCCGGCGGTGACTTCTCAGAACCAGTTACGCAAAACACGCTGCGTATCGTTAAAGTGTTCTGGGCTCTTGATGCCAAGCTTGCGCAGAGAAGACACTTCCCGGCTATTAACTGGCTCAACAGCTATTCATTATACACGAAAGTGCTTGTAGACTGGTATAAAGAGAACGTTTCCCCTGAATGGCAAAAACTCAGGGACGATGCAATGGAGCTTCTGCAGAAAGAAGCTGAACTCCAGGAGATTGTCCAGCTCGTCGGCTCGGACGCACTACCCGAAGACCAGCAGCTCACTCTTGAAATAACCCGAATGATAAGGGAATATTTCCTGCAGCAGAACGCGTATCATGAGGTTGACACTTTCTGTCCCATGGATAAGCAATTCAAGCTGCTCAAAGCCATCACCACATGGGGCAGCAGGGCGCAGTCCTCGCTTGAAGGCGGCGCTGCTATTGAAGACATAATGAAATCAAAATCAAAGGACGACCTTGCAAAAGTCAAATTCGAGAAAAACTTTGACGCGGCGCTTGGCGTTATTTTAAAGAGCATGGATGAAGAGTTCAAGAAGCTCGGGGGCAAGTAAACATGACAAAAGAATACAAGACAATAAGAGAGATCGCAGGACCGCTTATCTTTGTTGAAAAGACAGAACCTGTAGGATATAACGAACTTGTCAATATCACACTCCCTGACGGCTCAACCAAGAGAGGACAGGTACTTGATACCTCCGAAGACATAGTAGTTGTCCAGGTTTTCGAAGGCGCTGGCGGACTTAACAGGGACTCAAGGGTTAAGTTCACAGGCGAGACCATCAAACTCCCGGTCTCGAAAAACCTGCTCGGAAGGATACTTTCAGGATCAGGCGAACCCCTTGACGACGGACCCCGCATCGTTCCTGAGGACAGGCTTGATATCACTGGCGCTGCGATCAATCCGTACGCGCGTCTTCCCCCAAAGGAATTCATCCAGACAGGCATATCTACTATCGATGGAATGAACACGCTCGTTCGCGGTCAGAAACTTCCTATTTTCTCAGGTTCAGGTCTTCCGCACAACGAAATAGCGCTTCAGATAGCAAGGCAGGCTAAAGTGCGAGGCTCACAGGAGCAGTTCGCAGTGGTTTTCGCAGCAATGGGTATCACCAATGAGGAAGCGCAGTATTTCATGCGCGACTTTGAACGCACTGGCGCTCTTGAGCGGGCAGTGGTGTTCCTTAATCTTGCAAATGATCCGGCTGTAGAGAGGCTTATCACACCCAGACTTGCACTCACGGCGGCTGAATACCTTGCATACGAACACGATATGCATGTTCTCGTTATTCTTACAGATATCACTAACTACTGCGAAGCGCTGCGTCAGATGGGCGCTGCAAGGGAAGAAGTGCCAGGAAGGCGCGGCTACCCTGGATACATGTACACTGACCTTGCTTCGCTTTATGAACGTGCAGGTGTAGTCAAAGGACGAAAGGGATCAGTGACCCAGTTCTCGATCTTATCAATGCCTGGTGATGATATCACGCATCCCATACCCGACCTTTCAGGATATATCACAGAAGGTCAGATCGTTATTTCAAGGGAACTGCACAGGAAAGGCATTTATCCACCAGTCAACGTGCTTCCGTCACTCTCAAGACTTATGAACTCAGGTATCGGAGCTACAAGGACAAGGGAAGATCACAAAGCGGTCTCTGACCAGTTATATGCGGCGTATGCAGAAGGAAAAGACCTGAGGGGTCTTGTTGCGATCGTTGGAAAGGATGCTTTATCTGACAGGGACAAGAAATTCCTTGAGTTCGCAGACATGTTCGAGGACAGGTTCGTCCGGCAGGGTGTGGATGAGAACAGGGACATTGAGACCACACTTGACCTTGGCTGGGAACTTCTCGCAACACTGCCAGAGGCGCAGCTTACAAGGATCGATAACAAGTACATCCAGAAATATCATCCTGCCCATAAGGCAAAGAAAGAGTAGTATGGCAATAAAGGACAATATCAAGCCCACGCGTTCTGAGCTTATCGAGCTCAAGAAGAAGATCAAGCTTAGCCAGAGCGGGCACAAACTTCTGAAAATGAAGCGCGACGGGCTGATACTTGAATTATTCGAGATACTTGAGAAAGCAAAGGATGTAAGGGCAGAGTTGGAAAAACAGTTCGCTGTTGCATCACAGAAACTGGCTATCGCGAAGTCTGTGGAAGGCTTGGTTGTGGTTAAATCCACAGCCTTTGCGCTCAAGGATACACCAACCCTTAAACTTGTCAGCAAGAACGTAATGGGTGTCGTTGTTCCAAAGATCGAAGCTTCAAGCGTTCACAAGAATCTTGATCAACATGGGTACGGCATCATAGGAACAAGCTCGCGCATTGATGAGGCGGTGGATACCTATGAGATACTTGTTGAGAAGATCATCCTTGCGGCAGAGATCGAGACCACCATGAAGAAACTGCTTGAGGATATAGAGAAGACAAAGCGCAGGGTTAATGCGCTTGAGTTCAAGGTGATACCTGAGCTTTCTGATGCGAAGGACTTTATCGTGCTGAGGCTTGAGGAAATGGAGCGAGAGAATACCTTCAGGCTGAAGAGGATAAAGGGATAGTATCTTTGGAATGGCAAAATATTATGCAGGCTATATGTTAATCATCATATTTTGAATAGTTCCCTCTATTTAGCGTATTGGCACTGTTACCCACTTAAATGATTGATCCGTTTGACCCGGAAATATTGAGATTTTCATTAAAATATAAATTCCTTCATGCAATTTTATTGGGACCAGTCTTTCCAAAAACTCATCTGGAGGTTTTATCAGCCTCCCAGTTGGATAGGCAACATCTTTTAAAGTATCATTCGTCAATATAAAACTTATTTCAAGTCTATTTCCCTTTGTCCATTTCAACTCCTGGGGAAGTTCTATAATAGGATGCCATTCATTTACAGATTTGGTGATTTTATTTATCACATCAATACTTTGAGGTATTCTTGATAGATTTCTAGAAACGATGCCTCCTGAATCTAATACATCAGCACTATCAACGATAAAAGTTCCAATGTGAATCCCATAGTCATTTTTTAATCTTAGAGTAGCAGTAGGGAATATTTTTTGTTTATCTCCTTCCGTATTTCTTGTTGCAGACATATGCATTTGATATTTATTTTCCATTTTTAGGGTTATATGATGAATTGGAGATTTTTTTGGTTTTGATAATGTAATTGAACAAAGAACTTTTGGGAAAACATTATGAGAGATTCTTAATAATATAAAAAAGACTTTTCCGATATCTGGTATTCCTTCATAAATACGTGACCGTTTCAATTCGTGTTGGTGAATTTTAATAAGTTGATCGGTGTCTGAGTGTGATGTTATGTTTTGGAACATAATATTCTCAGACACCATCAGTAGCTATTGTTTTTATCTCATAAATAT